>NZ_CP011387.1:175000-537500 GCF_001644565.1 Deinococcus puniceus | reverse complement strand
TTGGACAAGCAGTACATCAAGGATCACCGCACCGGCCTGATGAAGCACAACCCCAGCGACGTGCTGGACGGCGATTTGGATGACCTGATGTGGGCCGGACTGGAATGGATGGCAGGCAAACGGGTAGCCGAAGAAGGCGCAGACGACGAGTAAGCCCAACCAACTGCTTTAGCTGAAGCGTCAGCAAACTACTCTCAACCCGGAAGGCGGGCCAGATCAGGGAAAAGTCTCTGTTCTGGCCCCTGCTTTTGCCCGTTGTCACTCACCCACCGACTCGCCCATTCATGAAGTTCTCCGGTCAGTCCGACAGATTTGCGTGATGAACTACAGGTACACTGACGCCAGCAGCCGCGTTCATATTTGCCGCCCCGTTTAGGTGGAGTCCTTCCGACGTTCGCTGTGTAAACGGCTGCTCTCCCCTCTCCCATGACTGAACCCACACCTATCTCTATTCCCGGTTACACCCTGCTGCAAGCGTTGGGGCGCGGCAACACGTCGCTTGTACGCTTGGGCGTGGGGGCCGACGGACGCGAGGTGGCCCTCAAGATTCCGCTGGCCGAAACCTTAGCCGTGCATGAGGCCGCCGAACGCTTTGGCAATGAGGTGCGTCTGACGCTGCAATTCCGGCATCCTCATCTGGTGCCGGGATACGCGGGGACTCCGTTTGGGCCGCTGTCGTTTCTGGCTATCCGCTATTACCCGGAAGGCGCACTGAACGAGCATTTGGCACGCCAGCCGGGAAGAATGTTGCCGCTTCAGGACAGCATGCGCCTGTTGGCCGACATCGCCTCGGCCCTGACCTACCTGCACCATCTGGGCGCGGTGCATCAGGACGTGAAGACCCAGAACGTGTACGTCAGTGAAGGCCGGGCGTCGCTGGGCGATCTGGGGAACACCTATTTCACGTCTCAGGGCGGCAAAGTCAGCGGCAGTCCGTTCTATATGGCTCCGGAGATCTATCACGGTGAGGGCAGCAGCGGGGCCAGCGACGTGTACAGCCTCGGCATCATGATGTACGAACTACTGTGCGGCCAGCGCCCTTTTACGGGCAATACCTACGAAGAACTGATGGTGGCGCACATGACCCGCTTTCCGCAGCCCTTGATTCATCTGAATCCACAGGTGGCCCGCAACGTGTCGCGGTTGGCAGAATTGGCCCTCGCCAAGCGCCCACATGACCGCCCCACCGCCGACGCCATTCGCCGCGCCCTGCTGACGGCGATGGGCGAGACCCCACAAGACGAACGTTTTCATGAACTGGAAGATGCGCCGCCCGTGTTGGAAGCAGGCCAACGCGCCGGAAGGCACGGCATGGCGACGCCGCGTGTGCCGCTGCAACCCACGCCCTCGGTGCCTGCTCCGGCCAAAGCGTCCGAAGCCCCCGCCAAAGGCTGGAATCCGTTTAAGCGGGCGAAAAAATAGGGGGAGTAGGACATAGGTTGTAGACAAGGCGTGGCGAGTCTGAGATGAATCAGCCGCCACGCCTTGTCCACGTTCTACGTTCCAGCACAACTCACACGAAACTAAAATGATTTCTTGTCATGGGGCGGGGTTGCTCTCCCGGTGGCCCCCTCACCCCGCTGCTGTGCAGCGCCCCTCTCTGCTCCGCAGCTCTGCGAGTCCCACAGGTGGAGAGGGAAACATCACCTGTTTGAAACTCTTTTTGATCCCGTATCAGTTCAACTCGCCCAGATGTAGCTCGAAGCGCCCCGGCTGCGGCGCGAATCCCAGTTGACGGTTCACGCGCAGCATCGGTGCGTTGGTAGACAGGTTGTTGGTTCTCATCAGCGCGTAGCCTTCTTCCCGTGCGCGGGCAATGGCCTGAAGTTTGAGTGGCAGGGCTAAGCCGCGCCCACGTGCAGCCGGAATAACGGCGGTGAGTTCGTTGTACAAGAAAGGCCGGGAGGCAAAACCGATCATGGCGCTGGTGCCTAGCCATTCGCCGTCTGGGGCTATTGCCAAAATCAGCCAGTCGGGGCGGGCGGGAAAATCGGGCGTCCCGTCCAGCCGCAGCATCTCTCGCACTTGGGCCAGCGGCCAGCGGGGATGCCCCGCCAGATCGGGCGTTTCGGTCAGTCGGTCTGCAAAAAAATTCAAGTAGCGGTCAACGGTAGCCGCATCGGCCCCCGCCAGATCGGTGAACGTGACGCCCTGCGCTAGAGCATTTGCCAGTGCAGGCGCGTGGACTGCGGCATCGAAAACCGTCAAATCCAGTTCGGAGGCGAAACGGTGAGCGTGCTGAACAAATCCGCGCCGCGTGGCCCAGCGCAGGCTTTCGGCATCGGTGTCGTCCACGCTGGCGGCCAAAGCTGCCCCTTGCTGCTGGGCTTCTTCCAGCACAGTCGCCCACAACGCACTCCCCACACCTTTGCCCCGCGCTGACGGCTGAACCTGCAAGGTCACATGCAGGAAGCCGGGCGGATCGAAAGGGAAGAAATACAGGTGGGCCACACCCAGAACCTCTCCAGTCCCTTCAAAAACCCAGCGGCGACTGAAGTGGGCTGGGTTGCGGCGGGCTTCATCGGCCAGCAGCGCTTCGGCAGTCATTGGCTGACCTAGACCCGCGTTCTGAATGGCGGCCCAAGCTTCGGCGTCGGCTGGCCTAAAGGCGCGGATTGCCATCCCTATCCCAGCGCCTTCACCATCTGCCGGATGCTGCCGAGGTGGTACACGACATGGGCCATGCCCCCAGCGAGGCCGCCCACCGCGTCTCCGGTAACGGGTTGCGCGGCCTGCGTGCGGGCAAAAGCGCACAGGGCGTCATAGGCCGTTCGTAGGCGCACGCGGGCTTCATCCCAGTCGTCGTCGGTGACTTGGCCGGTGCCAAAGCTGCCCTGCCAATCGAACGGCCCCCGGTCTCCGTCGCGTTCCCAACGCACGATGACTTCCAGATGGTAGGCCGTATGCAAGGTGTGTCCAGCAATGCTAGACCCGTGGACATCCTGACTTGCCTGCGCTGCCGTGAGGGAGTCCAACGTGGCGAGGAGGCCGTGATTGCCGCTGCCATCGGCTTTGGTGCCGTCTAAGAAAGCCGTGCCCTGACCGGGAGTGCCGCCTTCCACAGCTTCTTTCAGAATGTCTAGGATACCGTCCACCCACGTGCCACCGTCATCTGAATCTGTTTGGGCATCAATTTGGGCGGCATTCGTGCTGGCCGAAGTCGGTTGTTCTACGTCTGGCACAAGATCAGTCATGCCCCAGCCTACCCGTTGGCCTTGCCGCCTGCCAGATATGCCGCTAGGCTCTGGCATCCCCGCCCCGGCTCTGGTAAAGTGGTGAGTTGCGCTGTCTGGTGGTTTGTAAAGAGCCGCAAAACACGCACATTCCCCAACACCGAGGAGGTGAACTATGAATACTTACGATCTGAACCTGATCCTGAACCCCAACCTGAGCGCCGAGCAAGTGGCAATCGAGAAGGAGTACATCGAAACCACCCTGAAAGGGGCCGGGGCCGAAATCGCCAGCCTCGACGATGTGGGCAACCGCCGCTTGGCCTACGCCATCAACAAAGACCGCGAAGGCTACTACTTGATGTACTCCATCAAGGCCAACGGCAACCCTGAAAAGGACATCGCCGCCAGCCTGCGCCTGCGCGATCACGTCCGCCGTATCTTGGTGGTCAAAGACCGCCCGGAGTGGAAGACGAAGAAAGCCTGAAGCCGAGCCAGTGGCATTACGCCATTGACGTAACGCTCAGGACTTGTTAAAGTAAAGTCAACCTGCTCTTCGATTGAATATGCAGGGTCAGCCAGCAACGTTAAAGCCCCCAGTACGGTACGCCCCGCGTATCAGCCAGCAAAAAAGGAGCACCTGTTATGGCCCGAGGCATGAACCATGTTTACCTGATTGGCGCACTCGCCCGTGACCCCGAACTGCGGTACACCCCAACTGGTGTGGCAGTCTTCGAAGCCACTGTCGCCGGAGAAGACCAAGTGGTCGGAGCCGATGGACGCGAGCGCAAACTCCCTTGGTATCACCGTGTCTCTATTCTCGGCAAACCCGCCGAGTGGCAGGCCGAACGCAACCTGAAAGGCGGAGACGCCGTGATGGTCGAAGGCAGCCTAGATTACAGCCAGTGGGAAGCGCCGGAAGGCGGCAAACGCAGCGCGGTGAAAGTGAAGGCACTCCGCATGGAGCAGCTCGGCTACACCCCGGAACTCGTGCAGGATGCTGGAGGCGGCGTCCGAATGCAGAACGGCATGAATGAAGTGGTTGTCATCGGGAACGTTGTACGTGACCCCGAACTGCGCTACACCCCCGCTGGAGACGCGGTACTCGGCATCGGCCTCGCCGTGAACGAGACGTGGAATGACCGGCAAGGGCAAAAGCAGGAAAAGACCCACTGGATCGACATGACGCTCTGGCGTGAACTGGCCGAAGCCATGAAAGATCTCCGCAAGGGTGATCCGGTACTGGTGCAAGGCCGACTGGTCAACGAATCGTGGCAAGACAAAGACGGCAACAAGCGCAACAGCACCAAGATAGAGGCGACGCGAGTCGAAGCCCTGTCCCGAGGCGCGGGCGTCACCGGCAGTCCCGCAGCCACCCCCGCCGCACCTCGTCCTCAGACCACGAGCAGTACGGCGCGTCCCCCAGCAGCGGCTTCGGCCAGTCGGGGAGCGAATTCGGGGAACCGTTCGGGCGGCTTGGATATTGATCAAGGTCTCGACGATTTTCCGCCGGAAGAAGAAGACCTGCCTTTTTAAACCTCACCTGACGGTGTGGCGAGCAGGGGCTTCTAAAACGAGCTTCACAAGGAATCCCTATGACGCAGAACAGTGCTGACCGCAAACCACGCGGTAAGGGGCCAAAGCGCCCCCGCAAGCCCAAGGTAGACCCGTTCTCCATTGGCGAACTGGAAATCACCGACTACAAAGACGTGAAGATGTTGCGCCGTTTCGTGAGTGACACGGGCAAAATTCTTCCTCGCCGCCGCACCGGCCTCTCGGCCAAGCACCAGCGCCGCATCGCGCAGACGATTAAAATCGCCCGCCAACTTGCGCTGTTGCCCTACACCGAGAAACTGGTTCGGAAGTAAGGAGAAGAGACATGCAAGTTATTCTTCTCGAACCCGGTCGCCTCGGCAAAACGGGCGACGTTGTGGAAGTCAAGGCCGGGTACGCCCGCAACTGGCTGATTCCTCAGGGAATGGCCACGCCCGCCACCACCACCAACATGAAGAGCCTCGAAGCCCGCCTTCGCTCGCGCCAGAAGATTCAGGCGCAGGAGAAGGCCGTGGCCGAAGACCTCGCCAGCCGCCTCAACGGTGTAGCCGTGGAAATCAGCGTTCGCGCTGGCGAAGGCAAAGTCTACGGAGCCGTCACGCACGGCAACGTCGCTGACGCCCTGGATCGCCTCGGCTTCGACGTGGATCGCCGCAAAATCGAAATGCCCAAGACCGTCAAGGAAATCGGCGAATACGATATTGCCTACCGCGCTCACCCGGAAGTCACCATTCCGATGAAGCTCGTGGTACACGCTCAGAAGTAATCCAAATCTGAACTTTCAAGTGGGGCCGTTTCCTGTTAGGGGAAGCGGCCCGACTTATTGTTGGTCTTCATTCTTTGCTTACTCTGCACGGCAGCAGACACGGGGAAGGCCACACATTGGGTACGGTAGAGGCACATACAAAGCAACACAGCTAAGCAACTGGGAGGATTTACCTATGCTCAAGCACGCGCTGCCTGCATTGGCCCTGATCTCGCTCGCCCTCACGCAGCCGGGGGCGGCCCAAACGACGACGCCCACTGCCACCCCGACCACCGTTGCCGTTTCGGAAGGGCAGAATCTAGACGTGCTGAGCGGCGGCAAAGCCTACAAAAGCTATCTGGCCGCTCCTGCCGCTACCACGCCAGCTACCCGGCGGCCCGCCGTGATTTTGCTGCATTCCTTCCGGGGCTTGGAGCAGGGCTACCGCGATTTGGTAGACGAGATGGCCGCCGCCGGATACGTGACGCTGGCGCTGGGCTGGCAGACCTTCGAGCCGGAACCCAGCGACGCCACCGTAAAAACGTTGGTGGAAGACGGCCTGAAGGCATTGGCGCTGCGCCCAGACGTGAATATCAATGCGGTAGGCCTGACCGGATTCTGCGCGGGCGGACGCTACACCATGCTGCTGCTGCCGCAGATGAAGGCCTTCAAATCGGGAGTGGCGTGGTACGGCTTCCCCGATCAGGGCGGCACGGCGCTGAAGCCGCAAACGCCCACCGCCCTCATTGGCGACCTAACTGCGCCAATGCTCATCATTCACGGCACCAGAGACCAGCCCAGCCCGATTGCGGGTATTTACAGCTACGCCCAGAAGCTGGACGCGGCCAACAAGCCTTTCAAGCTGAGCGTGTATCAGGGCGAACCGCATGGATTCCTGCTGGCCGAGGGCAAGATTGCCAACACGCAGGCCAGCCGTGACGCCCGGCGCGACATGCTGAATTACTTTGGTGAAACGCTGAAATAGCCGAGTTGGCCCACAAGAATCCAGTTCTGAACAGGGAAGGTCGCCGAAGTTTGAGGTGCGGCCTTCTCTCTTTGCTGCCCCATCCTAGCGGCACGGGCTGGCCGCCGATTACAAAATTTCACAAGTGAACCGGGTGTAGCGCGGGGGTCAGGCGACTTTGGGGCTAGACTGCTGGGGCGAAACGTTTCTCTCTGAATGCACCTTGTTCTTAAGGCACTTCTGATGCGAGCGGTTCGCGTTGGCTAGAGCCTGATTCTGTCGGGCTGGACGCCGGAACACGCAGGGCACAACAGTTCCACCCTCATCACTTTTCATATGGTGTAGACGGAGGTCAGCCGACAACTGACGCCCCATACATCATCCTATGAACAAAGGACAAAAGGAGCCATCATGACCATGCTGTACGTCATTTTGGCGCTCCTGGGGGGATTGGTCGGCGGGTTTTTCGCGGGGCAGTCACGCGGCCTGAAAGAACGGGCCGAGATTGATGACCGGCTGTTGCGGGAAGCACGTGCAGAAGCGGAGCGCATTCGGGGGCAGGCAGAAACGGAAGCCCGGCAGGTGCGCGAGCAAGCAGACCAGTCCAGACAGGACGCCAGCAAACGAATTCAGGAAGCGGGTGAACGTGAGGCCGCACAAGCCGCGCAGGAAGCCGCCAGAAGAGAACAACTCACGGGCCTCAGGGCCGGGCTGGACGCCGAACGTGCCCAGATCAAGCAGGATTCGGCGCGGGAACGCGAGGCCCTGGCCGCAGACCGACAGGAAAACCGCCGCGAACGCGAGGAGCTGAAGCGCGAAATCGAGCGCCTGAACCGCCGGGCCGAGCAACTGGACGCCAGAGGCGACAAGCTGGACTCGCTGGAAGAACGGCTGGAAGGCCAGTTGCGGATCTTGGCAGGTCAGGAAGCCGACCTTGCCGAGCGGGGCCGTCAGGTGGATTTGAAGCTGTATGAGGTGGCGGGCCTGACGCATGAGGTGGCCCGCGACTTGATTCTGAGCCGCCTGGACGCCGAGCTGGAAGAAGAAAAAGCCCTGCGGATCAAGACGATGCTGGAGCGGGCCACCGGGGACGCCAAACGCACAGCGCGGCAAGTGATCGCGCAGGCCATTCAGCGCAGCGCCAGCGAAACGAGCGCGGCCCTGAGCGTCAGCGTGGTGCCGATTCCCAACGACGCCATGAAAGGCCGTCTGATCGGGCGCGAGGGCCGCAACATCCGGGCATTCGAGGCCCTGACGGGTGTGGATCTGATTATCGACGACACGCCCGAAGCCGTGATCCTCAGTTCCTTCAATCCGGTGCGCCGCGAGGTGGCCAAGCACGTGCTAGACGCATTGGTGGCCGATGGCCGTATTCACCCCACCCGAATAGAAGAAATGGTGCATAAGGCGCAGGATGAGATGAAAACATTCATCCATACGCAGGGGGAAGAGGCGGCCATCGAGGCGGGCGTGGTGGGCCTGAAGCCGGGGCTGGTGCAACTGCTGGGCCGGATGTATTTCCGTACCAGTTACGGCCAGAACGTGCTGAAACACTCGGTGCAGGTGGCGCACCTGACGGGCATCATGGCCGACGAACTGGGGCTGGACGCTGGGCTGGCCCGCCGCGCCGGCCTGATGCACGACGTGGGCAAGAGCATTGACCGCGAAATAGACGGCACACACGTGGAAATCGGTATCAACCTTGCCAAACGCTTTGGCGAACCCTTTGACGTGATTGACGCCATTGCCCACCACCACGACCCGGAAAACGGCGAAACGCTGTACTCGGTGCTGGTGGCCGCCGCCGACGCCATCAGCGCGGCCCGGCCCGGTGCGAGGCGCGAGGAGTTGGAATCGTATGTGCGCCGTCTGGAGCAACTGGAACAGATCGCGGTGTCGTTCCCCGGTGTGCAGCAGGCCTACGCCATTCAGGCGGGCCGGGAAGTGCGCGTGATCGTTCAGCCCGACAAAGTGACCGACGCGCAGGCGACCCTGCTGGCCCGCGAGATTGCCGGACGGGTGGAGCAGGACATGGAATACCCCGGACAGGTGCAAGTGACGGTGGTACGCGAAAGCCGAGCGGTGGAAGTGGCCCGCTGAGGCCGAAATCTGGGAAAAGCAGCCGGGCGGTCTTTCTTGAGGGGCCGCCCTTATGCATGGAGTTGGATGTGGGCTTGGTAGTTTTGCCGTGTGGAACGGCGTTTTTCAAACCTACCGCAACGGTTTGACACCGCCTGCATAGCACGCTATATTTGTTTTATCACCGTCCGAGCAGGGCGGATTTTTTGTTTTTGTCTCATGTCTCCACCGGTGTAGGCTAGCGGACATGACCGACGCCGCGCCTACTTCTGGCCTGCCCTCTCCCCTCAAGTCTGCGGCGTGGCTGCTGGAGCGTCTGTCCGATGTGCGTGTGCTGGACTGCCGCTACGCCTTGTCTGACCCGTTGGTGGGGCGCTTTGCTTACATGGGCGGCCACATTCCGGGCGCGGTGTATGCCGACCTAGAAACCGACCTGAGCGGCCCAGTGCAGCCGGACGGGGCGGGTGGCCGTCATCCTCTGCCCGACCCGCAAGACTTGGCGGCGTGGCTGGGCGCGGCGGGTATCGGCAACGACAGCATCGTGGTGGCTTACGACGACCCCAGCACTGGGCAAGGCTTTTATGCGGCGCGGGCATGGTGGCTGCTGCGCTGGCTGGGGCACGCCGAGGTGTATGTGCTGGACGGCGGCTGGCCCGCGTATCTGGCGGCAGGTGGAGAGGCCACCACCGATGAGGCTCCGGTCACGCCCACCACCTTCACGCCCCATGTACGCCCCGAATTGGTGGCTACCGCGCAGGATGTGCAGGCCCGCGACGCCGCCACCCTGCTGATCGATTCCCGCGCTCCGGCCCGCTACCGGGGCGAAACCGAGCCAATCGACAAGAAAGCTGGACACATCCCCGGAGCCGTGAACCGCGACTGGACGGGCGCACTGACTCCGGCGGGCACGTTCCGGGGCGGGCCAGAGCAGGCCGAGCGCCTGAACGCTGCTGATGCCCCCACTATCACCTACTGCGGCAGCGGCGTAAGTGCCACGCCCAATCTGCTGGCCCGCGAATTGGCAGGCGTGCCGCTGGGCGCAGGCAATCGCCTGTATGCCGGATCGTGGAGCGACTGGATCAGCGATGAGGAGCGGGAGATTGTGGAGGGGGAGTAGAACGTGAATCGTAGATCGTGGGAAAAGAGTGGACGGGCGTAGGCGTCAGAGTTCTTGGTCTTGAGCTTTGGAAATAACCAAAGAACTCCAGTTCATCTCACCACGATCCACGTTCTACGATCCACTCACCACATCCCGCTCCCCATCCTGAAACTCCAGCCTCAGCCGTTCGCCGGGGCCAATTTGGGCGGCGCGGGTAATGGGTTGGCCTGCCGCGTCGCGTACCAGCGCGTACCCGCGTTGCAGCGTGCGGGCGGGCGTGAGGCCCAACGCTTGGCGCATCAGGGCGTCGGTGTGGGCGTGGGCGGCGTCGGCTTGGCGCAGGGCGGCGGTGCGGGTGCGGTCTAGCGCCCATTCAGCGGCGGCGGCAGCGTCTACCAAAATGTCGCGGGCAGCGGCGCGGATGCTGCGGGCATCAACTTGGGCCTGTGCAGCGGCGGCGGCCACCACGCCCACGATCAGGGCGGCGGCCTTACTGGGCGTGTCGGTGCGGGTGTGGGCCACTTCGTCGGGCAAGGTATCGTCGCGGGCGTGGCCCAGTCCAGTGATCACGGGGGCCGGAAAAGTGGCCAGCGCACGGGTCACGTCCAGATCGTTCAGCCACGCCAGATCGGTCACGGCCCCGCCGCCCCGGATGACCACCAGCGCGTCCAGCGGGGCTTCTGCGTGGGCCGCCCGCGCCTGTGCAATGGCCCGCGTCAGGCTGCCCGATGCGTCGCGGCCCTGAAATGTGGCTTCCAGATAGATAAACTCCACGACGCCAGCGGCTTCCAAAGGGTCTGTCTCGCGCCGAAAGTCGCCCAAGCCTGCCGCACCTTCCGGACTGATGACGGCCACGCGGCCAAAATCGGTGGGCGCGGACAGCAGGCGGTTCAGGCCGTACACGCCTTCGCGTACCAACTGTTCACGCAGGGCGTCCAGCCGCACGGCAGCGTCACCCAGCGTAAATTCCGGCGACACATCCAGCACATTCAGCGAGAAGCCGTACTGCGGGTGAAATTCGGCGGTGCAGAACAGCAGCACTTTCAGGCCCGCCGTGAAGGTGCCCCCGGTAGCGCGGCGAAACTTGCCTTCCAGCGCGAAGCGTTCGCGTGCCCAAACGGTGGCGCGGCATTTGGCAATTTCGCCCTCTTCGCCCAGTTGCACGAGGTCTATGTACAGGTGGCGGCGGTCTGTGAGGCTGGCAATTTCGGCCCGCACCCAAATCGCCCCCGGCACGCCCCGCGCAATGACCTGACCCACATAGGTCAGCACGTCGGCCAAGTCTAAAAACTGCTCGGGCGGGCGGGTGGGTTCGGTTTTGGTGCGGCGTTTTTTTCCGGTCATGGCGTGTGCCGCTAGACTATAGCGGCGGGAAGTGGTGGGTGGTCAGTAGTGAGTGGGAAAGGCGTGGGGGGTGATTCATCTGGACTTTGGTCAGGGATAACAGCGTGTAGGCTGCGTGTAAACCCCCCATTCTGCTTCGCAGCCAGCCCCCCTTAAAGGGGACCCCCCTTAAAGGGGAGCGCAACAGCTTTTAGTGCTCCCCTCCGAGGGGGGGCGTTGCGCCAGCAACGGGTGGGTTCACCTTCCACCCCAACTTACAGCCTGCCCCCCAACACCCGCCCCGCCACTGCCGCCAATACGCCCAATAGCACGCTGCCCAGCGCGTAGGCCAACGCCGCCGCACCTGCCCCGCGCCCCAGCAATTCATCCACATCTACGCTAAAGGTGCTGAAGGTGGTAAATGCCCCCAGCACGCCTGTTCCGAAGGCCAGCCGCGCCACTTCGGGCCAGACGCCGCGCCCGACGAGGGCCACCGTGAGGCCCAGCAGGAACGATCCCAGCACATTGATGACCAGAATGCCCAGCGGAAAGCCTGCGCGGGCAGCCAATGGCGCGAAGGCCAACGCCACGCCGTAGCGGGCCACCGCGCCCACCGCGCCGCCGAGTGCCACCCAAGCCCATGTGTTCATTGGTAGGTAGGGTAAGGGATTGGGGATCGTGGCGTGTGGCCCGTACGCAAAGACAGCGCGACAACCAGAGTTTATCTTTCCCCGACAGTCTTTCCCACGTTGCGCGATCCACACTCCACTACCCTGTGTGCATGATTCAAGCCAAGCGGCTGGACGGCAGCCCGTTCGAGTGGGCCGGAGAAACGCAGGATCTCTGGCTGGATGTGCAGGACGTGACCGATGGCGAACTCGCCGCACTGAGGGCCGCCTTCCCGATGAACAAATTGGCCCTCGAAGACGCGCTGGAACAGGGCCACTGGACTCGCGCCGAACAGTATCCCGAACACACTTTCATCACGGTGCGGAGCTTCGTAAAGCCCGAAGAACCCGACGAATTCACCGAGCGCCTGAGTGCGTTTATTTATCCCAGCGCCGTCGTGACCCTCAGTACGCACGGCACGCACGCCCTGCGGCAGGTGTGGCCTCTCGTGGGCCGCGAGAGTGTGAACACGGCGCAGGAAATCACCTATGAACTGCTGGATCACACCGCCGATACGTTTTTTACGCTGGCCGACACCTTGGAGGGCCGCAGTGAAACCCTAGAAGAACGGGTTTTCAGGAGCCAGAGGCAAAACCCGGTGGCCGCCATTTTTGACCTGAAACGCCTGCTGGCACAGGCCCGCCGCCTCGCCACCGATGGCCGCGAAGCCACCGCGCTGCTGGGCAGGCACGCCGAGGGCACCCCCGCCGATCTGGTGCGCTACCGCGACGCCCAAGACAGTTTTTCGCGGGCCAGCAACCGCCTAGACAGCTTGCGCGACAGCTTGACCAACCTGCTATCGCTGCACCTGAGCCTGCAAAGCCAGCGCATGAACGAGGTCATGAGAACCCTGACCGCCGTGAGCGTCATCTTTTTGCCCCTGACTTTCTTGGCGGGCGTGTGGGGCATGAACTTCGAGCAGATGCCGGAATTGCCGTGGAAATACGGTTACGCGATGGCGTGGGCCAGCTTCGCGCTGGTAGGCGGGGCGCTGGCGTTTTACTTCAAGCGGCGGGGCTGGTGGTGAAAATCTGTGAGTGGGACGTGGTGAGTGGTCAGTAGGTTGGATCCTAGATCGTGGAAGGTGGATCGTGGGAAAAGCTGGTCGGGGACGCAACAGACAACCGCATCTAGCCTTTCCCACTCACCACTCACGGGTTTTACTCCAGCGCTCCCACTCCCGTCAGATGCCGCCCCACAATCAGCGTGTGAATGTCGTGCGTGCCTTCGTAGGTGTCCACTGTTTCTAGGTTCAACATGTGGCGAATGACTGGATATTCGGTGGTAATTCCGTTGCCGCCCAGCAGTTCGCGGGCAAGGCGAGCGCCCGTCAGGGCCACGCGCACGTTGTTCCGCTTCGCCATGCTGACCTGTGCAAAGTTCATGCGGCCCGCGTCTTTCAGTTGGCCCAAGCGCCATGCCAGCAGCAGGCCCGTGCTGTGATCGGTTGCCATGCGTACCAGTTTGTCCTGCACCAGTTGGCGTCCGGCAATGGGTTTGCCGAAGGTGGTGCGGCTGCCCGTGTAGTCCAGCGCGGTTTGCAGCACGGCTTCCAGTGCGCCCAGTGCGCCCCAAGCAATGCCGAACCGGGCCGAAGTGAGGCAAGACAACGGGGATTTCAGGCCGCCGCTGCCGGGAAGCAGGTTTGCCGCCGGAATTCGGCAATCTTCCAGCACGATTTCCCCGGTCACGCTGGCCCGCAGGCTCATCTTGCGGGTAATTTTGGGGGCATGAAACCCCGGCGCATCGGTGGGCACGATAAACCCGCGAATGACGCCCTCATCGTCTTTGGCCCACACCACCGCCAAATCTGCGGCGGGCGAATTGGTGATCCACATTTTGGAGCCGTTCAGCACGTACTCGTTGCCGTCCAGCCGCGCACGGGTTCGCATCGCGCCGGGGTCGCTGCCGCCGTCGGGTTCCGTGAGGCCAAAGCAGCCGATCAGTTCACCGGACGCCAGCCCCGGCAGATAGCGTTCGCGCTGTTCATCGTCGCCATAGGTAAAAATGGGGAACATCACAAGGCTGCCCTGCACGCTGGCCGCACTCCGCAGGCCGCTGTCTACCCGCTCCAGCTCGTACATCATCGCGCCGTAAGCGCTGTAGCTGACGCCCGCGCCGCCGTACTGTTCGGGCGTGGTCGGCCCCAGCAGGCCCATGCCGCCAAACTGCTGCATCAGCTCCTTCACAGGCAGGTCGCCGCTGTCCCACCACTCGGCAATTTCGGGCATCAGTTCGGCGTCGCAGTAGGCCCGCACACTCTGGCGAATCAGGCGTTCATCGGGGGCCAGCAGGTCATTGACTTGAAATTCGTCGAACATGGGGGGACTCCTCTAGAAAGTGGGAAGTGGAAAAAACTCTGAGCCGGGGCGTCAGCACCCGCCGTCCTGATCGCTGCTGAATTGAAACCGCTGTGAAGAATGTACCGAGTCTATCCGGCGGAGGGGGTGGCATACATCCCATACACCCGTTCGGCGTTGGCGTCGGTGATTCGCTCCAGTTCATCTGGGTCTAGGTCACGCAGAGCCGCGATGAATTCCAGCGTGTGGCGCACGTAGCCGGGGCGGTTGGGCTTGCCACGCTTGGGCACGGGGGCCAGAAACGGCGCGTCGGTTTCCAGCAGCATGCGGCCCAGCGGAATATTTTGGGCGGCGGCCTGAATCTCGCGGGCCGTTTTGTAGGTAGTATTGCCCGCAAAGCCAAAGTAGGTGTGTGGGCCGCGTTCCAGCCCAAAGTGCAGCAGCCCCGCATGCCCGCTAAAGCAGTGCAAGATCACGGACACGTCGGGCCAGCCTCTCAGCATGTCCATCACGCCCAGATGGGCAGAGTCGGCCCCGGCCTTGTCGCGGGTATGAATCACCAGCGGCTTGCCCACGCGCCGCGCCAAGTCCAGTTGCCAGTCGAACGCCGCCATTTGCGCAGGCCGCTGCGTGTCGTCCCAGTAGTCGTCTAGCCCGCTTTCGCCTATACCCACCACGCGGGGATGCAGGGCCAACGCTTCCAGTTCGGCCCGCGCTTCGGGGCTGTCTTCGGCACTGTCGCCGGGATGAATGCCTACGGTGGCCCACACGCCGGGCAGGGTTTCGGCCAGTTTAACCGCGTTGCGGGCGTGCTGCACACTCGCACCGATGCAGACCAGTCCGGTCAGGCCCAGTTCGCCGCGTGCCGAGGCGGGATCGTCGAGGTAGTCGAGGTGGCAGTGGGTGTCGATCACCCAGACAGGGTAGTGGGTTGTGGGGGGTTCACCTTCCAAGTTTGCCTACCACATCGCCTCCACCCCCCAAGTCTCACCCTCAGTCAGGCTGGCCCCACCACTCTCATGAGGGTCTGACGGTAGAGTGCCTGCGTGCTGAGAGCCGGGTTGTGGACGCTGACGGCGCTGGTCTTGTTCGCGCTGATCTTCGCGTTCTTGCCCAGCGGGAGCCAAGCTGGGGCCGGAACAGGGGCCAAGTTGTCGGGCGTGGCCTTGTCGCTGTATCCGGCGCGGGATGAGGGCGCGGTGTGGCGGTTCCGTGCCGCCAACGTGAGCAGTGATCCGGTAGCGGGCGAAACACGTCTGAGCGGGCTGTCGGACGGGCAACGGCTGCTACGCGAGAAAAATGCGGCAGGCATCTACACCGGGCGCGAGACGCTGGACGCCACCTTGACTGCCCCAGACCTGACCATAGACAGTCAGGACAACATGACCACCCAGAAGGCCCGAATCACGCTGGTGGCCCAGTGCGCCGACTTGGATTTGACTGGAAATGCCGCGCAGCCGATCAAGATTGAGCAGGGCTACGGTTTCACGGCTCCTCTGGCAACCATTGATTCCCCCAATGTTACGGGGCGTGTAGCAAAAATCCGCATGAGCTTTCAGTTTGTTATCGAAGACTCTGACAACGACAACTCCAGCTATTCAGCCAATCTGGACGCCACCGAAACTTGCCGGGATGGAAAACGGATTCCCCTGTAATTCCAGCTTTGCTTCTCTAAACCCAAACTTACCTAAGGAGCTACACCATGACCAACTTCACTACCAAGACCGCCAAACTGAACCGTAACCTGCTCTTGATGGGCCTGCTGGGCGTCACGCTGGCGGCGGCTCAGGCCGATACGAACAAGCGCATCATTACCATTCAGGGCGGGCCGCGCGGCGATCTGCGCAATGGGCCGCTGACCTTCAGTGGCAACCCTGTAAAAGCCACTGTGAGTACCCTGCAAATTCAGGCCAGTCAGGCGGTGTTGGCCGCGCCCGCCGGAACCGCGCTGATCGAGGCCAAGGGCAAGCGCACCGCCAATTTTACGGGTACGGTGCAGGTCACGCGGGGCCGCCTGAGCGCCAAGGGCACGGCACTGGCCTACAGCGAATCCACCGGGCAGGGCGTGCTGAGCGGCAATGCCAGCGCCACCTTTCAGCCTGCCAACAAAGAAGACGGCGACACGGTGAGCATTACGGCGGGCCAGATGAGCCTTGACGTAGACAACAACGTTTCGACGAGTACGGGCAACGTAGGCCTCAGCAACGGCACGCAAACGGGCAAGGCCGACAAACTGGTCTTTGACGAAGACCGCGAACTGGCCCAACTGACCGGCACCCCCAGCCTGACCCGCGCCGCCAAAGGCACCCAGAAGGCTTTGGTCATGACCGGACAGGAAGTGCGCGTGCTGACCAAAGCCAAAACTCTGTACGTGCGCGGCGGCGTGAAACTGGTGCAGGGCACGCTGACCACCACCGGCGACGCTGTGTTTTACGACGACAAAAAGAATGTGGCTTACGTGGTGGGCAACGCCGTGAGCGTAGACAGCAAGAGCAAAGTGACCGTGAAGGCCCCGGCCAGCGGCTACCTAGAGCAGCGTACCGACTTGGCCCGCGTGCGTGGTCTGAACAGCACTTACAAGATTCCCGCCGAGCAATTCAAGCTGCGCGGCGAGCAGTAATGTCCGGCTGACTCGGAATGAACGTCTTGGGCGAATTGACCAATTGGGCCGGAATCCGTAGAACATCGGCGGTAAGCTGATGCCCATGAAACGGCTTCCGGCAGTGGGCCTCGGCCTGACCCTGATGCTGGGGGCCGCCCTGACGTGGGGCGTCAATGCCCAAACGACGGCTCCAACGCCCCCACCGCCTACCCCAGTTCAACCTACCCCGGCTCAACCCACCCAGCCCGCCGAGCCTCAACCTACCGAGACCCAGCCCGCGCCTGACACCGAATCCGCCGCCCAATCCGAAAACGCCACCTTGGAACTAGTACGCAAGGGCGATGACGGCAAGGAACGCCGCATTCGCATCGTGCGAACCGGAACCACCGATGAAACGGGCATTTTTACCATCTGCTCGCGGCAAGACGATGAGCCGGAAGACGCGCCGACGTTGCTCGTATTTAGCGAGACAGGGACGGGCGGGATTCAGATCACCATCGACCAGAACGTGATCCGCGTGCCGCTGGCGTTGGTGACCCAGAAAGACGTACCGGAAGGGCAGGAAGGCAGTGACGGAAGAATTGAAGCCAGTGCCGGAACCGCCCGATTCCTTGAAAATCCGCCCGAAGGCAAAACAGACCGCCTGAGCCGCTGCGCCGTGGAAGCCACGTCCGCCCCCACGCAGGGCACGGTGCGGGTGACGCAGGGCAAAACCCAGCTGACCGGGCAAAAGCTGGTGTACGACGAATCGGACGGCATCGCCCGGATCGACGGCCCGATTGCCTTTTCCCGCGCCAACGATGACGGCCCTCTGACGGGCAGCAGCCAGCGGATAGAAGTTGATGTGGACGACGAAAAGACCATACTGGTAGGCAACGTGGTATTGACCAGCAAAGACGGGCGCGTGAGCAAAGCAGGCCGCGTGGAATACGACGACGCGGCAAATGTGGCCCGCCTGATCGGAACGCCGGAGCAACCCGCCGAAAGCGTGCAAAACGGCGATATTTTGCGTGCGGGAGTCATCTTGTACGACTTAGACCGAAATGAAGTCGTGGCCCGCAAAGCCGCTGGCGGAACCATCACGGGCGAGTTTCAGGACGGGGAGGCGGGAACAGGAACGCCAGCAGCAACACCCACAGAAGCTCCAGTCAGGCCGACTTTGCCAGTGAATCCGCCATAGAAGTTGCCGTAGGTTGGCCTCAGGAGGAAGGGTAAGAGCAATCGCTGACGCTCACTCACCCCCCCTCCCCAGCCCACTGCTCCGCAGCTCTGCGAGTCCCCCTCAAGGTGGAGGGAGCAAACACCCCGACACCGCCACCTACATCGCCCCCGCCCCTATCCGTGTGAGGCCGTCGTGCGTGCAACGCGCGGGCCAATTCCATCCCGGAATGAACTGGAAATTCCGCTTCTAGAGAGGGATTCAGCCGACTTGAAACGCGACAAGATCAATCCTGCCTAGTGCAACGTTAGCTCCCCTGACCCCTTTGGGGGCGGGGGCTGGGGGGTGGGGGAAGGCGTGGGACAAGACCCTAATACCCAGTCCCTATCGCCCCAGCCGAACCGTCAACACCGGAATAGGACTCCGCGCCACCAGCTTTTCTGCCGTACTCCCCAAGAAGAAGTGTTCCAACGGGCCTTTGGCGTGTGTGCCTACGACCAGTAAATCGGCGGCCCAGCGTTGCGAGGCGTCCAGCAGGCCCGTCACCGGATCACCAATCAGCAATTCGGCGTCTTCGTTGTCCATCAACAGCTCGTTCAGGCGACCCGCGTCGGCGTGTTCCATGGCTTGCAGCAGGCCGGAATCGGGCAGAGAAGGCGTCATGCCGCCCATCAGGTCAGGGGTGGCGGTCACGCGGGCGTCGGTGACGTGCAGCAGGCGAATATCTGCGCCGGGAAAGCGGGTGCGGGCCACATCCAGCGCGTGCTGGGAAGACGGCGAAAAGTCTATGCCGACAGCGATTCGGGCAAAGCCACTGCGGGGGGTGCTGGGTTCGAGGTGGGTCATGCCCTGACCGTACACCCGTTCAGCTTTCCAAACCTGAAGGGCGCATAAAGGCATGTTGGAACTGTGACGGAACGCACGGTCAGGTTGGGCCGCTAGACTTGCCCCATGAAAATGCAAAGTCTGGGCGCGGCCTGCACCGTTACGGGCAGCATGCACTTGCTGACGCTGGACGCGGCGGCAGGCGGCACGCGGCAACTCCTGATCGACTGTGGGTTGTTTCAGGGTGGCGAGGAATTAGAGGCCCGCAACCGCGAACCCTTCCCCTTCGATCCGCGTGATCTGGACGCCGTAATTTTGACCCACGCGCACCTGGATCATGTGGGCCGCCTGCCCATACTGATCAAGCAGGGGTTTCGGGGGCCGGTGTACTGCACGGCTCCCACCGCCGCCCTCGCCGAAACGGTGCTGTTGGATTCGGCCCGCTTGCAGGTCGAAGGCTACCGCCAGGACGTGCGCCGCGCCCGCAGACAGGGCCGCGAGGACGAAGTGCCGCCGCCGCTGTACGAGGAAGAAGACGTTCACCGCACGGTAGCGTTGCTGCGCCCACAGTTGGAATTTGGCGAAACCTTGCGCGTAGCCGATATCAGCATCACGCCGCAGCGGGCCGGGCACATTCTGGGCAGCGCGTATTTGCTCATCGAATCGGCGCAGGGCCGCCTGATCATGAGCGGCGACCTCGGCAACCGGGAAAGCGGGCTACAACTGGACTTTACGCCGCCCCCCGAAGCCGACGCGGTGGTGATAGAAACCACGTATGCCAACCGAACTCACCGGGTCTGGGCCGATACCCTCACCGAATTTAGGGATGCCCTGCGCGAAAGCGTGCGCTTGGGCGGCAAAATCCTGATTCCCAGCTTTGCCATAGAGCGGGCGCAGACCATTCTGTATACCCTCAAAGAGCTGATGGACAGCGGAGAAGTGCCGCGCATTCCGGTGTTTCTGGATTCCCCGATGGCGGCGCGGGCCACCCACGAATACTTCGAATTTGGCGACGAACTGATTCCCCCGGTGCGGCAGGCCCTGCAAAACGGCGAAGACCCCTTCCGGCCCAGTACGCTGCATGTGGTGCCTACCGCCGCCGAATCGCAGCGCATCAACCGCTACGATGGCCCCGCCATTATTTTGGCAGGCAACGGCATGATGACGGGCGGGCGCATCCAGCATCACCTCAAGCACCACCTCTGGAAACCCAGCACCAGCCTCGTCATCGTCAGTTATCAGTCACCCAGCAGCCTCGGCGGGCGCATTGTCGCGGGCACAGACTCGGTCAGGATTATGGGCGAAGACGTGGCGGTGCGGGCCAAAGTGCATACCATCGGCGGATTCAGCGCCCACGCCGATCAGGATGATCTGCTGGCCTTCCTGAGTACGGCAGGCAAGCCGCATGTCTGGCTGGTACACGGCGAAGTCGAGGTGATGGAGGCTTTTGTGCCCGTGCTGGAGCAAGAGGGCATGAAGGGAGACATCGTGCCTGACCGCGAAACTGTAGACCTGACTGGCCCCGGATTCCCGCAAGGCAGGCCGCCCGGATTGCCCACGCCGGAAGGCCGGGACACGCAACGCAGCGCAGGCGGCGAGTAGGGATTGAGCTTGTCACGAACGCAAACTGGGCCATCTCCTGTCCGGTTTGCGTTCCATGTTGGTCTACACAGGCCGAGTCTCCCCACCCTCCAACCGTGCCCACGCCCGCTGAAACACGTGCAGATTCCCCACGTCATACAGCACCACGCGCACCGTCAGGTCTGGATGCTCGACCAAGGTCTCGGCTACGACAGCGAGGGCCACAGGCGCAGCTTTCTCCACCGGATAGCCGTACACGCCCGTACTGATGGACGGGAACGCCACGCTGCCGCAGCCATTCTCTAGGGCGAGGCGCAGGCTGTGGCGGTAAGCTCCGGCCAACAGGTCAGCCTCGTCCCCTTGCCCGCCGCGCCAAATGGGGCCAACCGCGTGAATGATGTACTGAACGCCCTGCTTGGTCAAGCCGAACGCCGGGGTAATCACAGCCGTTCCGGTGGGTGTGCCGCCGAGTGGCCGAATTGCCCGTAAGAGTTCTGGCCCGGCGGCGCGGTGAATTACGCCGTCTACGCCGCCCCCGCCCATCAGTTCTTTGTTGGCGGCAGTGACGACAGCGCAGGTGGTTTGTGCAGCAATATCGCCCTGTACGAGTTCTAGCGGCATAAAGCCTCCTTTAGCTGCCCACGAACGTCAGCTATTGACAACCCGCTCTAAATCGGCGGCGCTCAGGCCGTCGCTGCGTACCGAGAGGGCCAACGCCTGCGCGGCGCGGTCTTCGGGCGTCCATTCCTCTTCGGGAATCTGCCGCGCCCGTTCGTAGCGTTGTACGGCCTGAAGCTCGTGCAGAGCGCGGTTCAGGTCATCGTTGACGATGGCGTAGCGGAAGGCGTGCGCCTGAGTAATTTCCTCGCGGGCACGCAGCAGGCGTTTTTCTATGCGTTCGGGCGTTTCGGTGGCGCGGCCCTCCAAGCGGCGGCGCAGTTCGGTCAGGCTCGGCGGCATGATAAACACCAAGATCGCCTCCTCGCCTGCGCGGGCCTGCACCTGCATGGCTCCCTCCACCTCGATTTCCAGCACCACGTCCTGACCCCGGCCCAGTGCCGATTCGATGGGTTCTATGGGCGTGCCGTAGCGGTTGCCCACAAAAGCGGCGTGTTCCAGAAAGCCGTCGGCAGCAGCTTTGGCCTCAAAAGCTTCGGGGGTCACGAACACGTAATCTACGCCGTCCTGCTCGCCGGGGCGGGCCTCACGGGTTGTCCATGACGTGGAATAGAACACGTCCTGGCCTTCTAGCCAGCGTTCTCGCAAGGTGCCTTTGCCCACGCCCGACGCGCCCGTCATGACGATCAAGAGGCCCCGGCGGGCGGAATCGGAGGGGGCGGAAACGTCAGGAACGGCCATCATCACCCGGCAGGATACGCGCCCCTGACACGCGGGGAAAGGGGGCAGCCAAAGCCAGACCGCGCCAGAACACGAACTGGGCGAATGCACTTTCGCATCCACCCAGTCAGTAACAGCCTAGTTTAAGTTGCCCTAGGGCTTACTTGCGCTTGCCGCCCTTGCTGCCTTTGGCCCGGCTGTTGCCCAAGGCTTGACCTTTTTCGTAGCTGGCCTGCATTTTCTTGCGGGTTTCCTCGGCCATCTTCTTAAAGTCCACGAGGCCTGATTCAATCGCCTCTACGCTGGGCTTGATGTTGCCGCCTTTGCGTGCTGCCGCCAAATCGCGGTTGGTCTGATCAAACCACGCTTCGAAATCAGGCGTAATTTCAAACAACATCTCTTTGGCATCGCGCTGATAGGTGCCTTCCGCGCCCCGGCGGCTGAATTGCTTGGGCATGGTAAAACGTTCGGGCATGTACGTGGCATCAAATTTGCCCTGACGTACAGCATCACGGAAAAGTTTTACGAAGGAGTCACTGCGCTGTGGGTTGCTGAGTTCGTGAATCTGTTCGCTGAGTTTCTTGTAAGTCATCTGAGTAATCCTCCGGAGATTCAGTATGAACGATGGAAGTAGACGTTGTAAACCCCCATCTTGAGTACAAATCTGACCCGAGAGGTTGTGTTTTTCCAATGAAGCCAGCAAATCTCCCTCTGAGCGCAGTTAAACTGCTCTGTGAGAGTTTGATTTGATCTGTGGCAAAGTCGCGCCCTTTTCCCACAGTGCTGACCCCACTTCGACTGAGAGGGGAGCAAGAAATGCTGCTCAGCTTAGGCGGCTGAAAGCATTAAGCTTGTTCTATACGGCAAAAACTCTGCCTCATCAGCAGATGTCTTGATGTCGAATGGTCATGCATGGACAATAAAAGAGGTCTTTATTGACAGCCTAGTAAGCTTTCTGAAAGTTATTCTCAGACGGGCCTCACGGCTCATTTTTTCCGCTTAGGCAGAATATTCTCTGCATATCCCCGCAAGAGGCCGACTAGACTCAACAGATGAATGTCTCCCGATGAGGAGATGGACAATAATGGAACTGCTTCCAAAACAACCACCACAACTGTTTTCATTGCTCCTTATGTCAAGCAAACAGCAGTGAATATACTGTTGTGAGCAAGCGGTAGGACGTCAGTCGGAGCGGAATCAGCACCGGGGGCCGCTGTTGCATTGGCAGAGTGAATGCTGAATTCACTTACCTCTCCTAACTGCATGACAAAAGATCGTTCTACTCTGTCCGGCCCTCGTCTAGGCCCACGCCAAAGCCCTGATCGAGCAAATCTTCGCTGTAGGTGCGGAAGGCCAGCATGGTTTGCGTGCGCGTAATACCGTCTACCTTCCTCAAATGTCCAGTCACGACATCATCCAGATCCTCGTAGCGGCTCAGGCGCAGCACGGCCACAATGTCCCATTCTCCAGTCACGGAATACACCTCGCGCACGCTAGGCACGCTGGCGAGGGCCTCGGCGGTTTCCTGAATGCGTTGCCGTTCGGCCTGTACCATCACCAGTGCGGTTACCATGCCCATATTGTGCGCCCTGAAACTCAGGGGTTGTCGGTGAATCTTGACCGCCTTAAGCAGATGCACACGCTTGGGCCGGGGCCGCGCCCTTACCGCTCGTTCGGGGACTTTTTGCCGCATGGGTGGGCGTATCTTGGGTGATATGACCTCCCTCCTGACCGCTCCTCCTGCCCCGGAGCCGATCACTCCTCCCACCCCGCGTGAGCAACTGCTGAACCGCATTCAGCGCGATATTCCCATCGTGCAGCGCCCGTATGCGGTGATTGCCGAGCAGGTGGGCCTGACCGAGGCCGAAGCCCTGTCTATCCTGCAGGAAGTGAAGGCGGAAGGCGTGCTGCGGCAGGTCAGTGCCATCTTCGATACCCGCACGCTGGGCTACCAGAGCAGCCTTGTGGCGGCTGTACACGATGAAGACCAACTGGACGCGGGCGCTGAAATCGTGAATCTGCACCCCGGCGTCAGCCACAACTACAAGCGCAACCACGCCTTCAACCTGTGGTACACGATTGCCGTGCCTCCCGAAAGCGATCTGGAGGCCCACGTACAGAAGTTGCACGAGCAGAGCGGCGCACGCCTGACCCGGCTGATGCCCACGCTGCACCTGTTCAAGATCGGCGTGGAATTTGACATGACGGGCAAGGAAGACTGGAACGCCAAGGCCGCGCCGCAGTACACCAGCGAGCAGCGCAACATCGGCTACGCCGTGACCGACCTAGACCGCGCTTTTGTCACCGAATTTCAAAAAGACTTGCCCGTGACCGAGGAACCCTACGCCGACGCCTGCGCCGCGCTGGGCCTGAGCATTGCTGAAGTGGCCGCCCACGCCGAGAAGATGAAGGCTGCCGGAGCCTTACGCCGCGTATCTGCCGTGTTCCGTCACCAGAAGGCCGGATTCACCTTCAATGCGATGGGCGTCTGGGCTGTGCCGCAAGACGACGTGGCCGAAACTGGGCGACGCATGGCCGAATTCAAGGCCGTGTCTCACTGCTATTTGCGCCCCACTTACGCCGAGTGGCCCTACACGATTTTTACGATGGTGCATGGCCGCAGCAAGGAAGAAGCCTTCGGCAAGATTCAGGCCATTCATGACGAAGTGGCGCAGGGCATAGACCACGCCATTCTGTATTCCACCAAGGAATACAAGAAGATTCGGCTGGAGTTTTACAAGCCCGAGTTTTATCAGTGGGCGAAAGATAATTTAGGCACCGACGCTTAATCTTAGAAATTGATCCGCGCATTGGGGCAACAGGTTTAACCGCCGTTGCCCCTTTCTTCAAAGTCTCTTGAGCTTGTCTGAGTTCACCCACTCTTACGGCTGAGCTGGCATCAGGCTGAGACATGCTCGCCTTTCACCCCCACCTGTTTGTGCGGATTCAGGAACTGACTGGCCCCCGTGCCCCTATGCCCCGCCCGCTCGACAGCGGCTTCGTGGAAGATCGGCTGTACCGCGTGCTAGGCATGTTCAATCCCAGCGAAACCAGCGACGCCTATTTCGTGCTGGCCAATGACCGCGACGAGATGTGGTTCATCTGCCAGCGCCATTTGCGGTTCGGGGCATTGGTCGACACGCCCCAGCACCATCTGCCGTGGGTCGCGCAGCAGGCCGCCGACTGAAGGTATTGATTGTTTTGGATGGCAGTTTTGGGGGGAATCACGCTTGTCCCACCCACTCCTGACCACTCCCCGCTCTTAGGGCTTCTCCCATTCCCGCCGCAGCAACGGATAAGGATTGATGGCCCCGCCCCCCGCATAGATGCCGTAGTGCAGATGCGGGGGCGTGCCTTTGGCGTTGCCGCTGTCGCCCACGTAGCCCACCACCTCTCCGGCTTCTACCCAGTCACCCTCTCGCAACTCGGCGTAGCGCTCCAGATGGGCGTAGTAGTGGCGCTGACCGCCGGGGCCAAGAATCATCACGGTGCGCCCGCCGAGGCGGTTTTCTCCGACATTGACCACGATGCCGCGAGTGGTGGCCTCTATGGGCGTGTCACGGCGGGCGAAAATGTCCACGCCCTCATGCCTGCGGCCCGCGCTGCGTGCGGCTCCCCACGTATCTACGAAGCGTTGACCGGGCAGGGGATTGGGCAAACTGCGGGCGGTGGGCGCGGGGGCCGACAGCAGCGCCGAATAGCGGCCAGCGTTTTTCAGCATGGGCCACAGCAGGTAGGCCAGCCCGCCCAGCACAGCCAGAACCACGAGGAAAGACAGCAGACGGCGCATAGAGCTTCAGCATGGCGGCTGAAGATGAGGCAAGCGTCCCTCTAAAGTTGCCTTTGTCCTGTGCGATGTGCTGGGGGGCGCTAAACTACCCCGGATGACGATTGGCGCAGACGGAACGGCAGCCGCGCCTGAGATTCAGACGGGGATAACACACAACAACGGCGGGCCACAGGTCTGGCTCTGGACGCTCCAGAACGGCCTGCGCGTGGCCTATGAGCGCCGCGCCGGGCCGGGCTTCGCGCTGGATCTGCGGATTCCGGTAGGCAGCGCACACGATCCGGTAGGGTTCGAGGGTTCGGCGGGCGTGTTGGAAGAATGGCTGTTCAAGGGCGCTGGGGGCCGCTCTGCCCGCGCACTGCAAGACGCCTTCGATGACCTCGGCGTGCGCCGGGGCGGGGGCGTGGGGCCGGAAGCCACCCGGTACGGCGTCAGCGGCCTAAATGCCGACTTGCCCGGTGCGCTGTCCCTGCTATCCGACGTGTTGCTGCGCCCCGACTTGCCCGACGCCGAACTGGCCGTGTTGCTGGATTTGGCCCGCCAAGACTTGGAAGGACTGGAAGACAGCCCGCCCGACTTGCTGGCGGTGCAGGCCCGCAGCGTGGCTTTCGACGGCGCGGCGGCGGCTCCGTTCGCGGGCTTTGCCCATCCTGCCAGCGGCACGCCAGAAGGTTTAGCCGCGATTACGCCTGCCAGTCTGCGCGAATTTCTGACCTGCTACGGCGGCAACGGCAGCGTGCTGGGGCTGGTGGCCGACGCCGACCCAGACGCCGTGCACGACCTGATGACCCGCACATTTGCCGGGTGGCGCACGGGCCGAAACGACCTCGTAACCGCCCGTTTCTTGCCCGGTCTGCGCTCACACGTACCCTACGAGGACGGCGAGCAGACGCACATCAGCCTGAGTTCGCCGGGCGTCGCGCCGCTGCATCCCCACTGGCTGCACTGGCAACTGGCGATCACGGCGCTGTCGGGCGGCAGTGCCAGCCGTCTGTTCCATGCGGTGCGTGAGGAGCGCGGGCTGGCCTACTCGGTCAGCGCCTCTCCGGTGGTGCTGGGCGGGCAGGGCTTCCTGTCCACCTACGCCGGAAGCACGCCCGCCCGCGCCCCCGAAACGCTGGACGTGCTGCTGGCCGAACTGGGCCGCCTGCCGCAGGGGTTAACCCAAGCCGAATTCGTGCGGGCCAAAACGGGCCTGACCGCCAGCGTGGTCTTCGGCGCGGAAAGCCTGCGGGCACGCGCCACCAGCCTCACGCGGGATGTGGCCGTGTTCAGGCGGATTCGCAGCGTGGCCGACCTGCGCGGGCAACTCGCCGCCCTGACGCTAGAAGATGTAAATGCTTTCCTGAGCGGCTACGATCCGGCTGGGCAAGCGACGACGGTGACGCTAGGGCCGACAGAGGTTGAGGAAAGCGCAGCCGCAGCGGCAGAGGTCAACCATGTCTGAATCCCTTTCTGAAATTAAACTGCCTGAAACCCAACTGCATCATCTCCCGTCCGGCCTGACCCTCCTTCTGGAACCCGACCCCGCCGCGCAGACGGTGGCCGCTGGCTACTTCGTGAACACGGGCGCACGCGATGAAACACCCGCCGAGATGGGGGCCTCGCACTTCATAGAACACCTGATGTTCAAGGGGTCTGAGGCCCTGAGCGCCGCGCAACTGAATGAACGGCTGGACGATCTGGGCGGCAACGCCAACGCCTTCACCAGCGAGGAAGCCACCGTGTACCACGCCGCCGCGCTGCCCGAGTACACGCCCGCCCTGCTGGACACCCTGACCCAACTGATGCGCCCCGCCCTGCGCCAGAGTGATCTGGAATCCGAGCGCGGCGTGATCTTGGAAGAAATCGCCATGTACGCCGATCAGCCGCCCGTGCGCGTGATAGACGAACTGCGGGCCGACTACTGGGGGGCGCACCCGCTGGGGCAACCCGTGTTAGGCACGGTGGAAACGGTCAGCGCCCTGACCCGTGACGCGTTGGCCCGCAACCACCGCGAACGCTACGGGGCAACTCAGGTCACGCTGGCGGTGGTGGGAGCCTTCGATCCGGCAGCAGTGCTGGCATGGGCCGAGGCCGAATTGGGGGAGTGGCCCGCCGCGTCGCCCTTGCCCACGCCGCCGCTTCCTGCGCCTTTGCATCCCGGTACAGTCCGTGTGGTACACGATCCCAGCCTCACGCGGGTGCAGTTGGCCCTCAGCTTGCCGGGGCTGCCCACTACCCACCCGCTGCGGGAAGCTGCCGTAGTCCTAGCCGACCTGATCGGCGGCGAAAATGGGGCGCTGTATTGGGCGCTGCTGGATACCGGGCTGGCCGATGGCGCTGATTTGGCGCATCTGGAATACCGCGATATCGGCACCTTCGAGGGCGGGTTTTCCTGCGACCCAGACCGCGCCCAAACGGTGCTGAACGGTTTCCGCACGGTACTGGCCGGAGCCGCTGACCTGATCACCGAAACCGCCGTGCGCCGTGCGTCCCGCAAAATGGCGGTGGGCACCCTGCTGCGGGCCGAAACGCCGCATGGCCGCCTGTTTACGCTGGGCATGGAACACTTGGCGCACGGCCACCCCAGCCCCACGTCTGAACTCGTAGACCGCTACACCCGCGTCACCGCCGACGATGTGCGCGAAGTCCTGCGCCTGTGCCCCATCAACAACATCGCCGAGTTTCCGCCGACGGTGGTGGCCTTGGGGCCGATTGAAACGCTGAGGTAGGGGGCTGTTTTGTTGGGGATTGTGGGTGAACCCCCCCGTTGCTGACGCAACGCCCCCCCTTAGAGGTGGGGACTAAAAGCTGTTGCGCTCCCCTTAAGGGGGGCTGGCTGCGCAGCAGACTGGGGGGTTCACCTTCCAGCGCAATATTGCCCAGCTAGGCAGGACTCAAGAGCCTTTCCCCAACCCCTCCAGAATTACCCCGATCACGCCTTCCAGCGTCAGCGGCCCAGTGTCGATCACCGTCGCGTCAGGCGCGGGGGCGCTCTGCACTTTGTCTTTGGCGTCGCGGCGAATCAGGGCGGCTTCTATAGCCGGAATGTCTTCGGGACGCTCGCGGGCGCGGCGCTCGGCGCGGATTCGGGGGCTGGCGGTCAGGTAAAACTTGGCCCCGGCCTGAGGAAACACGTTGGTGCCCATATCGCGTCCCTCAGCCACGAAGGGTTCGGGCAGGGTACGCAACTGGGCATCCACCCACGCCCGCAACTCCGGCAGCACAGCCACCACACTCACACCCGCATCCACGCGGGACGAATGCAAGGCGTCGGTCAGTTCACGCTCTCCGGCCCACACGCGGTTGCCTTCGGCCAAAGGCTCTAGCCGGGGCGCGTGGGTGTCCAGCAGGGCCAGTAGCGCCTGCGCGTCGTGCAAATCCACACCTGCCTCTAGGCCCAACAGGGTGGCGGCGCGGTACAGCAGACCGCTGCTGACATAAGGAATGCCTAGCGCCCGCGCTACTCCCG
This sequence comes from Deinococcus puniceus, assembly GCF_001644565.1. Lineage (NCBI taxonomy): Bacteria > Thermotogati > Deinococcota > Deinococci > Deinococcales > Deinococcaceae > Deinococcus > Deinococcus puniceus. The sequence goes on along the minus strand of NZ_CP011387.1, from coordinate 508,851 downwards.
AAGACACGCTCGATTTTCCACTGGCGGCGACGCCATCTATCGTTACAATCACGCCCTGCAGTCTAGCGTTATCTCCCACTTGCTTTGATTTTACGCGGGCAGAGGGTGGGCACTGCTTCATCTGCGGGCCTAAATCACCGTTTTGCCGACTGCCCAACAGGTAGACTGCACCGCATGAAACAGGCCGCCCTGCTGCTGACCCTTGCCCTGATCCTGACCGCGTGCCCTAGAAACGACACCGCCGCGACTACCACACCGGAAGAAACGGCGACGGAAACGCCAGAAACTCCGGTCACCACACCTGAAACCGAAACGCCAGAAGCTACGCCCCCAGCCGCCGCCACGCCCGCCGTGACCAAAGCGGGCGCGGTTCCTGCGGGCTATACGCCCGTGCCGTTCCTGACCGACAAGCCCGTGCGCGAATTCAAGGCTGAACCCGCTCTGAGCCTGCAAGACGGCAAAAACTACTTTGCCCTGATCGACACCAACCGGGGCCAAGTGCTGGCCGATCTGTACGAAGAGCAGACGCCCGTGACGGTCAACAATTTCGTGTTTCTCGCCCGCAACCGCTACTTCGACGGCATCCGTTTTCACCGCGTTATGGACGGCTTTATGGCGCAGTCGGGCGACCCCCAGAGTACCGACCTCGCCAAAAAAGAGCAGTGGGGCACAGGCGGCCCCGGCTACAGCTTTGCCGACGAATTCCGCACCGCCCTCACCTTCGACAGTGCCGGACTGCTGGCAATGGCGAACAGTGGCCCCGCCACCAACGGCAGCCAGTTTTTCATCACGTTTGCCCCCACCGAAAACCTGAACGGCAGGCACACCATCTTCGGCAAAGTGGTCACGGGCGACGACGTATTGCCCAAGCTGACCCGCACCAGCGACAGCAGCACCGGGCAGGAAACCCCGATTGCCGACGCTGTGGCCGATGAGATCTTGTCAGTGCGGATTTTGACTAAGAACTAGGGGAGTGTGGTGGGTGGAACGTGGATTGTGGTGTAGGTATGGGCCTACGTTCCACGATCCACGTTCTGTCTTTTGATGTCCCTACCACACCCAACAAAAAAATGGATCGCAGTTCGCAGGTTTCCCCACGTTCCACGATCCACGTTCCCATCTGTTCTGTTTTCAGCCTGCTAGAACGTTACCGCTCGCCCGGCTGATCGTCGTCGAAGTACTCGAATCGGAAGGTGCCGATTTCTACCGTATCGCCTTCGCGTGCGCCTGCCCGTTTCAGTGCCCGGTAAAGGCCCTGACGCTTGAACAGGTTGGACAGGTACTCGGCGGCGTCGTCGAGGTGACGGGCAAAGCGGGTAATCTTCTCGGCAAAGCCGCCGCCACGCACTTCCCACACGCGCTCGAACTCGCCGCCGGGTTTGGTCGGCTCGTCTTCGCGGTAAACCACCGTGAGGGCTTCTTCGCGCACGTCTTCAATCTCAATTTCCAGCGCGTTTTGCTGCGCCCATAGTTCTCGGTCAGGCAGCATGGCAAACACGTTGTCGCGCAGTTCCGTCAGGCCAATTTTCTCTTTGGCACTGACCCGCAAAATGGGCAGACCAAAGTCCAGCAGCTCGTCTTCCACCATCTGGGCAATGTCTTCTTCGACCAGTTCCACTTTGTTCAGCGCGATCAGGGCCACGTTGCCCAGCAGGCTGGGATCGTAGCTCTGCAACTCGGATTGCAGGCTCCGCATTTCCTCGATGGGGTTGCGGGTCACGTCCAGCACGTAAATCAGCAGGCGGGTGCGGCTGATGTGGCGCAGGAATTCCAGCCCCAGCCCTTTGCCCTCGCTGGCTCCCTCGATGATGCCGGGAATGTCGGCCAGCGTAAAGCGGTCATCGGTGTCCACACGGTCGACCACGCCCAGAATCGGGGACAGGGTGGTGAACGGATAGGCCGCGATGGCTGGATTGGCCCGCGACATGGCCGCCAGCAGGCTGGATTTGCCCGCGTTGGGATACCCTACGAGGCCCACGTCGGCAATCAGACGCAGTTCCAAGCGTACACGCCGCTTTTCACCGGGCGTGCCCAACTCCGCAAAGCGGGGAGCCTGCCGGGTGCTGCTGGCAAACGTAGAGTTGCCGCGCCCGCCGAAGCCGCCGCGTGCAATCACTTTCTCTTGGCCCACCCGCACGAGGTCGGCAATCACGCGCCCGGTGTCTTCATCGAAGGCTGTCGTACCCACCGGAACTTCGATGTAGATGTCTTCGCCGTCGGCCCCTTGCCGCAGTCGGCCCTCGCCGTATGCGCCGTTTGCGCCCTTAAATTTGCGCTTGCCCACCAACCGCTCTAGGCTTTCTACGCCCTCGATGGCCCGCAAGATAATGCTGCCGCCGCGCCCGCCGTGCCCACCGTCAGGGCCGCCCTTTTCCATAAATTTGGCGCGGTGAAAGCTCATCGACCCATCGCCGCCATTTCCGGCGGCCACTTCAATATTTAAAACGTCACGAAATGCCATGTGTACCTCTGATTGATGCTGAAAAAGATGGTCAAAGGATCTGGGGGTCTAAGCGAAGGCGAGAAAAGTGTTCTTAGTCTCTTAGACCCTTGACCCTTAGACGCTCTTCCCTGTTCCCGCTGACCGCGCGGTAGTCCAAACAAAGCACGCCCTGCCACCCATGCGGCAAGGCGTGCTGCGTTCGCGCCTGATCTCAGTCGGCAGCGAGTTCGGGGGCGGCAACTTCGATGGAGATGAAGCGGCCCGTCGCGCCCTTGTTGGTGAACACGACTTTGCCGTGCTCCAGTGCAAAGAGCGTGTGGTCGCGGCCCATGCCCACGTTGGGGCCAGCCTTGAACTTGGTGCCGCGCTGACGCACGAGGATGTTTCCGGCCAAGACCTGCTCGCCGCCAAACTTCTTGACGCCGAGGTACTTGGGCTGGCTGTCACGTCCGTTCTTGGAAGAACCTACACCTTTCTTGTGTGCCATTTCAGTTCACCTTACCCTTTGATGCCCAGAATTTTGATGGCCGTAAAGCCCTGACGGTGGCCCGTGCGCTTGCGGTACTGCACGCCGCTCTTGTACTTACGGACGTAGATTTTGTCGCCGCGTCCGTGCGCCATGACTTCGGCCTGCACCGTAAAGTTGCTCACGGCGTCACCGAACAGGGCGTTGTCGCCGCCCACGAAAAGGGGCTTGAGATCCATCTTGTCGCCCGCATCGGCCTTCAGGTTCTCAACGCGCAAGACGTCGCCTTCCTGCACGCGGTACTGCTTGCCGCCCGTTTGAATAATTGCAAACATTGGTCGTTCCTCCTGCTGTCCCCGCCCCAGAACGCTGCCGGGGGGGTGCTGCCCATCCACGCGAGTAAGCGCGGATCACCAAGCAAAGACTTTAACACATATCGGGGCGGCCTGCCAGAACCATGCACACATCCCCGAACCGGACTGGAGGCCGGAACGGGTTACAAACATCGGGATCAACACAGAAACGCTCTCTGCACGCGGCAGGGCCAACCCATAAGGGCTGGATGTTGGATGATGGTTGCAGTGTCCGTTCCTGAACGTGTCCTCGCGGTACACGACGGCTCGCTAGCGCGAGTCATATTGCTGTGGCCTCCGGCGCGGCGCACCCTAAGGCGGCCACGACTACCCGCCACAATAGCAGACGCAACTCTGAACCTCTAGACCGCGTATCTGTGGGCGTGATTGCCCGCATCCGTCCCATATGGCGTGACGCCCTGGCCCTGCTGTTTTCTCTGGCAGACCGCCGAACGCCGCTGCCCGCCAAAGCTGCCGCGCTGATTGCCATTATTTACGCCGTCAGCCCGCTGGATTTGCTCCCCGATCTGACGCCTTTGCTGGGGCTGGGAGATGATCTGGTGATCGTGCCGACGATTCTGGCCCTCGCCGCCCGCAGTCTGCCCGCCCCGGTTCTGAATGACGCCCGCGCCCGCAGCGCCGCCCTGCAACGCCGCCTGCCCTGGCTGCTGCCCGCGCTGGGTGTGGCCTTGGTGGTTGGGGTGGGATTGGTGGTGTGGGGGCTGGTCAGAACTTTGGGTGGATGACAGGTCAATAAAAGTTTGAGATTCTACGGGTCATGAAGCTCAAGCTTAGGCGTGAGGGCGCAGATTTTACGTCATCGTCAGTCACACGAACTGTCGCTGTCTTTGTCGTTGTTGCTCTTCTGGGAATTGGTCTACCACGTCTAACGCCCGCGCTTCCTTCTCCGGCTTCGGCGCAAGAAAGGATTTTTAGCCTCCATGCCTTGCGTGATGCCAAGAATCTTTTGCGTCACCCACTGCAAAAAGTGATCATTCAACGTCTTTCAGTCTCTTCTATCGTGAAAGAGTCTGAAGTTGGAAAGTGCGGAGGGCGTCCATATGTCACCGAGGGACGATATACGGCAGAGGTCACAGCACTGACATTTTTTGCTGTGCCTATGGCCCACTTACAGGTAGATTGCGAAGGCGCTAGGGTGCGCTGAATAAGCACTAGTTTAGCCGAAAAGAAGGTGTTTCACATTGCCATCAGCACCTTTGCTGCTAAATCCCGCGCTGGAAATGGGGCAGAACTTTCGGCGGATGACGGGTCAATAAAAGTTTGAGATTCTACGGGTCATGAAACTCAAGCCTTGGCGTGAGGCCGCAGAGTTCACGCTGTTCATAGCTGGCCGAGCGGTGAAGATTCTGGTTGGTTTGGGGCTGCTTTTCGTCCTTGCCTACAGCGTACTCATGGTGTTATACGTCGTAGGAAGTTACCGGGTGACGCAATATGCACCGCGAGCATTGGCCGTTTCACCAATCAGTTTCAATAATGGCGGTCAAATCAAAATGATTGGCCGGGACTATTCTGATCTGACCTCAGTCTTGGAAATTCGCTGCTTGAAATCCAATACGCAGGTTTACAGGGAGGAGTATTGGTTTGGCCCGGATTCGAGCGGATCTTTTTCACTTTCTCGCGTGCGTTGGGCCAAAGATGGCCTCTATCTCAAAAGCCCTAATCTGGCCGACAAAAAGCTGTTCCATATCCCCATCAGCACCTTTGCCGCCTGCCGCTAAACTCCGCTTAACCCACCCCTAACCGCCGCGCCTACACTGAGCGGCGTATGAGGCCCACCCGATGAGACTGCTGCTCGTAGAAGACGACCCCCGCATTGCCGAGCCGACGCGGGAGGCGCTGCGCGAGGCGGGTTACGTGGTCACGTGGGCGCAGACTGGGCCGGAAGGTCTAGAGGCCGCCATGCTGGGGGATTATTCCCTGCTCATTCTGGATGTGATGCTGCCCGGTCTGGACGGCTTCGAGGTAGCGCGGCAACTGCGTGAGGCCGAGGTGGATTCGGCCATTCTGTTTCTGACGGCGCGGGGCGAACTGGGCGACCGTGTGCAGGGGCTGGATTTGGGCGGCGATGCTTACCTCGTCAAACCGTTTGCCATGCCTGAACTGCTGGCAACCTTGCGGGCATTGTCGCGGCGGGAGCGGGGGCAAGGTGCGCCGAGGCTGGCCTTTGCGGCGGGGCGCGGCGTGGTGGATACGGTGGCCCGGACGGTGGCATGGGACGGCGAAGAAGTGGCCGTGACCGGGCGCGAATATGCCCTGATAGAAGTCTTGGCGCTGGCTCCCGAACGCTGGTTTACCCGTGAGGAACTGCTAGACCGCGTGTGGGGGCCAGAATTTGAAGGAGAAGCCCGAATCGTGGACGTGTACGTGCGCTACGTGCGGCGCAAGCTGGCGCAGGAAGCCATTTCCAGCGAGCGGGGGCGCGGCTACCGGGTGGAGAAGTGAGGGGGTGGGCAAACCCCCCCGTTGCTGTCGCAACGCCCCCCCTTAGAGGTGGGGACAAGTGCTGTTGCGCTGGCTGGCTGCACAGCAGACTGGGGGGTTTTACCCAGAATCGTCAACGCTGGACGCTTGCCAAGCTGGGCAACAGTCACAGGTCTCCATGTCCTTAAAGTGGCCCCCACTCACCCTGCGGGCGCGGCTGGCACTCTGGGCGGCGCTGGCAACCGGCCTCGCGGTAGCGCTGGTGGCGGGCGGCTTGTACGTCAAGGTCAACGATTTTCTCTTGCGCTCGCAGCAAGACCGCCTGCTAAGTGCCGTCAGTGCCGTGCAGGAGCGGGTAGAAGGAGAGCTGAGCCGGGCCGCTGGGCCGCTGGGCTTTGGCGTGATAGAGGTCACGGTGGCCGACTTGGAGCGAATTGTGAACAGCAATCCGCAGACCCGGAACCTAGAACTTCGGCTGGTGTCGGTGCAGCTTGGCGTGGTGTCTCAAGTCCAAACGACCAACTTTCCGGCAGGCGTAGCCCTGAACCTGAAAGACAACCTGTACCGCTTGAACGACCAACTGATCGCCGTGCGTGGGGTGCGGGCGCGGGGGCCGGGACGCGATCTGCAAGGGAATGTCACGCTGGCGGTGGCCTCCGACGCACAAGCGCTCACCGAGGCTCAGCGGGCCTTTGGGCGGGCGCTGGCGTGGCTGTTGCCTGCCGCGCTGCTGCTGTCGTTGGCTGTGGGCTGGGGCGTGGCGGGGCGACTGCTGAGGCCTGTTCGCGCGCTGGAAGGTGCGGCGCGGGAAATAGGCGCGGGCGGCGATTTGCGGCGGCCTGTGCCGGGGGCCGGACAGGGCGACGAATTGGCGCGGCTGGCCCTGACCTTGCAGGGCACGTTTGGGGGTTTGGCCGATGCCCGCGAACGTGAACAGGCCTTTTTGCGGGCCGCCGCGCATGACCTCCGCAGTCCGTTGGCGGCTGTGCAGGCGCGGGTAGAAGGCACCTTGGCCCGCGAACGCGACGCCGCCCGCTACCGCGCCGAACTGCGTGAAGTGGGCAGCGATATGACCCGGCTCGCCATCCTCACCAATCACCTGCTGCTGCTGGCCCGTGACGCCGAAGCGATGGGGCGTGCGCCCGTGCCCTTGCGCGACTTGGCCGCCGACGCCGTAGACCGCGCCCGCGAACTCTCGCCCGAAGCCGACGTGGATTTGCTGGCCCCCGCGCCCGTATCGGTGCAGGGAGACCGGGTGCTGCTGGGCCAGGCCATCTGGAACCTGACCATGAACGCCGTGCGGCACGCGCCGGGGGCCACCATTACCGTGACCGTGCAGGCCGAATCTGGCGGCGCAACCGTCACCGTACAAGATGACGGCCCCGGCGTGAGCGCAGGCGTGCTGGCCCGCCTAGGAGAAGCCTTTTACCGCCCCGACGAAGCCCGTAGCGGCGAAGGCCACGGCTTGGGCCTCGCCATCGTGCGCCGCGCCGCCGAGTTGCACGGGGGAACCCTGACGCTGGAGAGCAAGCCCGGAGCGGGATTTACGGCTAGGTTGTATCTGCCGGGGTAAAGGGTGAGGGAGCGCCAGCCATTGCCCTGTTTAGACCCTTTGCCCCCCGGCCCTTAGCAGCATTCTGTCACTTCTCAACCCAGAGTGGTGCTGAGTCTGGCTGCCAAAGGAATGCGTTATAGAGCTCATGCAATTGCTGAAGGGCGAGGGTGTCATCTTCGTACCTTGCGCGGAATCGCGCCATCAATCGACGTTCGCCCTCACCAACCAGTTCCTGCAGCCACTCACTAAACGCGAGCCACCGGGTTCCCGTCTGGCGGTGTCCGGCGTGGTATCCCTCAATGAACGCGATGACCTCGTCGTACGAGCTATGGGTCGTATACAGATATGGACGTTCCAGGACACACTGCACGAAGTCGATCAGGCGCAGCTTGACAGGCGGATCGGTCATAGATCCATTCTGACGAAGTCCTATTCGACCACCCCCAAGTATCCCCCCATTCGGCTCCTGCCCCCGCTCCCTGCTACCCTTAAGCCCAATGAGTCAACCTGAGCAGTCAACAACTGGCCTGCCCCACACGGCGGCTTCGGCAGTGCGCTGGAGTGCCGTGGTGCTGGGCGGCGGCGATCCCGGCGATCCTTTCGCGGCGGCGCACGGCGTCAAGGTGAAAGGGCTGATTCCGGTGGCAGGCCAGCCGATGGCGCTCCATGTGTTGCGTGCCCTGCACGGCAGCGGGCGTGTGCAGCGCATCGCTTACGTCGGCCCCACGACGTCCGACATGGACGACTTGATTGCCCTGCGCGTCACCGATCACGGCACGCTGCTGGGCAACCTAGAAGCGGGTGTAGAGGCGTTGGCGGCCACCGCAGGCGAGCGCGTATTGGTGGTCACGGCTGATATTCCCCTGCTGACGGCAGAGCAGGTACGCGACGTGCTGGACGGCGCGCCCATTGACGCCGCCTTGGTCTATCCGGTGGTGCGCCGTGAGGTCTGCGAGGCGGCCTATCCGGGGGTCAAGCGCACCTATGCCCGCCTCAAGGACGGCACGTTTACGGGCGGCAACCTGTTTATGCTCGATCCGGCCCTGATCGGCCAATTCCTGCCGCGCCTGCGCTCGGTGTTGGCTGCCCGCAAAGCGCCCCTGAAACTGGCGGCCCTGATCGGGCCGGGGATTTTGCTGAGGCTGCTGACCGGGCAACTGACGGTGGCGCGGTTGGAAGCCAAAGTGGCCGCGCTGCTGGGCGTGCCCGTTCACGCCCTGATTACGCCGCACGCTGCTGTCGGCACCGATGTCGATAAAGATGAAGACCTGCACTTGGCAGAAGCGCACTTTGTCGGTCAACACACTCAGGCCATCCGCTAAATTCGCTCTGTACCGCGTCCCCATCTGCCTCGCGCCCGCTAATCCTGACCTCTAAGCTCGGCTTTTGCTGCGCCCGCACGGATAAAACCTGACTAGTCCGGTGCAAGGTCTGTAGAGACTTTGCCCTTGTCAGGTTCCCCGGCGCTGTGCATACTGTCTGGCATGCCTCACGTCATCGTCAGCCCCTGCATTGGTGTCAAGGACAACGCCTGCACCGAAGTTTGCCCCGTAGAGTGCATCTACGACGCGGGCGATCAATTCCTGATCCACCCCGACGAGTGCATCGACTGCGGCGCGTGCGTGCCCGCCTGCCCCGTCAGCGCCATTTATCCCGAAGAAGATGTGCCCGGCGGCGAGACCGAATTCATCGTCAAGAACCGCGTTTACTTCGGCCTGTAAAGTCCATTGCGGCCAGCAAGCTGACCCGAACACATTGAGCAGCAACAGAGGCGGAATGCGGTAGATGGACTGAAATCTAGCGCTTTTCTAGATTCCAGGGAGTCGGACGCGCTCCGCACCCCAAGAATCCGCCCTCTTTCCACCCCCGGCCCCGGCTGGCGGGTGGGTTTTTTGTGCCCATGCTTGCGCCTCTACCGTGTATCCGGCTAGCATGGCGGGCGGTAAGGCCACGCCGTTGCTCGCGGCCCGCCGGAAGGGAGGTGATGACGTGCATTCCGAAACTCTGGACAACGAACCGCCCAGTTTGAACTTGACGCCATCCCACCCCACCGGAGGACGCCCATGCTTCGAGCTGTGTCCCGCAATGTGCCACAACCACTTTTTGTTCCTATTCCCTATCCTTTTCTAAGCTCTGGCGGCGGCCTATGCTGACCTATTACCGCTCTATCGGCGGCAAGCTGACCACCGCCGAGGGCTACAGCGACGGCTGCTGGATCAATGCCACCGCGCCCACCGCCGAAGAACTGGCCCGCATCAGCCGCGAAACCGGGCTGGAGCTGGATTACCTGTCGTATCCCCTTGACCCCGACGAACGCTCCCGCTTCGAGCGCGAGGACGGCCAACTGCTGATGATCATGCAGACCAGTTACCGCCTGCCCGACGAGAGCGATATTCCTTACGACACCGTGCCACTCGGCATCCTTCATACCGATCACTGCCTTGTGACCGTGTGTGCGCTGGAAAATCCGGTGGTCAAGGACGTCATCAGTGGGTTGGTGCGGCGCGTCAGTACGGCCAAGAAAAACCGCCTGACCTTGCAACTGTTTCTCCGCAACGCCCAGCGTTTCCTCATAGACGTGCGCCAGATCAACAAGCGCGTCGACCTGATCGAAGACAAATTGGAGAACTCGCAGCAAAACCGCGAACTGCTGAACCTGCTGAAATTGGAAAAAAGCCTCGTGTACTTCATGACCGGCCTGAAAGCCAATGAAGCTATGATGGAGCGCGTGAAGCGTGACCGAATCTTTGAAATGTACGAGGAAGATTCAGATTTGCTTGATGACGTGTTGATCGAGAACTTGCAGGCCATCGAAATGGCGAGTATTGCCAGCAACATTTTGACCAGCATGGCCGGAGCCTTTGCCAGCGTCATTTCCAACAACGTGAATCAGGTGGTGAAAGTGCTGACCGTCACAACGATTCTGGTGGCGATTCCGACGCTGGTCACGAGTATTTTCGGCATGAACGTGCCCATTCCCTTTGCACAGAATCCGTATGGCATGTGGATCGTGCTGGGAATGGCACTGGCACTGGCCTCCACGCTGGCATTTTTATTCCACAAACTGAAGGTGTTTTAGGACTGGCTCAGAGGTAGAAAAACAGCCGCTCCTACTGCGTTGCGCCGTACCCGCCCGAACAGGCCGCGCCGCGTTCTGGGGCTGTCGCGCCCTGCTCGTACTTGTCCAAGAAGGCTTTCAGGCGGCCATCGTCGGCCTTGTCTACCTTCAGTTGTGCGCCCCACGCGCTCGCCACCACTGGGGAAGGCAAGTTGGGATAAGGGCTGAGCAGGGTGTATGGCCTGCCGTCGATCAGCTTTTTCAGTTGATCCAGTGAAGCGGCGTCTAAATCAGGGCGGTAGGTGATCCAAACCGCGCCGTGTTCGAGGCTATGCACAGCGTACTCGTTGTAGAGGGGCTGGGCATACACGCCGCAGTTTTGCCACACGGCGTTGTGTGGGCCGCCCGCTGGTGGGTTCTCGGCATAGACCAGCGAGCCGGTGCGGTGATCTCCTGCCGGGTAGGTGAAGGTTTGCAGGCCCTCTATGCCGCCGCCGCAGGCAGCAAGAGCGAGGGCAAGGGCGGGCAGCAATAGGCTTAGGCGGGTGCGGTTCATTGCCCTACAGCCTAGCGGGTTGTGGGAGCAGCGGTGTGAAGAAACAGCCTGATAAGTGGCTAGCGGCTACCGGTACGGTCATGCGGGAAAAGCGCCCGGACGGTCTCCACTTTCACCCCCAGTCACTGTTGCCTTATCGCTCCGCTCGGAGTGATAACAGGGTCGTGACCCGGCAGTGACTTGCGCTGGTCTGTGTGGGCCGCCGTCAGATGTGCCACCCTGACCCATGCTGGCCGCGCTGACCCAACCGATCATTTTTGTAGACACCGAAACGGGGGGCCGTGACCCGTCTCGCCACCCGCTGCTGACGGTGGGTCTGGTCACGCTGACCCCGGAAGGCGACATCACGCGGCCCCTGCATTTGCGTGTGCAGCACGGGCAATACGACGTGGAACCGGAAGCGATGGCAGTAAACGGCATAGACCTGACCGCCCACCACGCCGCCGCCCAGCCGCCCGAAGCCGTGGCGCAGGCCATCCGCGACTATGCCGCCGAAGTGGGCCGGGTCATTCTGGGCGGCCACAACCTGCAATTCGACACCCGGTTTCTGGCCCCCCTGTTGCCCGACTTGGGCCGCGTGTTTCGGCGGGGGCGGGTGGATACCAAATTGGTGGCCCAGTTTTTGCTGCATTCCGGCCACCTGCCGCGCAAGGTGGGCACCCCGTTAGACCAACTGGTCAAGCATTTTGGCCTGACCTACACCGCCCACGACGCGCTAGAAGACGCCACCGTAACGGCGCGGGTGTACGTGGAGTTGCTGAAACTGGTGACGGGCAAGGCGGACTGAGGTGCTGTGTCTAAGGGTCGAGGGTCTAAGGAACGGCAATCGCGTTGCTCATTCACCCCCTCCCAACCTCCCCCCTCAAGGGGGAGGGGCCAATACCACGAAACCGCCACTCCAAACCGTTCCCGCCCCCATCCGTGTGAGGCCGTCGTGCGTGCAACGCGCGGGCCAATTCCATTTCAGAATGAACTGGCAATTCAGCTTCAGATGAACGATTAGGCCAAGTCTGGACGCGACAAGATCAATCCTGCCGAGTGCAACGACAACTCCCCTGCACCCTTTGGGGGCGGGGGCTGGGGGGTGGGGGAAAGCGTGGCAGCAAGCCAGAAAAGCGGCGTAATTTGCAAGCTCCCAGCAGCTCAGCGGCCAACGTTCCATTCACCCACTTTCGAGGAAGCCAAAGCCAGCACTTCCCTAAAAATTCTACGTTCAGCACGCCAAAAATGTACCTTTATCGTTGCGTCAGCTTAACCTTTTTCTGCCCAATTTGTTATGCTAAAAACATAATTTGTGCTAAGATATACGCATGAAGAGCCTCCCCAACACACTGGAATTTGGTACGGTGCGCCTGCCCGCCAGCGCGGACGGGTTGCTGCACGCCCCCACCGCCCTCCTGCAACTGGGTCTGACAGTGCCCGCGACAGACTGGACTGCTTTTGCCGCTCAGCATGACCTTCATAGCCCCGAACGCGACTTTGGCGCTGGCCCTGAAGCCACACTGCACCCCGACGAATTCGCCCGCCTCGCCTTTGTGCTGACCACCACCGAGGCCAAACGCTGGCGCAAGCGTGCCCAGACCTTGCTGGCCCGTGCCATGCAGGGCGACGTGCGCCTGAGCGCCCAGATTGCCGAGCGCAACCCCGACCCCGAATCGCGCCGTTGGTTGGCCGCACGCCTAGAGAGCACCGACGCCCGCCGCACGTTGATGAGTACGGTGGCGCGGCACGGCGGCGAGGGCAACGTGTACGGGCAGTTGGGGAGCATCAGCAACCGCAGCGTGCTGGGTACCGACAGCGCCACCATTCGCCGGGAGCGCGGCGTGAAGCAGACCCGCGACGGCCTCAGCAGCGCCGAACTCTTGCGGATGGCGTATGTGGACACGGCCACCGAGCGGGCCATTCAGGATCACGGGGCACACGGCAACACCGCCATTTTGCGTCTGCACGAGCATGTGGCCCGCCGCGAACGCCACCTGTGGGACGCGCCGCTGGCCCCGCAAGCCGGGTAACCGGTTCGAATAAGCAAGTTTGATTTAGAGGGCAGGCCACCGGGCTTGCTCTCTTTTATTTGATTCCACCCATCACACTCCCCACTTTCCCCCACCTCTCATGCACTCAGCCGCTAGAATGCCGCCTGTGCCGTCTTTGCTGCCCCGTTCCGTGTTCCGTGAAGTGCTGGGGTGGTACGGCGCGGGCCTCGCCCTGTTCCTGATTTTGCAGATGACCGACGCGCTGAGTACCACCGTGGGCCGCTTGCTGACCTACGACGCCAGTTTTGTGCAGGCGGCGGGCGCGTTTGCCGGATACCTGCCCACGCTGCTGAACCGGGCGTTGGTGCTGGCGGTGCCGTTTGCCGTGCTGCTTGCCTTCTCGCGCATGCAAAAAGACAGCGAAATCAAAGCCATGTTCGCGGCGGGCGTGCGGCCCCTGAGCCTCGTGTGGCCGCTGGCCCTGCCGTTTGCGCTGGTGGGCGTGCTGGCTTTTCTCAATGCCGGGTACGTGGTTCCCGCCGGATTAGACCGTTGGGACAACGCTTGGTACAAAATTTACGGGATGGTGCCGCCGCAGCCCACGCAGGAAAAGTACACCTACGCCGAACCCGGCGCGCTGTATTACGCCGGGCGAGTCCGCAACGACGCGGGCAGCCCGGTGGCCGAGCTTCAGGGCGTGATGGTGCAGCGCGGCGACGAAACGATCACTGCGCCCGGCGGCACTTGGGATACAGAGGCCAAAACGTGGACGCTGACAGGTGCGTGGATCTCTCGCCCCGGCCAGAATCCGCAGGCGCAGACCAAGCCCATTACAGTGCCGCAAGCCGATACGCTGGCCCCGCCGCCGCCCGAAGCTAAGAAGGTCAGCACGCCCGCCCTCCGCGCCCAGTTGGCACAGGACACTGACCGCCTGACCGCCACCCAGCGCCGAGATATTCAGTTTCAGCTGGCCTCGCGCTTGGCCGATCCGGTGACGCCCATCGTGTTTGCGCTGGCCGCCGGAGCTTTGGGCCTGCTGATCCGCAACCGCGCCGCAGCGTTTGCCACCGTGCTGGTGTTCATCGTCAGCTTTTACGTGATCTGGACGACGGTGCCGCAGTTGGCCCGCGCTGGAGCCATCGAACCCAACTTGGCGGCGTGGATTCCCAATCTGGTGTTTCTGGCCGTCGCGGGCGTGCTGGCATGGCGGCTCCGGTGATCGGCCTCAAGCGGTTTGAGAGGTACGTATTAGAGGAAATCCTGCCGCCGTTGGTGGGTGCGCTCGTGGTAGTGATCGTGCTGCTGGTGCTGGCTGCGCTGGAAGACGCGATTGCGCCGCTGCTGGCGAAAGGGGCCAATCCGCTGCTGGTGGCCCGATTGCTGGCCCTGAACGTGCCGGAAGCCGTCTCGCGGGCTTTGCCCATTGCCCTGATGTTCGCCACCCTGCAAGGCCTCTCTCGCCTCGCCGCCGATTCGGAAATCAAGGCGGCGCTCTCGGCAGGCATTCCGGCGTCGCGGCTGTTCCGGCCTGTGCTGGCGCTGGCGGCGGGCGTGACCGTGCTGTCGTTCGTGGTGGCCGAAACCCTCGTGCCGCGTGCCAAAGTGCAGGCCCAAACCGTGCAGCGTGAAATCGTGTTCGACAATCCCCGCGTGATCGGGCTGGGGGAACCGGGCAAGGATAGTCTGGTGCTGCGTGACGCCCTGAACCGGGCCATCAGCGTGGGCAGCGTGGCGGCGGGCGGCGAACTGCGTGACCTGAGAATCGTGACCATGCAGATCGGACAGCCCCCGCGTGAAGTGATCACCGCCCGCACAGGCCGCCTGAAACCCGGCAGCAACATTCTGGAGCTGGAAAACGGCCAGCGCATCACCTATCAGGACGCGCGGCCCGTGACCGTGCTGACCTTCGAGAAGGGCACGCTGCCCGTGCAGGACGTTCAGGCCAGCTTTGAAGACAACGGCGGGCAGCTTAAGTCTATCTATCTGCCGCTGCCTGACCTCTTGGCCCGCACTGGCACCTACCGCGCTCAGAATATCCGCGCTCCCGCCGAATTTACCGCCCTGCACCTCAAATTTGCCCAACCGCTGGCGGCGTTGGCCCTGGCCTTTTTTGCCGTCAGTCTGGCCGTGTACACCTTCCGCAGCGGCCTGAACGTGGGCCTCGTGTGGGCGCTCCTGCTCAGCTTTGCCTATTACGCCACCTGGAGCGTCTTCCGCGTGATGGGCGAAAACGGAGCCTTGCCGCCCGTGCTGGCCGCCTACGCACCCGATTTGATTGCGGTATTTGCGGGACTGGTGCTGCTGCGAATGGCAGGGCGGCGGTAGAATAGAAACCGAATTGCGACTTTCATGTCTATACGAATGCTCATATTAGCCTCACATACGACAACAATCCGATAGGCTACTTGAAGTATGAAAAAAATCACTCTTGGATTGCTAGCTCTTACCCCCCTCGCTCTCGCGTCTTGCAACCTATTTAACACTCCTGAGCCGAAGAACTTGGATGGAACCGTCGTGGAAGGCAAGATCACCACAGACGGAGCAGGCAAAATGACCCTGACCACCAGTGGTTGGGCAGGTGGCGCGGGCCAAGTCATTCTCAAAAGCTTCGTGACCGCCGGTGGTGCCCCCGAGGAAATCACGCGTACTCCCCTTACCGCTGATGGCAAATTCAACTTCGCAGAATTGCCTATGTTGGCCGACAAAAATCTCTCCAGCATCACTGTGGGTGACAACGCAAATTGCACGTCCACCCTCGTTGTGAGCGACAAGACAGCCCGTGGCGGCTCTGCCCTCTTCACCGTAGATGCGGAGAAAGACGGAGCTATTTTTATCATTGCTGATGACAACCTCAACAAGCAAATCTCTGCTATCTATATTGATAAAGCGTCTACGCTTAAGGGTCAGGTTAAATGCACTTCCAGCGGCGTTACTAGAACTAGCGATTACGATATAAATCTAAAAGCGGGCTGGAATGCGCTTCTAACTGTCGTAGCAGGGGATAATGTAACTTTTACCAACGCCAACTCCTATAGAGGCCAAAAATGGACTCTTCTTACTAACAATGTGGCCTCTGCATCCTTGAAGACGCAAGCGATATTCTCTCTGCGTTAAGTCTTTGAAAGAGTGTGGGCCAGCGGCTATGAAACCGTTGGCCCACATTTCTAGCTGAAAATCTATTTTCCAGCCCCCTGAGTCGCCTGAATAGCCGTCAACGCAATCGTATATACGATGTCGTCTACCAATGCGCCCCGGCTCAGATCATTTACGGGCTTTCTCAGGCCTTGCAGCATTGGCCCGACTGCCACCACTCCGGCGGCGCGTTGCACGGCTTTATACGTGGTATTCCCGGTATTCAGGTCAGGGAAAATGAACACGGTAGCGCGGCCTGCCACCGGGCTGTCGGGGGCTTTTTGCTTGCCCACGCTCAGCACGCTGGCGGCGTCGTATTGCAGCGGGCCGTCAATGATGATGTCGGGGCGCATCTCCTTCACCAGTCCGGTGGCGGCCTTGACCTTTTCCACGTCCTCGCCCGTGCCGCTTTCGCCCGTGCTGTAGCTCAGCATCGCCACGCGGGGCGTGATGCCAAAGGCGCGGGCGCTGTCGGCACTCTGAATGGCAATATCGGCCAACTCCTGCGCGTTGGGATTGGGGTTGATGGCGGCGTCACCGTACACCAGCACTTGCTCCGGCATCAGCATGAAGAAGATGGAACTGACCAGCGCCGCTCCGGGAGCCGTTTTGATGAGTTGCAGGGCGGGCCGCACCGTGTTGGCGGTGGTATGAATCGCGCCCGACACCAGCCCGTCCACCTCGCCCAACGCCAGCATCATCGTGCCGATCACCACCGTATCTTCCAGTTGCGCCTCGGCTTGCGGCGCGGTCAGGCCTTTGCTCTTGCGGAGTTCCACCATCGGGGCCACATACTGGGTGCGGATCACGTCTGGGTCAAGGATTTCCAGACTGTCGGGCAGAGTCAGGCCCAATCCTTCGGCCACTTGGCGCACCTTGTCGGGCTTGGCGAGCAGCACGCAGCGGGCAATCCCTTTTTCGACGCAGCGCACGGCGGCCCGCACGGTGCGGGGTTCGTCGCCTTCGGGCAGCACGATTCGTTTGTGGGCGGCCCGCGCCTTCTGAATCAGCTCGTAGCGGAAGGCACTGGGCGGCAGGCGGCGTTCCCCGTCCACGTTGGGGGTGCGGAGGCGTGCGCCCAGCGGCAACGTATCCAGACGGTCTGCGATAAAGTCCAGCATTCTATCCATGCGGTCTGTATCGTCGTGCGGCACGCGGGCGTCCATGCGCGACAGGCGCGAGGCTGTTTCGTAGGAATTGGTGGTGGTTCTCAGCACGGGCAGGGTGCTGGTCAGGGCCGCGCGGCACAGCTTTTCTATGGAATCTTCGGGGCCACTGCCCGAGGTAAACAGCAGCCCCGCCAACGGAACGCCGCTGAGGTGCGCCAACGCGGCGGCCATGACCACATCTTCGCGGTCTCCGGGCGTGACCACCAATGCGCCGGGGCCAAACAAGTGCGCCATGCGCGGCACGCTGCGGGCCGTGACTACCGTGCTGGACACGCGGCGCAGCTTGGCTTCCCCCTCGTTTACCACCGTCGCGCCCAAGTACCGCGCCACATCCAGCGTGCGCGGCGCTCCCAGCGATGCATTCTGGGCCACCACGCCCAGCAACGGCAGTTCTCCGCCTGCCAAGATGCGGCTGCGGCCCCGCAGTTCGGCTAGGAGTCCGCCAAAATCCAGCGCCATCGGGGCAAAGTTCAGGATGTATCCGGCCAGCCCGCGCCCATCGCTGCGGCGGTAAGCCAGCGCCGAAATTTCCAGTTCGTCGGCCAACGCGGCGGGCGTGACCCCGGCGAGGCTGGACACCAGCACCACTTCGGCCTCTAGGTTGCGGGCGAGGCTGGCATTCAGCGCCCCCGCGTAAGTGTTGCGCTCGGTGAGGGCCAGCCCCTCGGCCACCAGCACATCCGCGCCGCCCGTCACGCCCGCCGCCGCCTCACGCGACAGGGCGATCACGCTTTCCATCAGTTCCTCTTCCGCCCCCAAGCTCAGTTGTTCCTCGGCAGAAGTGAGCGAAATCGGCTCCGGCGTGCGCGTTCCCATCAGGGCGCGGGCAAAATGCACTGAATCGTCGGTGTCGGCTTCGTGGGTCTGGGCAATCGGCTTCAGGAACGCGACTTTTAATCCTTGCCGCTCAAGGGCACGCACAAGCCCCAGCGTGGTGCTGCTGAGGCCGACGCCGTTGCGGGTGGGGGCAACAAACAGTGTTTTCATGGGTTCTCCTTCGGAGGGGAAGTGGTGAGTAGTGAGTGGGAAGGTCAAGGGCAAGAATCAGAGTCGGTGGGTTCTATCTTTTTCCACTCACCACTGACGGTTTTCACTGCGCCAGCACCTCTTCCGTCTGCCTCGCAATACTCAATTCCTCGTTCGTATTCACCACCAGCGCCGGAACACCGCCCGCCGTGATCAGGCCCGATTGCCCGCGCACTGCTCCCGCGTTGGCTTCTTCATCCACTTCAAAGCCCAGCACGGCCAAGCGGCGCAATGTGGCGGCCCGGATGGTGGCGCTGTTTTCGCCTATACCGCCCGTGAAGATCAAGCCATCTAGGCGGCCCAGCGCCACGGCCATGCCCGCCACCGTTTTGGCGAGGCGGTACACGAACACGTCTACGGCGAGGCGTGCGCCCGCGTGCCCCCCGGCTGCCGCCGCTTCCAGTTCGCGCATATCGGACGCCAGATTAGACAAGCCCAGTAAGCCCGATTCACGGTTCAGGGCCGCCGTGATTTCGCTGAGGGTGAGGCCGGATTGCCGCGCCAAATAGTCGTGCAGACCGGGGTCTACGTCGCCGCTGCGGGTGCCCATGACCAAGCCTTCCAGCGGCGTGAGGCCCATGCTGGTATCCACGCTGCGCCCGCCCTGCACGGCGCACACGCTGGAGCCGTTGCCCAGATGGGCCGTGACCAAGTTCAATTCGGCCAGTGGGCGGCCCAAGAGTGCGGCGGCTTCGGCAGCCACAAACGCATGGCTGGTGCCGTGAAACCCGTATCTCCGCACGCCGTGGCGGGTGTACCACGCTTCCGGCACGGCGTAGCGGTAGGCCACATCGGGCATGGTCTGATGAAAGGCCGTATCGAACACCGCAACGTGTGGCACGCCGGGAAAGGCTGCCCGCGCCGCCTCGATGCCCGACAAGTTGGCCGGATTGTGCAGCGGCGCGAGTGGCACGCAAGCCCGAATCGCGTCCAGCACATCGGACGTAATACGGGCCGGGGCGCTGAAGCGTTCGCCGCCGTGCACAACGCGGTGGCCTACAGCGCTGACCTCGGAGCGCACACCCAACGCTTCCAACTCGGCCAGCAACACATCAAAAGCTTCGGCATAGGCTCCGCCCCGCAGAGCGTGCGTGGTGCGCCCCCCGTCCCGCTCCAATCGCACCGAGGCTTCAGGCGCACCCAATCGCTCGGCCAGCCCAGAGAGCCGTACCTCACCCGACGCCGGATTCAGGAGGGCGAACTTGACACTACTTGACCCGCAATTCAGAACGAGCGTCCACATACCAGACATTGTGAAGGGTGCGGGCAGGGACGGGCGGCCCGCTGTTGGTTCATAGGGGAAAAGGGCCTAAGAGTCTAAAGGTCTAGGGTCTAAGGAAGGGCAATCGCGCTGCTGGCTCCCCCCACCCCGCTGCCTTGCAGCGCCCCTCCCCCGCAAGGGTGGAGGGGTAACGGAAAGAGCCAGAATCTCTAGGTGTTAGCTCCCTCTCCCTTGAGGGGGGAGGGCCGGGGACTCGCAGAGCTGCGGAGCAGAGGGGGTGAACGAGCGCCAGCGATTGCCCTCCCTTAGACCATCAGAACCTTAGACTTCGCTCCACTTCACCGCACCCGCTCCACCCGCCGCACATCCGGTTCCCCATCTACATGCAGCAGGCGCACAATCGGCGCGTCGGGATAATCGGCATACAAGGCTTCTCCCCACTCGATCACGCTGAGGCGGCTGCCCGCGATCAGGTCTTCCAAGTCCATTTCGTACAGTTCGGCGGGGTGGCGGGTGCGGTAGGCATCCACGTGCAGCACGCGTCCGGCGGGGGTGGGATAGGCGTTCATCAGGGCGTAGGTGGGGCTGGTCACGGGTTCGGTGAATCCCAACGCGCCCACTAGCCCTTGCGTCAGCGTGGTTTTGCCCGCGCCCAGTTCTCCTTCTAGGAAGAGGACAGAGCCAGCGGGCAAGGCGTGAGCCAAGGCCGCACCAAACTCCCATTGTTGCTGCTGTCCATAGAAGAGGTGCGTTTCTCCGGGCAACAACGGCAGCGCATTCGGGGGCGTGATCATGCGGGTGCGAGTGCTTGCGCTTCTGGCTGAGCTTCCGGCCTCGCGTCCAATACGCTGTCGGGCACGCCTGCCATCGCCTCGCGCACCACTTCCAAGCCCGCTCCCGGCAGATGCCCCTTTTCGCTGAGGGTGCGCTTCCAGTGGCGTGCCCCAGCTTGCCCCGCAAACAGGCCCAAGGTGTGGCGCATGGAGCGGTTCAGCGGTTGGCCTTGTTCTACCTGCGCGGCCACATACGGCAAAAAAGCTTCGATGGCTTCGCGGCGGGTGGGCGGTAAGCTACCTGAACCAAAGCCAGCCGAGCCAAACACATCCCGGTCAGCGGCGGCCAGTATGTAAGGGTTTTGATAGGCCGCCCGGCCCACCATCGCGCCGTCGGCCCAAGCCAAGTGGGCCTGTGCGTCCTCCAGCGTCAGCACTCCCCCATTCAACACAATGGTCAGGTGCGGAAAGTCCGTTTTGAGTTGCTGCACCAACTCGTAGCGCAAGGGCGGAATCTCGCGGTTCTCTTTGGGAGACAGGCCACTCAGCCACGCTTTGCGGGCATGCACGATAAAGGTGTCGCAGCCAGCGCCCGCCACAGTGCCCACAAAGTTCGTCAGGTGGTCGTAACTGTCCAGATCGTCTATGCCGATGCGGTGCTTGACGGTCACGGGCAAAGAGGTCGCGCCGCGCATGGCCTCTACAGCGCGGGCCACCACGTCGGGCGTGCCCATCAGGCAAGCGCCGAAAGACCCGTTTTGTACACGGTCACTGGGGCAGCCGCAGTTCAGGTTCACTTCGTCGTAGCCATAATCTTGCGCTATGCGGGCGCATTCGGCCAACGCTACCGGGTCGCTGCCGCCCAGTTGCAGGGCCACCGGATGCTCTGCACCATCAAAGCCCAAGTGCCGCTCGCGGTCTCCGTGCAAAATCGCGCCAGTCGTGACCATTTCGGTATACAGCAGGGTGCGGCGCGTCAGCGTGCGGTGAAACACGCGGCAATGCCGGTCTGTCCAGTCCATCATCGGGGCCACAGACAGCGTATGCGGGGGCAGGGGCGGGGCAGCACTCATGGGCTGACCAGTGTAGCGGCAGCGGGGCAGGTCAAAAGTGGGACGGATCAAACGGGATTTTGCAACCTGTAACATTTCACCCAATTGGATGCCGTCACACGTCCACTGTCGAATACCCCCCATTGGGTGTCTCGGCTGACACTCCACATCTCCGTCACATCATTTAAATTTTCTCTGCATCGGTCATTTCTCTCTTAGGATTACCTATATAAGATAGAAATCCACTCTTATTTTAAGATAAAGCCACTCATACACGCTCAACAGTTCAGACAAATGACCATCACGTTACGGCGGCTCTTCGCTACAACATGAGCGGAAAAATAGGGATGTTCTGACTACCTAGAAAAAAGCCAACTCTTCTGTAAGTAGGCCGTAAGACGGTGCTGACTACCGTGAGAGACGTTGCTGCCTCTTCAGGCGGCCTGTTTCACCCCATGGCCGCCAGTGTTCTCTCACGTTCTTTCACGCGAGGAGTTGTTATGAAAAGTTATTCCCCCCTAGTGTTGCTGACCGGCGCACTCCTGACCAGTATTGCTGTAGCTCAGGCTGCTAGCCCCCTCACCTTGACCTTAGGCCAAGCCCTCGTCAAGGCCGTGACCGTGGACGGCAAAGCCACCGAACAACTGGCCCCCGACCCCAAAAACGTGCGCCCCGGCGACGTGCTGAGCCAGATGGTGACCGCCCGCAATATGGGCAGCAAGGCCCTGACCAACGTGACGGTGCGCCTGCCCGTGCCCAAGGGCACCACCTACCTGAAGGCTGAAACCGCCATGAACACCGCCGCGAGCGGAGCCAAGGCCGAATATTCCATCGACGGCGGCAAAACCTACGCCGCTGCACCCCTCACGAAGATGGTGACAGTGACGGAAAACGGCAAGAGCGTGAAGAAGGAAGTAGAAGTCAAACCTTCCGAGTACACCAACGTTCGCTGGATGTTGGCGCGAATCGATGCGGGCAAAGACCTGAAAGTCGGCTTCCGCGTTCAGGTCAACTGAGCCGATTTCGGCCCACTCACTTTTCCCCCTTCCGACACGATTTAAGGAGTACCGATGAAGTTGCATACCTCTCTTCTCACGCTGATGGCGGCCCTCGCTGCTGGCAGTGCCGCTGCCGCCGGAACGCCCGCTGGCACCCCGATTACCAACATCGCCACCGCCACGTTTATAGACCCCAACGATGGAACCACGCCCAAAACATCTCAGTCGAACACCGTGACCACCACCGTGCTGCCCAAACCCGGTTTTGACGTGAACTTTTCCGGCACCACCGTAGACGGCAACACCCCCGTTGCACCTGTCGCTGGGGCAACCGGCGGCGCGGGCTACTACCCTGCCGATTACGTGAAAAACAACGTGGTTCCTACGGCCACCGGAATTGACGTGGACACCAAATACACACTGGTGAACACGGGCAACAGCGTGAATCCCGTGACTCTGGTGGCTGTGGTGAGCGCCAACGGTAACGGCGCGTCTCCGCTGCCCACCGTCGAGTATTACCTTGACCTGAACGGCAACGGCTTGATCGAGCCGGGCGATACCCTGATCTCTGGCCCCGTCAGCATTCCTGTAGACGATCCCCTGACCCCCGGCGACGAGGGCCAAGTCCAGATTATCCAGCGCATCAAGATCCCGGTCACTGCACCCAAAGCCAGTGAGTATTTTGTCAGTCCTCAGGGCACGGGTCAGCAGTTCGTCACGGCCACCAGCACCACCGACCCGGCCTCTACAGAACCCAGCACCGACTTGCAATACACCTACGTCAAGATCGCCAACCCCAGCGTAGATATCGTGCCGCCCACCGACACCGATCCTTCTACGCCCACCGTGACGCCCCCGGTGCCCGGCCCTATTCCCGGCCCCGTTGGCCCGGTGACCGATCCCAATACGTATGTGCCGCCCGCCAACCCGCCCGGTGGCCCGGTCACTACCCCCGGCACGATTATTGCGGTAGACCCCGCGACTGGCGACCAAAACGCCTATCCGCCCGCCGATCTTGGCACGGCCCCCGACGTGGTCACGTTCGTCAGCCAAGTCACCAACAACGGCACCATTCCCGACGCGGTGGTACTGATTCCGCCCACTGGCCTGCCCCCCGGCACCATCGTGACCATTCTGGACGGCAACGGCAACCCGATTACGCCGGACGCCAACGGCAATTTCCCCCTCGGCATCATCGCGCCGGGCGGCAGCGTGCCCTTCCGGGTCATCGTGACCTACCCTGACCCCGACGGCAACCCCGCCACGCCCGCCCCCAGCATCCCCATCATCATCGGCGTGGATTCGGGCAACGACCCCGACCTGACGCCCAACACCGAAGGCAAGTTCACTGTGAACCCGCCGAACGTGATCTTTGGTGACACTGACGGCACCACCGCTGCACCCGCCAAGTTCCCCAATGAAACGGTGATTCCCGGTACGGCCACAGGTACGGGCACCGCCCAGACCGACAGCAGCGCCGTCTTCCCCATGAGCGTCGTGAATACGGGTGCTTATCCAGAGTCGTACACCATCGCGGGCAGCGTCACCGTCAAGGTCATCAACCCCACAACCGGCGTCATCTCTGACCAAGTTGTGCCCGTGAAGTACTACCTAGCGGACGCCAACGGCAATCCCACCGGGCCTGCCCTGACCACCACGCCCGTTGTCGCCCCCGGCGCACAGCTAAAATTGGTGGCCGTCATCGACGTGCCCGCCAACGCCGCCAGCACCACCGCCAACGGCGTCAGCACTCCGCTGCCCGTTTCGCAGGGCATCGTCGGCAGCTTTAGCGGCATTGCCCGCAGCGACGACAACGACACCGTCAGCATCGGCGTGGCGAACACTGGCCCCAGCGGCATCGAGATCACCAAAACGCAGACTTCGGCCAACGCCAACGCCCTGCCCGGCAACGATATCCAGTATCAGATCGTCGCCAAGAACAACTTCAACGCCTCCGTCCGCGGCTTCTTCCTGACCGAGCAGGGCGGCGTGGTCGGCACCGGCACCAACACCGGCACCACCACCAACCTGTTTACCTACTCCACCTACAAGTCTGTGGCGGCCAGCGCCAACTTTGCGGGCAACCTGCTGGTGCGCTTCAACAGCATGGGCTGGCAGCCCATCGGCACGGCTGTGGCCCCAGCCAGCGTCACGCGGGTAGACGTGGGCGTAGACACCTCTTCGGACGGCGCGATCACTGCTGCCGACACCATGCCCAGCACGGGCGTCATTACAGTCAACTTTACGACCACCATCAAGTAAGCGTCACCGGGCGGGGGTAATCAGCAGGCTTCGGCTTCTGCCCCCGCATCTGCTTGCCTCCAGATGGCCCACCGAACACCCAGCTCTGCTGTCAATTACCCCCCCATCAATACCCCCAAATATCTCTCAGATTTTCGGCCCAGAGTGATGAAACCGTCAGAACTGATAAGAGACACTGTAGTCAGAGTGAGCGCCAGATGTGGCCGGAATGAGGCCTCTGGATCAGATCGACTCTAAGCCGCCCTTTGACTCCGAATCTTGGTTCTCACCGCCACCCCCGTTTTTTTCCGCTGCACAGCAGCCCCCTAGGAGCACCACATGAAAGTAAATTCCCGTTTGATTGCCCTCATGGTCGCCATGGCCGCCGGAACCGCCGCCGCCGCTGGTAACACCCCCGCTGGCACGATTATTTCCAACACCGCCACCGCCGTGTTTGAAGACCCCACCGGCCCTGCTGGGAATACCAGTGGTAATGTCGCGTCAAACCCTGTGACTACCACCGTACAGCCCAAGCCCGACTTTGACATCGTGTACAGCGGTGTCTTGGACATGGGCACCAATGCTGCTCTATCCGCCACCAATCCCGCCATGAACTACAACTTCGTCGATCAAGTGCCCGGCGCGGTCATCAGCACCCCTTACGTGATCGTGAACAACGGTAATGTGGGCAGCAACACGCCTGCTACGACGCCTTATACCGTTGCGGTCGCAGCCTTCACAGGTGGTACGACCCTGCCCACTGGCACCATCGTTCAGTACTTTACAGACGCCAACGCCAACGGCATTCTCGACGGAACCGACGCCCTCATCACCGGCCCTGTTTCTGTGCCTGCCGACTTGTTGGGAGTGGCGGGCGACCCCAACAACGCGATCGACGAAGGACGCCTCAACATCCGCCAAGTTGTCACCATCGGTACGAACGCGCCCTCCGGCAGCCTGTTCTCCGTGTCGCCTCAGGGTACTGGCGATGTATACAGTGGTGGCCCCCCAGCCGGCCCCGTTTCTACGACAGAAGCAACGACCGATTTGCAGTACACGCAGATTAAAGTGTTTGCGCCTTTGATCGACGTAGTGCCACCCAGCTTCGTTCCCGACACCACGCCCGGCGGTACTACCACACCCATCACCACCACTCCTGTCGTCGTGCCGCCCACCGGCCCTACCGGTACGCCCGTTACCGACCCCAACAACCCTGTGTCGCCTCCCGGAACTCCCGGCCTGCCCAGCGACCCCAGCACCCCCGGTTACGTCGACCCAGCCAACCCCGGTACGTCCATTACCTCTAACCCTACGGGCGACAACCAGATTGCTTACCCGCCCGCCGACAGCAACACCGCTCCTGATGTGGTTACGTTCGTCAACACCGTGACCAACAAAGGATTGGCCGATGTTGTGAACCTGTTCCCCACTATTGCCACTGGCCCCAACGCCGGCCAACCAATTGGCGTCAACAACGGCGACGGCAGCTTTACGCTCCCCGACGGCACCATCGTCAAGTTCCTGAATCCAGATGGCACTCCTGCCACTCTTGTAGGAGGCTACCCCACCATCAGCGTCCCCGCTGGCACTCCCGGTACCCCCAGCACCGCCAACTTCCGCACCGAAGTCACGTTCCCCGATACCAACCCAGTACTCAACGGCGTCACCAACCCTGCACAAATCGACATTCTGGTAGGCATTGACTCCAAGAATGACACCGGAGTTGTGGCCGACGGCACCAGCACCAACACCATCATGCCGCCCGCCATGCAGTTTGGCGACAGCGACGGCCCTACTGTAGGCATCAATCCTGTCAACTCTGTCATTACCCAGACCGTCAGCCCCAAGGCTGCTCAGCCCACCGGAGCCGGAATCATTGCAAGCCCCGATACCTCCGACGCCACTGCTGTCTTCCCTATGGACATTGTGAACCAAGGCGAGTACGGCGACAGTTATACACTAACCACCCCCGTCGTCAATTTCCCCAACACAGCAGGCGGCACCACGCCAGCAGTAAGTGTCAAGTACGTAGACATCAATGGTACCGAATTGCCCAAGAACGCCGCTGGAAACTACATCACCCCCGTGGTCGCCAAGAACGAAGAACTCAAAGTCTTCCTTGTGGTCGTCGTACCTGCCGACGCCGCCACCGGATCGGTCACTGTGCCTCAGACGGCAACCGGCAACTACAGCACCATCGTCGCCACCGACCCCAACGACGTAGTGAAAGTCGCCATCGTCAACACCAACCCCGATCTTGTTACTGGCAACCCCGGTAGTGGCATCGATGTGGACAAGTACCAGACCAAGGGCGCAACCGCACCGACCCCTACAGTCGCTCAGAAAGACCCATTCAACGTGCTTCCCGGCGACACCGTGCGCTACGCCATCATCGCCAAGAACAACTTCAACACGCCCGTAGCCAACTTCGTGCTCAGCGATAGCGCTGCCGGTCAGAACGTCTACACCTTTTCCAAGTTCGTCTCCGCAACGGTGGTTCCTACTACTGGCCTCACGGGCTTCACGGCAACAGTAGCACCAGCTCCGGTGTACACCCCCCCAGCCGCCGTTACCAGCGCCACCGTGTACTACAAGTGGACGGGCACTCTGGCAGGCGTAGCAGTTACCAGCGGCGGCTTTGTTACAGCCGCACCTACCGCCACCAATATGGACACTGTTACGACCCTTGAAGTGGCTGTAGACACGAACGGAAGCGGCACCATCACCGCCGCCGACATCGTGCCAGCAACGGCCAGCATCCGCCTCGACATCGTCGTCACCGTCAGGTAACCCTCTCTTTCTCTAGTGCGCCCTTTTCATCCGGGGCGCACTTTTTTCTACCCCTCGCCCATTAACTGACAAGGTAGCCCCCTAATGGGTGTACACCCGCAGCACCCCCCCTTTTCAGCTCTGCCGTCATAGGGATGTCAGAACCGCTCCAGCACACTGAATGACGTTGATGACCCGTTGCCTCTCCACTTCTGACACTTTTGAAAGCCAAAAAATTCATAGATCCTCTTTGAACTTCCGTTTTTGCCGTTTCCAAGCCACTTTTTCCCTTCCCACCGAGGAGACCATGACCGTGAGCTACTTATCTAAATCCCCCCTACAACTGCTGTCCGGCCTGCTGGCGCTAGGTGCCTGCGCGGGCGGCCAGTGGGCCAACGCCGCCGGAACGCCTGCCGGAACCAACATCACCAACATCGCCACCGGAACATTCGAGCCACTGGTGCCGGGTGGCCCAAGCACCGCCCAGAGCAATCTGGTAACCACCACCGTGCAGGCCGTGTGCGCCGTGAGTATTACGCCCAACGGTTCGGTGCTGGCTCCCGGCCAGAGCGCCACGCTGCTGCCCGGCGAAACGACCACCTTCAAATACACGGTGGTCAATGCGGGTAACACCACCTCTACGCTTGGTGTGGCGGGCCGCGTGGAAACAGCGAGCGGCTTTACCCCTGTGCTGGCCGTGTATCACGATCTGAACAACAACGGCGTTGTAGACACCAACGAGCCGACAGTCAGCAGCGTGAACCTCCCCGCCGATGGCAGTGCCAACCTGCTGGTCGTGGTCAGCACCGACCAGAGCGCACGCGGAGACGCCTTCGTGAACCTGATCGGCTCTTGCAGCGGCGGCGTCAGCGATGCCGACAACGTGAGCCGCGTGACTGTAGGCCCGCCCCCGGAACTGGCCGTAGACAAGAGCTTTTCTCCGGCGCTGGTACGCCCCGGCACCGAAACCACCGTCACGGTGAATACGGTGAACGGCGGGCAGGGTGACAGCCGCGAAGTCGTATTGACCGACATTCTGACCGATCAGCTGGCTCTCGGCCTGACCTTTGTGGCAGGCAGCGCCAGCGTCGGCAACAACGTGGCGGGCGCGGTGCTGGAATACAGCGCAGACGGCACCAACTGGCAAACCACCGAACCT
This sequence comes from Deinococcus puniceus, assembly GCF_001644565.1. Classification (NCBI taxonomy): domain Bacteria; kingdom Thermotogati; phylum Deinococcota; class Deinococci; order Deinococcales; family Deinococcaceae; genus Deinococcus; species Deinococcus puniceus. Next base: position 480,464 of record NZ_CP011387.1, on the reverse strand, counting down.
GCACAGGTGCGCGGCGTGCGGGTGCGCGTGCCCACGCTGAAGGCGGGCGCTCGCCTGAGCCTCAGCTTCCGCATGCTGGCCGGACTGGCCGCCGAAAACCGCAAGATTCCCAACGTCGCCACCGCCACCACTGGGGGCAAAGCCGCCACCGGCACCGCCACCGCCGACGTGCGCTATCTGCCCGCCGTCGCCATCGGGCCAGTGGGCAACCCCGAAGCGCCCGAAGGCACCGCCGCCGACAGCCAGAGCAAGACGTTTGCCGTGGTGGGTCAAGTGGTCTGCTTCGATCACACCGTCAAAAACACCGGCGATGTGCGCGACAACTTCACGGTCACCGTGACCTATCCGCAGGGCGCGGCCAAAGCCGAGTTCCAGAATGCCAGCGGCGGCCCCCTGGTGCAGCCTATCGCGCTCGATCCGGGCCAGACCGCCTTTGTGCGCGTGTGCTACACCCCCGCACAGGCCGGGGCACTGGAAGCCCTGCTGACCGTGAACGGAGACCGGGGAACCAGCAACCAGACCCGCGATCTGATCGCCGCCGTAGAGGGCGGCCTCCCCGAACTCGTCAAGTCCAGTTCGGTGGCGGCCAATATGACCGTCGCCACGGGCGACAAAATTACCTACACCCTGTCGGTTCGCAACCCTTACACCCGCCCGCTGACCAATGTGGTCGTCAGCGATCCGGTGCCCGCCCACACCGACTTTGTGGGCGCTTCGGCGGGCGGCGTAGTGGCAGGCCCAGTGGGCACGCAGGTCGTGACTTGGAATCTGGGCACGCTGCAACCCGGCGAAACCCGCACCCTGACGATGGACACAGCCGTCTCGACCCGCGCTGTAGACGGCGAGGAACTGAAGAACATCTTCAATCTGGTGAGTACCGAGTTGCCTGCGCCGATTGCCAGCAACGAAGTGAAGACGCCCGTCTGGAGCGCCAAACTGGTGATCTTGAAGGAAGTCAGCGAGAAAGTCGCCACCTACGGAGACCGCCTGACCTACACGCTGCGGATTCGCAACCTGTCGCCCACCACGCCTATCGTGGACGCCATCATTACCGACAACCCCGCCGTGGGGCTGGAGTACATCGCCGGAACCACCACGCTGGCCGGGGCCGCTTACGCCGACCCCACCGTGACCACCGCCAGCACGGGCAGCACCCTGAAATGGCCGGTGGCTGTGATTCCCGCAGGCGGCGAAATCGTGTTGACCTACGCCACCCGCGTGACGCCGCAGGCCACCAGCACCCTCATCAATACGGTCAGTGTGGTGGGCAACGGCGCAGGCGGCCCCAACCGCGCTATCGCCAGCAACCGCGCCGAGGCCAGCACCCGCCTCGATCCCCTGAAGTTTGCGCCGCTGGGCGACGTGGTGGGTCTGGTGTACATCGACCGCAACCGCAACGGCCTGTACGAAGAAGGCTTCGATACACCTGTAGACCGCGCCCGCGTGATCATGGCCGGGGGCCGACTGGCGCTGACCGACAAGGAGGGCCGCTATCACTTCTTCAACGTGCAGTACGGCACGCAGGCCTTCCGCCTCGATCCCAACACCACGCCGTACCCGCCCTTGAAGGTGCCCGCAGACGGCGACCTGAGCGGCACGCAGACTGTGCATGTGCGCGGCCTGACCAGCGTAGATTTCCCGCTGGCTCCCCTGGGCGGCGACATCAACGTATTGCGCCGCACGGTGCTGATTGCAGGCACGGTACGTGTAGAAAAACTGGTGATTCCGGTTACGGGCGGCTACGTGGTGAACCTGAACATCACTTCGCCCACCGCCTTGGAAGAGTTTGTACTGACCGATCCCCTCCCCGCAGGCGCGACCTTGAAAGAAGGCCGCAATAGTCTGACCGGTACGCTAAGTGCAGGTGAAACGAATCTCACCTACCGCCTCGAAGGGCCGGGGGAAGACCGCGCTGCCACCACCGATCCTTTCGTGAGCTGGAGGTACTGAAGTGAATTTCAAAAGAACATCATCTCTGGCTGCCCTGACCGCCCTGACTGCCCTGTTGGCAGCGGGTTCGGTGGCGCAGGCCCAAGAAATAGACACCAGCCTTCCCCTGACCAGCATCGGCGACAAGCTGATGTGGACGGTGGGCGACCAAACCCTGAATCTGGCCGTGCCGATCACGGGCCGCATCAAGCTTGACCTGTACAGCCCCCGCGTCGACCAGAGCGACTACCGCAGCGACACCTACTACGGTGACGAGCAGTACGACGCCAACCGCTCGGCGGTGACGACCACCTTTACCCTGACCGATGCGGGCGGCAAAGTGGTGCTGCGGCGCACCTTCACGCCCGGTGCCCACGCCTGGGAAACCCTGCTGGAGCAAGACCTGACGGCGGGCCAGTACCGCCTGAACGTGGAAACCAAAGGCAACGGCAAAAACACCTTCGCCGTGCGCCTGACCGGCGTGAGCGCCGACATCACCGCCGAACGCCTGACAGTCAACGTGAACTCCACCGACTGGGTTCCGGCCATCAACGTGACCACCGACGGCACCGTGCCCTACGTGGTTCGCATGTACGACGGCGACGGCGCCAGCGAACTCGAAGCCCAACTGCGCGACGAGCAGGGCAACATCACGCCCCTGACGGTCAGCGAAGATTTGGACTGGGCCGATCTGACCCTGCCTGAAGCCGCCGGACGCTACGTGATCGAACTGCGCCAGACTGGCACAGCCAAGCAGTACTCCAACACCGCCGGATTTAGCCTGCTGCGTGCGGGAACCGCCACCCCGATTACCCTGACCCGCGTAGACCAGACCGGACAATTGCGCGTGACCGCCGAACTGATTTTGCCCGGCAGCACGGCAGCCACCAGCGCCGACTTTACCCTGAACGGCAAAACCGAGCGCGTCGACGGCAGCCTGACCCGCCGCGTGCCCGTGGGCGACTACGCACTGACTGCCGCGCCTGTGGCCGGAGCCACTGTGACGCTGGATCAGAGCAAGCTGACCGTGCCCAAAGGCGGGCTGGCCGAAGCCCTGATTCAGATTCGCCCCGAAGTGGCCCTGAGCCTGCAAGCCGACAAGACCGAAATCTGCATCGGTGACCGCGTGACCCTGACAGCGCGTGCCAGCACCGCTTTTGCAGGCGACCTGCCCATGAACCTGACGCTGGACACGCCCGGACTCGACATCATCGGCGTAAACACGCTGGACGGCACCCTGAATGCAGGGCGCCCCGGTGAACTGACCGTGATCGGCACGGCCACTGTGGCTGGCCCCCTGACCGTCAGCGCCCGCCTGAATCCCTGGGAACAGGGCAAAACCGTGAACCTGAACGTGCTGCCCAGCGCGACGAGCCTGCAACTGAGCCGAGAGCCGTTGGCCGCCGCCACCGTAGGCGACGAGGTGACCGTAAGCCTGACCGTGAAGAACACCGCGGCCCAGAGCGTGCCCTTTGCCCTGACCGATACTCCCGGCGCGGGCTTGGTGGCCCTTGACTCCACCACCTTTGAAGGCACGCTGGCCGCCGGTGAAAGCCGCACGCTAACCTACCGCGCCCGTGTGGACGCCGCGGGCGAAGCCACGCTGAACGCCCAACTGAACAGCCCGTCTTGCCCCGCCCCGCAAACTGTGGGTGGCCTGCTGACTGCCGCGCCAGTTCCGGTGCCCGCACCCGTCGTCGTGGTTCCCGAAGTGCGCCCCGCCCCGGCCCAAGTCCGTGAAAGCGTGGTCAGCCTGCCCTATGACGCGCCGACCCGCACCAACGAACTGGTCATTTCGCACTTGCCGCCCGCTGGCGCAACTGTAACCCCCGGCAGCAGCCGCCTGAACAAGCAGCCGATTGCCGACCCCATGGTGGGGCCGAGCGGCACGCTGTACTGGGTCATTCCCGCCACCGATGCCAAAGCACAGCGCGGTGTCGTCGCCTACGATCTTGCCCACACCGAAGTCTTGGGCGTCATGGCCGCGCCATCGCTCCTCAGCCGCTTGCAGGGCAACCGCAGCGAACTGCTGGAAGGCACCTTCGATGCTGCCGACCTGGCCGCCGCCCGCCCGCTGGCCGCCCCCAGCTCCGTGACCACTGCCGAAAACGCCGGAGCCATCAAGTTGCCCCTCGCAGGCAGCCTGATTCGCACCCGTGACCGGATCAGCGTGGTGGTCGAAGTCCCGGTGGGCAATCTGCCTGCCCTGACCATCAACGGGCAACCCGTGGATTCCTCGACCATCGGCACCAACACCCAAGACGGCGTGCGCGGTGTGCAGCGCCTGACCTACGTGGGCGTCCCCCTCAAGCCCGGCCCCAACGTGCTCAGCGTGAACGGAGAAACCGTAACCGTGCAACTCGTGGGCGGCACTGCCGAGATTCAGGTGCTGGCGACCCAGATGCTGGCCGACGGCAGCACGCCCCTGCGCGTCAAGTTCCGGGCGCTGGATTCGTTTGGCAACCTGGCCTCGCTGAGCAGCGTGACGGTACGCACCAACCTCGAACCCCGCACCCCCGATGCCAACCCCAGCGAAAGCGGCTACCAAGTGCGCCTGACCGACGGAGAAGGTGTGATGGAATTGCAGCCCCAGTCTGCACCGACCACCCTGAAACTGGACTTGCTGAACGGCGACGACGTGCAGCGCCAGAGCTTTGAAGTCCGCCCCGACGCCAGCCGCGTGGGCGTGGGCATGCTGAGCGCGACGTTGGGACTGGACGGCAGCCTGAGCCTGCAAGACGACCTGACCTATCAGGCCAAGGGCTACTACGAAGGCCCGCTGGCCGGGGGCAAGCTGTACGCCGCCGCCGACAAGGACGGCCTGTCCACCAACGAAAACACCCTGATCCGCTACCCGCTGGCCGGAGACGCCAGCACCGAAAGCGTGCCGCTGCAGGGCATCGATCCGGTGGCGCTGACCTACGATCATCCTGCCTTCCGCGCCCAGTACCGCACCACCGCGCTGCCCATAGACGTGCTGGCCGTGGGCGAGCAGTTTACGGCCCTGAGCGCCTACACCAAAACCAACCCCTCGGTGGCCGCGTTTGCCGCCCTTGTTCCCCGTGACCGCATTACCGACGCTCCCCTGACGCCCGAAGGCACCCGGATTTTGCGCCTGCCCAACACCGACATTGCCGAGGGCAGTGAAACGCTGGTGCTGGTGACGCTGGAACGCACCCTGCAAGCCGACGGCACACAAAAAGAAGTGGGGCGCGCCACCCTAATCCGCAACGTGGACTACGTGCTGGACGTGCGAACCGGAATTATTACGCTGGCCCGCGCCCTAGACACCGTAGACAACGACTTGAACACCCTGCGCGTGCTGGCCAGCTACCGCCTTCTGAACGCCAAAGATGGCCGCCGCCTGGCCTTCGGCGCGCAAGTGAAACAAACCGGCGAAAACTACTCGGTGGGAGCCGCTGCCGTGAGCCTGGATGACCGCGTGACCTACGGCGTGCGCGGCCAGTATGACAACGGCACCCTGAGGGCCGGGGCGCTCGTGGCTTATTCGGGCGGCGTACAGGCCAGCGCCGAAGTGGCCGCCAAACTGGGTGACGACAGCCTGAGCGCCCGCGTGCGCTACCAAGACGAAGGCTACGCGGGCCTGAACGGCTTCGGCGTAGGCTTTAATGCCAGTGCCAACTACAACGCTCGCCTCGGCGCGAACCTGAACGCCATCGCCGACGCCGAATATCACCGCACGCCCACCACCGAAGGCGGCACTCTGGGGGCACGCGCCGAATTCCGGGTGGCTCCGTTTACCGTGGGCGGCGGCCTCAAGTACGCTTACGGCGACACCTACGGCCTCGGCGCGGTGGGCAGCATCGGCTATCACCGCGACCCTGTAGACATCGACGTGGTGCATACTCAGCCCCTGTTCGGTGGGTTGGGCGGCAATCTGGACGCCACCACCAACATCACCGCCAAGTACCGTTTCAACGACAAAGTGACGCTGGGCCTGACCGACGCCATCACCTGGGGCGCGGGCAGCACCAACAACATCACGCAGTCGGCAGCCCTGACCCTCGATTCCAAACTCGGCAACTTCAATTACGCGCTGGGCTACGAACTGCCCACTGCCAGCGGCGCAGGCAACCGCGCCCGCTTCGGCGTCAGCACGGCCCTGACCCTCTCTGAGCGCGTGAACGTGGGTCTGCGTGGCAGCGCCCTCTACGACCTGAACAAGAATGAAACCCAATTGGGCGCGGGCGCAGACGTCAACTACCGCAGCGACAGCGTGAGCGCCACCACCGGCACCGACCTGACTCTCAACAACGGCAAATTCGGCGTCGTGGTGCGCGGCGGCATCACTGGCACCATCACCCCGCACCTGACCCTCACCGCCGACGCGCTGGCCGAATGGTCTGCCGACAAGTCCGGCCTCCGCGCTAGCCTCGGCTACGCCTACCGCAACCGCACCTTCAATAGCCTCGGCTACGCCCGCTACTTGCAGGGCAGCCTCGGCGGCACGCAACCCGAACTCTCCACTGGCCTGAGCGCCGAATACCGCCAGCCCACGTGGGCCGTGCGCGGCGGCCTAGAGACCCGCACCCTGCTGAACGATACCGCCAGCTTTACCTTGCAGGCGCAGATCGGCGGCACGGCGTACATCACTGACCGCTTCGGCGTGGGCGCGTGGGGCCGCATGATTACGCAGCCTTCCAGCGGCAGCACCGCCTACGGTTACGGCCTAGAAGCCAGCGTGCGCCCGTTGCAGGGCACATGGCTGACCGCCGGATACAACCCAGTCGGGTTCGTGGGCCTGCCCAGCGCCGGAACCTACACCAAGCAGGGCCTCTACCTGCGCCTTGACCTGACCATCGACGAGAATTTGGGCAAAGAGCAAAAATAATGGGCGTGAGAGGGGCAGCAGCTTGAACTCTGCTTGCTCCCTCTCGCCTTTTTTTTACTCTTGTAAATGAACGTTAAGTCAAAACTGATGCGGTATTTATCTTTCAAATCTCAAAAGGTCAATTGTGACATGGGAAATTGTATAAGAAATAACTGGGAAACTTAAAATACAGCTTCAAATTTCAGGCCACCGGATTTTTTATTGACTCGAACAAGATAGTTGATGGGCAAGGCAGAGCAAGAATGGACTGGGCAAGTTCTAAAGGGACGGAAGTCAGCCTCCAGATATTCCGAAACCGTCGCCAATAGATCAACGAAATGATTTTTCAGCCGCTCGGCATACATCCCAAGGAGTGATGATCAGATGAAATTGCCCGACTTTTTGCAACAAAGATCAAAGGATGCTGCTCCCAGCCTCCGCCGCGCCGCTGGCTTGCTCTTGGCCGCCGGAATCGGACTGGGTGTAGTGTCGCCGGGTGCTGGGGCGCAGGCCACGCCAGCCACCTGCATCTCGCCTAATTTCGCCCGAGTAGGCAATGCCACGCTACAGGGCAATGCTGTTCAATTGACCCCAAATACGGGCACGCAGATCGGCGCAGCTTGGTATGACACCCGTGCCGATTTGGATCGGCCCTTCGATTACACCGCCAAAGTGTATTTGGGCAATAACGATGGTGGGGCCGATGGCATGACCTTTACCCTTCAAAATTCTGCAAAGGGATTCACTGCCGTTGGCATTGCTGGCCAAGGCTTGGCCGCTGGGTTTGATAACTCTCTCACCGGGGAAATCACCCCTTCGCTGACCATCGAACTTGATACCTATCAAAACACCACGGCTAACGGTGCCAACGGTTGGGCAGATCCCGTTGGCGACCACATCGCGGCTTACCTGAACGGAGACAGCCGCCATAACACCTCATCGTCCAATTACCTGATCGGTGGCCCCCCCACCGTTGTTCCCAACCTAGAAAACGGTGCGTACCACAATTTCCGCGTGGTTTGGAACCCCGCCACCAATACTCTGCAATATTCCCTTGACGGCACCGTGTACGGCACCATCAATCGCAACATCCGCAACGATGTCGGCACGTCACCTTTCTGGGGCTACACCGCTTCCACGGGTGGCGCAACCAACCAGCAAATCTTTTGCAATGAAAGCGTCATTCCTGCGGCGACGGCGGATGTCACGATTACCAAAACCGACGGCGTGAATAGCGTTAATCCGGGTCAGGCCACCACTTATACCATCGTGGTTGCCAACCCCGGCCCAAGCAGCGATACCGTCTACAACGCTGTGTTCACAGACCCCAAAGTGACCAACTTGACCGTCACGGGCGTGACGTGCGGAAGCGTTACAGGCGGAGGCGTCTGCCCCACAGTTGCTAACACCACCGTAGCCAAGATGCAGGACGTGAGTCCAACTGGCGGCATCGTTATTCCCACGCTCCCCAATGGCGGTAGCGTCACCTTTACTGTGACCGCCACCGTAGGAAATAGCGCCACTGTGACCAGCATCACCAACACCGCCACCGTTGCAACCTCCGGCTACAGCGATCCTACTGGCAACAACACAGTTGAGGACATCAACACCGTCGTTCAGCCGACTTGCATCGCCTCTGGCTTTTCTACAGTTGGCAATGGCAACGGCTCGCCAATAATTTCTAATGGCGCAATTCAACTTACACCTGATGCACAACAGCGAGTGGGCGCGGCTTGGTCTAACACCCGTGCAGACTTGAACCAGTCCTTTGACTACACCGCCAAAGTCTTCTTAGGTGCCAATCCTGGCGGGGCAGATGGCATCACTTTCACCCTTCAGAACCAAGGCCCAACAGCTATCGGCGTTGCTGGCCGCAGCTTGGCCGCAGGCTTTGACCCGTTAGGCAACGGGGCTATCATTCCCTCACTGACCATCGAGATAGACACTTTCCCCAATGCTGATAGCGGCTGGCAAGACTTTTCTAGCAACACCATTAATAATCATATGGCGGCTTACCTGAATGGCGACAGTCGACATATTGCAAATGCCAACAATCTAGTCGACAAAACCGCTATTCCTAGTGTGGAAGACGGCCAGTATCACGACTTCCGCGTGACGTGGAACCCCACCACCAATACCCTCCAGTACTTCCTTGATAGCGTGCTACGCGGCACCATCAATCGCAATATCCGCAACGATGTCGGCACAACGCCTTACTGGGGCTATACCGCTTCTACAGGCGACTCGACCAACCAGCAAGTCATTTGCAACCAGAACCTCATTCCTGCACCTGTGGTCGATCTCTCCATCACCAAAACGGACGGCCAAGCCACTACCAGCCCCAATCAAGTACTGAACTACACCATCGTGATTGCCAATGCTGGGCCAGCCACCGCCACCAACGCCGTGTTTAGAGACCCCAAAGTGACCAACTTGACCGTCACGGGCGTGACGTGCGGAAGCGTGACTGGCGGTGGCGTTTGCCCCACCCTAGACGGCACCGCAGTCACCAAGATGCAGGACATCACTGCAACTGGCGGCATCGTTATTCCCACCCTGCCCAATGGCGGCAGCGTCACGTTTACCGTTACTGGTACGGTTGCCAACGGGGCCACCGGCAACCTCGCCAACACCGCCACGATTACCGTACCTACGGGCTTCACCGATCCAACCGCTAACAACAGCGCCACCGATACCGATACGATTGAAGCCGCCTTGCCTGCCACGCCGCCTGCCACTTGCGCGGTAGGCAGCCCGCTGAATTTGTTGGCCGTCACCACTGGTGTCAAACCTGTTGGTGCATCGCCCTATACCTACGGTACGGCTTTCAATGACGGTGCCATAGAAACTCAAACTGTAACTGCTCAGCGGGGGGGTTGTGGAGTGCCCCCCAAAAACTGGACGGCGTGAAGTAGAGACGGAGGCTCGCCATCCCAGCCCTGATTTGTCAGGCTGGAAGGCGAGGAGACGTCATGAAACAAAAGCAGTTCACCGAAGAGCAAATCATCAAGTTGCTGCAAGACGCCAAGAAAGGTCAACAGCCCATAGAGGAGTTGTGCCGGGACTTCGGATGCAGCCCAGCGTCGTACTACACATGGAAAAAGAAGTACGGCGATACCACACCCGATGAAGCCAAGCGGCTGCGCCACTTGGAGAAGGAAAATGCACGCCTGTTACGGATCGTAGGCCAGCAGCGCCTCGAAATCGAGGCGGTCAAGGAGGTCTTGGCAAAAAAGCGATAACGACCACTGAGAAGCGTGCCTTGGTGCGAGAACTGGTCACGCAGCGGGTCAAGCCCGAACGGGCTTGCTTCTTGGTGGGTCTGCCTAAATCATCGTGGCACTATCGAGCAAAACCGCGTCAGGACGACGAAATTCGTCGTCGGATTCGCGAACTGGCGGGGCAACATCCGCGGCGTGGTTCTCGATTCATCCACGCGCTGCTCGTCAAAGAAGGCAACACGGTCAACCGGAAGAAAGTGAGACGAATCTGGCGAGAGGAGCAGCTGACGATCAAGAAGAACCCCAGCCGGAAAATTCGCACGGGCAACACCATCCCCATGACCGCGGAATTTCCCAATCACGTGTGGACGTATGACTTCATTTTCGACCAAACCCTCGGAGGTACCACCCTCAAAATCTTGACACTCACGGATGAATTCACCCGGCAATCTCTCGCGATTCGCGTCGCCGAGACGTTCACGTCGATGGACGTGAAAGCCGTCCTAGACGAGGTAATTAAAGAAAGAGGTGCCCCCACTTTTCTGCGCAGCGACAATGGCTCAGAGTTCATCGCCCGTGATTTGGGCATCTGGTTGGCCGTGCAGGAGGTCAGCACCCGGTTCATTGAACCGGGGAAACCTTGGCAGAACGGTTTTGCCGAAAGCTTTCATTCCCGCTTACGGGAAGAATGCTTGACCCAAGAAGTCTTCTATTCCGTCAAACATGCAGGCGTCCTCATCGAAGGCTGGCGAGCGTTTTACAACGCTCACAGGCCCCATTCTTCGCTCGCTTACCAAACGCCGGACGAGTTCGCCGCTACCTGGCTGGCTCGATCGGCTTCGCATCCTGTACCCTGTACCTGAGCCGAGTCTCTACTCGAAGTCGTCCAAACATTGGGGCCAGCCCAGTTGGATGCGGTTCAAAGAGTAGAGTTTAGGTATAGCTCACGACGCCTGCCCAAACTGCGAAAGACTCGAAGCCCAGCTCGCTGAGGTGCTGGCTGAACTTCGCGCCATCAAAGCTCAACTGGCCCGAAACAGCACCACCTCCAGTCAGCCTCCCAGTCAGGACAAGCCCTGGGCACCCAAAAGTGAGCGCCAGAAGACCGGTCGGTCTTCTGGCGGCCAGCGTGGTCATACAGGTCAGACGCTCAAGATGTCCGCACATCCAGATGAAACCGTCCCCCTGTCCCTCACTGGACACTGCCCCTGCGGCCAGGTCTGGGACAACGTGTCCGTCCAGACCACGGTGTCCCGGCAGGTTCACGACCTGCCGGAACTTCAGCTGCGCGTCACGGAATACCGCGCGGACGTCAAAGTCTGCCCCACGTGTCATCACCGGCAGCAAGCCCCGTTCCCAGGGCATGTTTCGGGACAGGTGCAGTACGGCCCCCGTATTCACGGGCTCGCGGTATATCTCAACGCCGCGCATTTCATTCCATTGGAGCGGACGAGCGAGATCCTCGAAGCGCTCTGTGGCGTGCGGCCCAGTGACGGTACCATCGCGCTGAACCTTCATCTGGCGGCCGCCAAGCTCGAGGACTTCGAGACCCAGTTGAAAGCGGCACTCCAAAAGCAACCCGTCCTGCATGCGGATGAGACGGGCAGCAAAGTCAATGGGCAGCTTCAGTGGATGCACGTGGTGAGCTGCGCGCAGCTCACCTTGTACGGTCACCACCCAAAGCGAGGTTTTGCTGCGCTGGACGCCATGAACGTGCTGCCGCAGTATCAAGGCATCCTGGTTCATGACGCCTGGAGCACCTATTTCAAGCTCCCAGCACAGCATGCGCTGTGTGGTGCGCATCTGCTCCGCGAACTGCGCGGTCTGGCCGAACACCATGCCCAGGGATGGGCAGGCGAACTGCGGGACGCCCTGCGCCGGGTGTACCACGAGCAGAAACAGGGCATCTTGACCGCTACGGCGCGTACAGCATTCGAACACCAGTTTGATGCGCTGCTGGAGAAGGCACTTCAGGTGAATCCTGAAGCGCCTCCGGTTCCTGGACGACGCGGGCGAACCCGGCAATCACTGGGACGGAATCTGGCTTTGCGGTGTAGGCAGCACCGCGAGGCGGTGCTGCGCTTCCTGCATGACGAGCGGGTGCCGTTCGACAACAATCAAGCGGAACGTGATGTACGCCTGTGGTGCGTGAAGCGCAAGGTGTCTGGCGGCTTCCGCTCTGCGGAAGGTGGGCAGAATTTCGCCCGTATCAGGAGTTACATCTCGACGCTGGGCAAGCAGGGTCTGAACGTCTGGTACGGCCTAGTCAGTGTGTTCACCGGGAATGTCCTCATGCCTGACTTCTCCGTCTGAACCTACTCTGCTGAGCAGTTACCTCAAACTGTTGATTTTATTCCCAATGCCGCCAATTACAGCATCGGCACAGGCCCCAGCAACAGATTTATCGTGGATATGCGCTGGATGTGGTCTAACAGTGCCCCTGTAGCAAATTCTGAAGTTACGACCTTCACTCTACGAGTCAATAACATCAGCTATGCAGTACTGACCACCGTTAACGGTTCGGGCACTGTTGGCAGCATCGTCGGCTTGAGCGGCGCTTCAGTTTCGCAGGGCGTTATTAACGGCTCGGTTGCTTCTATTGGTCAAAACCCAACTACACGCAGCTACGTCGTGTTGCCTGCCACTGTCACGTCTATTGCTTCGGCTGCCGTCGTTTACGATTCGACTCAGGGCACTGCCGGGAACGGGAACGATGACGGCAGCTACAACCTCGACAGCATCTTTGCCTGCCCACCCATCCTGAACCTCTCCAAGAACAGCAACGGCCCGTGGACTGTAGGACAGACCAGCGCCACCTACACCCTGAGTGCCACGAATACTGGCCCGATGGCAACCTTTGGCACCGTGGCCATCAGCGATACGCTCCCCAGCGGCATTACCGTGCCCGACGGTGCAGTAACCCTCAGCGGCACCAACGCCGCCAACTGGACTTGCACGGCAGCCAGCAACGTTTTGACTTGCACCAGCACGGTTACTGTGGCGGCGGGCGGAAGCACCACTTTCACTTTCCCTGTGTCGGTCACAGCTCTCGCCATAGGCTCCCCGGTCAACTACGCCAGCGTCAGCGGTGGGGGCGGCAGTCCGAACGCGCCAACCAACCCCAATTCGAGTAGCTGTACACCCAGTAATCTGTGTGCCAGCACGACCACCACCGTCACGGCAGCCACGCCAGTTCAGCCCGCCATCGAACTCAAAAAGTACGTTCGCAACGTCTCCACCGGAACTGCCTTTTCCGACACCAGCACCACAGCCCGGCCCAAAGACATCATCGAATACTGCATCACTTACATCAACACGGGCGGCAACGCGGCCAACTTCAAACTCACCGACAATGTGCCCGCCGGGATGGTCATCTTGCCGAAGGCCAGCCCCAACCCCCTCGAAGAAGTCAAAGCACCTTACGGCACAGGGGCCGCCGCAACCAACATCCGCTGGAGCAACACCAGCACTAGCGTCACCGGCATCTCCACCCCCGCAGGTACCAACCTGACCAACGCCCCTAGTGACGACGTTGGCACGCTGACCGGAACAGGCACCGGCACCAACAACACGGGGTTGCTGACCCTTGACCTCAGCGCGACTGGGCTGCCCAACGGCGACAAAGGTACCGTCTGTTTCCAGACTCAAATCCCGTGAGCTGAACTAAGCCCTTTGGATTCCGGTTGAAACTCTGTCATTTGGTTTTCAACCGGACATGAAGCCCAAAGAAATTGGCATGGAGGCCGGACAACCGCCAAATAGGTCAGAAAGATGAATTGTGTGGATCAAAGAAACCATCGCTTAGGCCCCGTCATCTCTACATCGTTGGATTTTTGCCTTATACATTGGCCTTTTTGGCCCTCAGAGCGCAGCAGGGAGTGGTTAATCGAATGAAATTACCTAGTTTTATACAGAGTGGAAACGCTTTCAGAGGTGTACGACAATGGTCTGGCCTGCTGCTGGCTGCCGGAATAGGGCTGGGTGGGGTGTCGCCGGATGCGGGGGCGCAATACGCTACTGGCGGCAGTGGTCTTTACCGCAACCAGATTCTGTGGATTGACTGGGGAAACAACGGGGCCAACATCACCCAAACTGGTCAGACAATTACCAACAACATCACGGTTGCAGGTCAAAATCTGGCGGTTGTTTGTAGCATCAATGGTATTAGTGGTACTGGCAACGACCCTGATCTTAGAATCTACCGCCCCGGTGGTTATTTTGAAGATGGACTTGATAACCTTTATCACAGTGGATCTGACGATGTAGGCAACACCATGGATATTGGGCTGGTAAACCGGACAGATGCCAGGAACGCCACGTTTACCTACAGTTGCACCGCAACATTGGGCGGCGTCAGTGTGGTTGATGGATTGGTCATTGCAGATGCCGAAACGACGAGTGAGGATGAGACGACTGTCGTAGATTTGTCCGCGACGCCAAGCGCAACAATGCGCGTGATCGAGCGTCTGCGTGCGCCCGGTTGCGACGAGCCTTATTTTATAAATCGAGCAGGAAATAGTTACACCTTTAGTACTGGACTCTCGGTTTCTGCTGGAGACGGCACGAATAGCTGCTCTGGTACTCCCGCTGGGGCCCCAGCATCAATGGCCATCGGGTTCATCGATAACGCGACCTCAGCTACAGTGACTATTTCCAGCCAAGCAGGGAAGCAGGCTATCGCTCTGGGCGTCATGCTGAACGTGGCCGACTATGGTGATGCCCCCACCGCCTACGGCAACGTTGCCCATTTGCCTGTACTGGGCTGGAATGGCGGCACTTTAGGTGCCGGAACCAACACCATTTTCCCCAACACCAACACCGCCCCTACTTTCGGCTTGGCCACCCAAATCCCGCCTACAACTGCATTGCTTGGCAGCGTCGTAGACGTTGAACGCACTTCGCAGGCCAATGCCACGGCCACAGCCGATGATGCCAACAGCATCGATGACGAAGACGGCGTAACGATGCCTGCCTCCGTCATGATTGGGAATGTTGTCACTCTTCCTGTAGCTATCGGGGCAGCGGGCCTGTTGAGTGCTTGGTTCGATTGGAACAGAGACGGCGACTTTGCTGACGCAGGTGAGCAAATTACCAGTGATAATTCGGTGTCTGTAGGGACAACCAACCTCAGTGTCACTGTGCCCACCAATGCAGTCGCGGGAACGACTTTCGCCCGCTTCCGTATTTGTACGGCTGCTGCAAGCTGCAATTCCCCCACTGGGGTTTCTCCTTCCGGTGAGGTCGAAGATTACTCGCTGGTTGTCATGCCGACGACTGCCGATCTCAATATCAACAAAACCGGCCCCAGCACCGTGGTTCAGGGCAGCCTCGCCACCTACACCATCACCGTGTGGAACAAAGGCCCCGGCAATTCGACAGGCGCGACTATCTCAGACCCCGTTCCCAGCAACCTGACCAACGTGAACTGGACTTGCGCGGCTTCTGATACCGCAGCGTGCGGAATAGCCGGTGGGAGCGGCAACACTATCAACTTTGTGAGCGGCATCTTGCCCGTGAACGCCAGTGCGACAGCGCCCATCAGTGGCAGCTACCTGACCCTGACGGTCACGGGCACGGCCACAACCAGCGGCACCTTGATCAACACGGCCAGTGTGACTGCGGCACCCGGCACTACCGACCCCGTACCGGGCAACAACTCCAGCAGCCAGTCAACAACGGTCACGGCGGCCATGCCAGTTCAGCCTGCCATCAACCTCAAAAAGTACGTTCGCAACGTGACCACCGGAACTGCCTTTTCCGAAACCAGCACCACAGCCCGGCCCAAAGACATCATCGAATACTGCATCACTTACATCAACGCGGGCGGCAACGCGGCCAACTTCAAACTCACCGACAATGTGCCCGCCGGGATGATCGTTCAGCTTGATGCCTATGCAGCAGGCCAAGGCATCCTTTGGAACAGCACCAGCAATACCGTCAGCGGCAACACCACCCCCGCAGGTACCAACCTGACCAACGCCCCCAGTGACGACGCTGGCACGCTGACCGGAGCAGACACACTACCCCCGATAGATTTCACAGTACACGGCACCAACAACACGGGCCTCCTGACCCTCGACCTCAGCGCGACTGGGTTAGCGAACCTCGGCAAAGGCACCGTTTGCTTCCGGACACAAATCCCGTGATCTAAACACAAGGGAATCCAGTTGAAGGCAAACCTACGTAGCCTTCAACTGGAGAGGACTCAAAAGACTTAAACACGATATCAAAAATAACACCGCGTTATAACACAATTGTCCGACACAAACCTTGGTTACGTCGGACAATTGTTTTTTAATTTTAAGCAAGATGCAGAGCCGAACAACACTCATTCTATAAACACTGTCAAGTCCAAGTCTTAAGAGGGAGCTAGGGAAATGAAAAATACGAAGTCTACTTTAGGCCAATCCATCGGTTTTTCACTTCAATCTCCCAGCTTCCTCATTCCCTCCACGAAACTGCAACTACGACTAGCGGCACGGATCATCGCTGCTTCAGCCTATGCACGAATCACTAAAGGCGAGGAATCGAGAATCAGTGGGGCGAGTGCAAACCTCACCCAACTGCCTGCCACAAGCCAGCTTCAGTTCCGCTGGCTTAGGCGGGCTGGGCCATTAATACGCCGACTATGGATTGCATTCGCGCCTAGACCGATACCTCTAGGAGCCTATTGACTATAAACCTCTAAAAATACAGCAGTAGTACCGCTCCACAAGTTGATTTTAGATGTCGGGTGAAATGGCGAACCACCAGTTTCACTTGACCAAGAAAATCTTCAGTAATTAGCCCTCAAACCCTAAAAGGACTAATCAAAATGAAATATAGACTTTCGACTGTTTTGACAGATACGTCAACAGCGGTACTGCGCTCTTACGCCAGTACAGCCTTCGCCCCTTTGCCGGGTAGCCCCTCTACCGGCCTCAGCACTCCACACTCTTCAAAGCCAACTTTTCCAAGCAGCAGCATGGATGACATCAACGTAGATGTCGTCACTTCTCTTGGCTCCGGTTCGGGCGTGGGCTTATGCGGCATTGTGGGCAGCAGTGGTGCCCTGAAAAATGCCGTGGAAGCGGTGTTTCTCTTCCCAGCCCCAGCTCTTCGTGCAGACAACACTGTCAATGCGGCGAGCGCTTTTTCGTTTGCCCTGACCACCACATTGGCCCCTGTTGCCGCCTTCTCGGAAAGAGCAGGGGGCCAGTTTGTGGTTCGCTCTGCCTCTTTTGCTGTCTCGCTAGTGACTGCAGACCTTATTACTAAGACTCATCGGCCTATCCCGATCTGTACTGCATCAACTTCCCTGAACACGTTGATGGCTTCCCTTCTTGCCACCGACAACAGTGCCGCTTTTTGCCATGCAGTTAGCTCTGCAGTCATCAATACCAGCAAGTCCATGCACCCCATCACTCCCGGCGACGAGGTTGGCCGCCCAGATGAGGCTAGACCGCTCTCTGTAGCTGGTTCCGACACTGCTTTTCTGGCTCCTCGACGGCCCTCCCAAGGAGTGATGACTCAATGAACTTGTACAAAACCATGATTCAACTGCTCCTGCGGTTGCAGCGGCACTCCGCTTTCCTGTTCAAGATGCTGCTGCTTGTGCTGGCGTCTTCAGCCTCCACTGTGTTGGCCGCGACGTTGGGCGTCAGCCTGACTGCCACGCCTAGCGTAGATGCGGGCAACTTTGTAGAACTGACCACCACCGTGACCAACGGCACGGGGACTGGGGCCAGCACAACGGGCGCAAGCGGCCTCACCCTGACCTTTACCTTGCCCGCTGGCCTGAATGCGCCGCGTACCAACGTTCTCGCGGCTTCTGAACCCCGCGAGCGGATGGCGATCATTCAGGAAACCTACAACGGCACGCCGACAACGCAAAATCAGACAAACCCGACTCGCTTTCGGTGCGAGGCCAATACACCTGTCGGCTCCACACAGACCCTGACCTGCACTATCAACGGCGGCGCGGGCATCGCTGCTGGCAATTCGGCTACCTTCAAAATCTATGTGCAGTCTCGGGCGACTCCGCTGGGTGCCCAGATCATCAACGTAGCGACCAACGGCACAGGCGGCGACGCCGTCAACCGTACTGCTTCGGCCACCACCACCCTGACCACTCCCCTCCCCTCCTGCGCGGCAGCGGGCTGTACCCTCATCGGCAGCAACCTGATTGCCGCGAGTACAGGGGGAACGTTTGGCACTGCATCTAGCACGGTGCCCGGTACCAGCGCCGGGGCAGACACCAATGTCGCGGGCTATACCTACACCGCCTACAACAGCGCGATCTATGCCCCCCAAGACGGCCAATACACCGTCGTCAATTCGACGGCCCCCAGCTACGGGATCGCTTTTAACACCGCCGACAGCAACACCTTCCTGTGGCACCAAATTTCCGATCATACGAAGGGCGATCCTTCCGGCAACATGCTGATCATCAATTCCATCAACACGCCCAATGTGTTTTACCGGACGACTGTGAGCGGGCTGGCCCAAAACACCATGTACGACTTTTCGGCGTGGGCGATTGCCTTGGTCAGCACCGCCACCAACAACGCTCCCAACGGTTCTAAAGCACAGTTCGAAGTCTCGTATGACAACGGAACGAATTGGACACTCCTCGCCAGCACGCCTGACTTTGCCAATACCAATACGCCTGTCTGGAAAAACTTCTCGGCTACGCTGAATACCCTCAGCAACACCAGTGTCCAAATCCGCGTTCGAAATGCCACCACCGCTGCTGGCCCCCAAGGGAACGATCTGGCGCTCGATGACTTGGGCCTGTTCGAGGTGAACTACAGCGGCGACCTGTCTGTGACCAAAACAGACAATCAGACCAGCCGCACCCCCGGTCAGACCACCAGTTACACCGTCGTGGTCAGCAACGCGGGGCCGGGTACAGCTACAGGCGCACTCTTCAAAGACCCCGCAGCGGCCAACCTGACCGTGACGGGCGTGACCTGCGGAAATGCCACAGGCGGCGCATTTTGCCCCCCAGCCAGTCCCTCAGCACTCACCACCTCCATTGCCAACATGCAGGGTGCGGGCGTTCCCATTCCCTCCCTGCCCGCAGGCGGCAGCGTCACCTTTACTGTGAATGCCACGGTAGCAACCAGTGCCATCGTTACCAGTGTGGCCAATACTGCGGCTGTAACGGCTCCTCTGAACTTTACAGACACGAATCCGGGTAACAACAGCGCCACCGACACCACTACCGTCGTTCAGCCCACCTGCATCGCTTCCGGCTTCTCTACGGTGGGCAATGCCACCGTGCAGCCCAGCGGCGTGATCGAACTGACACCCGATGCCAAGCAACAGAAAGGTGCGGCGTGGTCTAACACCCGTGCGGACTTGGATCAGGCGTTCGATTACACCGCCAAGGTGTACTTGGGGGTCAACGATACCGGGGCCGACGGCATAACGTTTACCCTGCAAAATCAGGGGCCAACCGCTATCGGTATTGCTGGCCGCAGCTTGGCTGCCGGGTTCGATACGAACGGCAACGGGGCCATCACGCCTTCACTGACTATCGAATTAGATACCTATCAGAATACCGACGGTTCCTCTCCTCGTATTTGGGCAGACCCCAGTGGCGACCATATGGCAGCGTACCTGAATGGGGACAGTACCCATAGGTCGAATACCGACAGATTAGTAACCGCAACTGTCGTTCCAAACCTCGAAGACGGCCAATACCACGACTTCCGCGTGACTTGGAACCCCACCACCAATACGTTGCAGTATTACCTTGACAGCACCCTGTACGGCACCATCAACCGTGACATTCGAAATGATGTGGGTAAGACGCCTTTCTGGGGCTATACCGCGTCTACAGGCGACGCAACCAATCAACAAGTCTTCTGTAACCAGAGCCTGCTTCCTGCGGCAGTGGCCGATCTTTCGATCACCAAAACCGACGGCCAATCGTCATACCTCCCCAATCAAGTACTGAACTACACCATCGTGATTGCCAATGCTGGGCCAGCCACCGCCACCAACGCCGTGTTTAGAGACCCCAGCGTGACCAACCTGACCGTTACAAGCGTGACTTGCGGAAGCGTGACTGGCAGCGGCGTTTGCCCTCCGGCGGGCACAGCAGCAGGCCAAATGTCAATCGCCAATATGCAGAGCGCAGGCGGCATCCTCATTCCCACCCTCCCCAAGAACAGCAGCGTCACCTTTACCGTGACCGCCACGGTATCGGCTGGGGCGACTGGCAATATTGCCAATATCGCCACGATTACCCTACCGACAGGCTTCACCGATCCAACCGCCAACAACAGTGCCACCGACACCGATACCCCCTCCACCGCCGATCTGAGTATCAACAACACAGGCCCCAGCAGCGTCGTCTTGGGCAGCCCAGCCGCGTACACCATCAAGGTCTGGAACCAAGGCCCTAGCGTGATCTCGGGCGCGACTATTGCCGACAGCGTGCCTGCCAACCTGACTACCGTGACGTGGACGTGCGCGGCTTCGGGTACCGCCACCTGCGGAACCGCCAGCGGCAGCGGCAACGCCATCAGTTTTGCCAGCGGCCTCTTGCCCGTGAATGCCAGCCCTACCCCGCCCACCAGCGGCGATTACCTGACCATTACGGTCACGGGCACGGCCAGCACCATCGGTAGCCCGACCAATACGGCCACCGTGACCGCACCCACCGGCAGCACTGACCCTGTTTCCGGCAACAACACCAGCAGCCAACAGACCTTTATTACACCGCTCCCCACCTGCGACACGCTGTACGGCATCAGCGCCTTGACGAATAGCATTCTTGTTGTCAATCCAGCTACAGGCGCTGCCACAGCCATTGGCTCTACATCCGCCCAGTCCACTGCCCTCGCCATTCAACCCGGCACCAACAAGCTGTACTACTTCACCATCTCTTCTCTTATAGAAACGCGGGTGTGGGACAGCGCCACCAACACCAGCACCTTGCTGCCCAATAGCTTCCTCACGACAGCACCGGGAGACCAAGTCTTGCGGGCCGCCTTTAGCCCCACCGGACGGCTGTTTGTTACGACTGACAACCCCGGAACCGGCACCATCACGCAGCTCATTGAAGTTGACCCGGCCACCGGTGCCCTGATCAGCAGAAATCCCATCTCGGCTCTCCCCGCGTCCACCGGCGACTTGGTGTTCGATGGCAACGGTACGCTGTTCATTACTGCAGAGAACCGCGTGTATACGATCAATCTCACCACCTACGTCGCCACCCTCGTCTCTACGACACCGAGCGGCACGAATTTCGTGGGCTTGGCATTCACGGCAGACGGCACGCTGTACGGCGCGACGGGCGGCCCGAGTTTCAGACTCTTTACCATCAACCCCAGCACGGGCGCAACCACGCTCAGAGGCTTGACCAACCAAAACCTAGGCGACCTCGGAAGCTGCGCGTTCCCGGTGTCGGCCCTCGCGTCCAGCAAAACCGTGACCAAAGTGGCGGGCAGCGTAGGTTCGACTGTCCTCCCCGGCGACACCTTGGAATACACCATCACGACCACCAACAGCGGCACGGTTCCCGCCGTCAATACCACCCTGCAAGACAGCATTCCTGCGGGCACCACCTACGTTGCAGGCAGCACCAAGCTCAATACCGTTGCCGTCACGGACGGCGCGGGCGGAGTCTTCCCCTACGCCACTGCCGCCGAAATTCGCGGCGTCGGCATGAATTCCGGCGTGATCGGCACGGATACGGCCAACGAAACCGCCACAGTGGTGTTCCGGGTCACGGTCACGGCGCTCAGCGGCAACGTCTCTAACCAAGGCACCGTCACGGCTACTGGCGTTCCACCCGTGCTGACCGACGACCCCACCAAACCCGGCACTACCGACCCCACCGTGACCCCCGTCGGAGTGGTTGCAGTCGTGCAGCCCGCCATCACCCTCGAAAAGTTTGTTCGCAACGTGACCGACGGAACAAGCTTCGTGAAGACCAACGTGACGGCCAAGCCCAAAGACATCATCGAATACTGCATCGCCTACATCAACGCAGGCGGCCTCGCAGCCAACTTTAGTCTCACCGACAACGTGCCCGCCGGAATGCAGCTTCTGCCCGACGCACTCGTGACCCTGCCTTATGTCGTCGGTTCCGGCATTCACTGGAGCACCACCAGCACTACCGTAACTGGCAATACCACCCCCACAGGCACCAACCTGACCAACGCCAGCGACCTCGATCAAGGCACCCTGACCGGAGTAGGCACAGGCACCCATAACGCTGGTCTCCTGACCCTCAACCTCGGTCTTACAGGTCTTGCGAACGGCGGCAGAGGTACGGTCTGCTTTCAGACCCAAGTTCCCTAAGCTAACGTCGGGCAGTAACCGCCCCCCCCGCCGCTCCCCCCCATCTGCACGGTGCAGTGGGGGGATTTTTTTGGTCTATCGGCCTCGAATTTCAAAATCAGTACCAAGAATATTTTATTCAAGTTATTAGAAAACAAAGACAGAGAGTATCTTACATCGCATTGTCATTTAGGGGAATATTCATCTACATTATTAATAATTTTTAATTATACTACGTCTCACTTATTAAAGAAGAGGTCGGTTATTTATATATGAGTGGCATATACACAGTGCGAAGATGCAATTCTTCACTCATTCATAGCCGCCTGTGACGCTTCGACAAGAAAAGGTTAGCTAAGCTCCGATTTGTGGTAGACCCCCAAACTTTAATCAACTCTAGCTGTCATCACCCTTAATAGAATTTTTGGTCTGCCGAGAAGACACCCTAGCTAAACAGTGATTCAACACACCGAGTGATCCTTCTTTATTAAATTACATTCATATTTGCTTGAAACGGTTAGTAAATTTCAGATAAACAGACTAAAGAGTCACGTGGACATCAAAGATTTGCCCTGATGTAGCACATTTAAAGCAGATGATCATTGGTAATAAATAGTCTAAACGGTCTTTCTACACAGCCAAGTAAGTTTTGTCATCTCGAGAAGCAAGGAGTATAAAATTACATGACCCTATCTAAGTCTCTAAAAAACATTCTCAAAACTTTTGCCATTGCTGCTGCCGTGTCAGGTACAGCAATGGCAGCTCCATCATATTGTACAGCGACGTATACAATTTCTAATTCTTCTACAAATCAGATCGGGTTTTTTAATGACCTAACGAATACACCCGTTGCGATTTTTCAAGCTGCATCAAATAACTCGAATGCGATAGCCCAAAATCCAAATAACGCATTTGTTTACTATATTGACCGAGTGAACAACAGTGTTCATAAGCTTGATATCAATACGGGAATTGATACTATCGCTAGCGGTGTGCTCAATCCCCCTCCCCTCAATATTATTGGTGGAACGACAGACGCGGCAGGAAACTATTATGTCTATAGCGCGGAAGGAACTTACGGCCAAGTGGATCTGACGACAGGAGCTATAGTCGGGGGAAGTTACAGATCATTTGTGCCGCCTAGCGGCTATGTTTTGGTCAACACGATATCTGGCAACGGGGACTTTGCTATCAATTCTCTTGGTCAGGCCTATGTCATTGCACAAACAACCACAGTTCCAAGCGGTCTTAACAACGGATCATTCCTGTGGAGGTTGAATCTATCAACTGGACAACTCTCTTCTCCAGTTGCAATTAGACAGAATGCAACGACCCAATGGACTGGGAGTGCAAACGGATTAGTCATTGATCCTCTCACTGGAACGTTCTTGATCAGTAGTGGAACTGGCCCGACAACCGGAGCGCCCGGAATTTATAAAATTGACCCTACTACTGGCATTACAACCTTAGAGGGGTCATCAACCGGTTTAACAGATTTAGGCGGTTGCCCTACGCTGCCTGACCGTCCTACACTCACTAAAAGCTTCTCGCCCACTTCTATCGTTGGCACATCAGGAACCACAACTCTGACAATCAATGTCAATAACAGCAATTTGGCACCCGTATATCTGCAAGCAGACTTGCTGGATACTTTACCGACCAACATGGTTGTAGCCGCCCCTAACGGCTTGGGTGGCACATGCAATATTTCTGGCAATACCATTACAGCCGCAGCAGGAAGTAGCAGCGTTAGATTGGCGGCAGGTGCCCGTATCCCAGCGGGTGGATGTACATTAAGAGTAGATGTGACTGCTACAGGTGTAGGGAATTATGTCAACACCATCGGAGCAGACAGCCTCAATACCACCACTGGAACAAATGCCACTGCAGCCACCGCCACTTTTAGAGTTTTGGCACAGCCCACCCTCACCCTGACCAAGACTATTGCCGTCCCCGGACGCAACGCCGCCACTGACCAATTCACGGTGCAGATTAAGAATGGAAACACCATAACAGCCAGCGCGACAACGACAGGAAGCAACTCGACAGCATCTACTTCTGCTACCACCCTTGCCGCGGGCACGACCTACACCCTGACCGAAATTATGGCGACAGGGCCTTCGACTCTGGCCGACTACAGCACTGCGATAACTTGCACCAACGCAAACACTGGCAGTGCCACCGTACTACCCAATCCAAGCAGTGTAGGCCAGAGCTTCAGCATCACGCCCAACGGAAACGACGTGATTACTTGCAACTTGACCAACACCTCCAAAATCGCCAACCTATCCATCACCAACTCGGATGGCGTGAGCAGCATTCTGACGGGCACTAAGACTACCTACACCGTCCGGGTGACCAACGGCGGGCCGAACAATGTCACCGGAGCCGTCCTTAAAGACGCTCCCGCCACTGGCCTGAGCAAAACGACAGTCGCCTGCTCCACGGCCACAAGTAATGTCTGCGCTACTGCACCTACTAGTGCTGCACTTGAAGACCCATTAGGTGTCAGCTTGCCTCTTCTAGCGAGCAGCGCGTTCTATGAGATTTTGGTCACCGCCGATGTGACGGCAACAAGCGGCACAGTGATCAACAGGGCCACAGTAGATGCACCCTCTGGGACAACCGACCCGGACTTGACCAACAACACTGCCGACGATACCGATACGGTCACGCTTCCTTACACG
Source organism: Deinococcus puniceus (assembly GCF_001644565.1). Taxonomy (NCBI): domain Bacteria; kingdom Thermotogati; phylum Deinococcota; class Deinococci; order Deinococcales; family Deinococcaceae; genus Deinococcus; species Deinococcus puniceus. The sequence goes on along the minus strand of NZ_CP011387.1, from coordinate 455,520 downwards.
CCCACCACGCCAGCCATCTGCTCCGCTCTGGCCGGAAACACCGGCACGGGCAGCAATCTGGTCACCGATTTCAACAACGGAACTTTCGGCGTCAGTACCAGCGATCCCCTCGTCGCCAGCACCAATACCCGTTCGCCCGCCGCGTGGCCTTATCCAGCTGCCACTCTGGGCTACGGCTATACGCAGGTATCCACTGGTGGCCCCGGCGACGGCTCGCTCTCGCTGGTCAACCGCCTCGGTAGCCCACGAATCTACAGCACCTGGTCAGACTCTCTGACGCCCATCACGGTCACGGGAACCGGATCAGGAGTCGCCAGCAGCGACGCGGACACCGGACGCTTCCTGCTGATCAACGGGGCCACGCCCGGCGCGACCATCATTCAGACGACCATTGCTGGCCTGACTCCCTACACGAACTACCAACTTCTCGGTCTGTTCTCCAACGTGATCGACAACAATCAGACCGGTTTCGTGCTGCCCAACATCGACTTCTTCGTCAACGGCGCGTCATATTTCCGCACAGGCAATATTCCTCAAGACGTTCAAGCGACTTGGCGTCGGGCGGGCTTCGTCTTCAACAGCGGCAATTCCACGACAGCGACCTTCAAGGTGGTCAGCCGCGTACCCGCCGCCACAGGCAACGATCTGGCCTTCGACCAACTGAGCCTGAACCAGTGTCAGGGCACCTATGTCAATACGCTCAGCGGCTTCCTGTACGGCGACACCGACAACAGCCTCTCCTTCCAGAATCCAGCCGAGCCTCAGTTGCCCGCCGGAGTCACGGTGGACTTGCAGTACACGGATTCCAACGGCAACCCCGTGACCGTCGCCAAGACCATCACAGGTGTCGGCAGCGACACCGGCAAGTACGTCTTTACCAACGTGCCGCCCCCGCCCCCCGGTTTCAGCTATTTCGTGCATGTCGAAGACGGCTCATATAGCGGTGAGGTCAACACGGTTCCGGCAGGCTACAGCCTCCTGACCCCCAACAACGCCCCCGTGACGGGCACGCCCAATTACGTCAGCGGCACCAACATCGGCCCCGATTTCGGCTTCTCCTTCGCTGACCTCGGCATCACCAAAAGCAACGGCGCAACGGGCTTGCTGCCGAGCAGCACCACCACCTACACCATTCGCGTCACCAACAACGGCTCTACCAGTGTTACGGGCGCACTCCTCAGAGATGATGTTGCCACGGGTCTGACCAAATCTGCGGTGACCTGCACCGCTGCCGCTGGCAACGCCTGCACCGCCGCGCCCACCGCTGCGAATTTGGAAAACGGCGTGGGAGTGGCCCTTCCGCTGCTGGCCAGAGGAGCGTTCTACGAGATCGACGTGACCGCCAACGTGACAGCAGCCGTGGGCACCACCGTGACCAACACGGCCACGATCACTGCCCCCGCTGGAGTCACGGATACGGTGGCCGCCAACAACAGCGCCAGCGACAGCGATCTGGTGTCGGCCACCCTGACCACCACGCTGACCCTGACCAAAACGGGTGCCGCCGCCGCCAGACCGGATGCGAACGTGGTCTACACCCTGACCGTGACCAACACCGGAGCTGTGGCAGCCACGGGCGTTTCTCTGACCGACACCCTTCCGGCCAACACGACCCTCGTCTCGGCCACCGATGCCACCGGAGCCACGGTTACGCCCACGCCGACCGGCAGCAGCTACACTTGGGCGCTGGGCAGCATTCCGGCCACGGCAGGCAACAGCAAAACGGTGACCATTACGCTGAAAATGCCTTCCGCCGCCCTCATCAAAACCGCGCCGCAGCCCAGCGTGACGAACACGGCCACTGTGAGTGCCAGCAATGTCATGGGAACCACGGCCGCCAACGCCACCACGAATCTGGTCTTGGTCGAGCTGACCAAGAAGGTACGGAACCTGACCCTCTCGACCACCTCCGGCCCGTTCAGCAGCACCGGCACAGGCCTCCCTACTCACGTGCTGGAATACTGCATCGACTTTCAAAACTACGGCGGTGCGGCCCTGCCCAACTTTGTCCTCACCGATCCTGTTCCGGCCAACGTGAAGCCCCTGCTGTCGGGTGCATCGGCGGCTCCGACCTACGGCTACGACACCGACGCCAATACAGCTGGCTTTGCGGGCAGCGGCTACGGCGTCAAGCTGACCCGCGCAGGCATGACCAGCTACCTGACCAGTGCCAGCGGCAGCCTGACCGACGTGGCCGGAACCAGCAACGGAACGCCCAACAGCGGTGTGATGACGGTCAACCTCGGCACCCTAGCTGCCGGAGTAAGCGGCACGGCCTGCTTCAGAGGAGCCATCCGCTAAAGCGCCCCCCCTCCCCTGTTCCGGCTCCACCTGTCTGCCCAGCGCAGGCGGTGGAGCCGAAACTGTTGTTCTTGCGGGTGGGCATTGCGCGTACAATCCCCGGTGATGTCTTCTCACACGCGCGGTGTGCTCTTGCTGATTCTGGTCACGGCCCTGTGGGGCAGCACCTTCGCGGTGGTCAAAACCTTGGGCGAGGTGTTGGAACCCAGCGTGCTGATCGCGTGGCGTTTCCTGATTGCGACGGTGGCCTTAGCTCCAGCCTTGCTACTGTACCGTCCGGCGTTAGAGGTGGGCGCTGTTGCAAAAACCTCAGATTCCAGCCTGCTCAAAGACGGCTTCATTCTGGGGCTGTGGCTGATCGCCGGGTACGGCACGCAAACCATCGCGCTGCAAACCACCGGGGCGAACCGGGCGGCGTTTTTTACCGCCCTGAGCGTGATTTTGGTTCCGGTGTGGCTCACGTTTGCTCAGCGTCGCCCACTGCCGTTGACGCTGTGGGGGGCGTTGCCGCTGGCACTGCTGGGGCTGGGGCTGCTGTCTTGGGAAGGCGGCGCGTTGGTGGTGGGCGACGCTTGGGCGCTGGCCTGTGCCGTCACCTACGCCGGGTTCATCATCACGCTGGAGCGGCTGGCGCACCGGCACGCCGCCCTGCCGTTTACGGTGGCGCAACTGGTGTCGGTCACGGCGGTGGCGTGGCTGTGGGCCGCAGTTGCCGCGCCAAACACCCTCTGGCCCCCGCCTCAAGCTTGGGCACCGCTGCTGTATCTGGGCATCGCCGCCACTGCCCTCACCACACTGCTGCAAACCGTCGGCCAACGCCACGTCAGCGCCGCCGAAGCCAGCCTGATCTATGCGCTGGAACCCGTGACGGCCACTGCCTTCAGCTACGCCCTGATCGGGGAAAAAGTGGGCCTGCGCGGCGCACTGGGCGGGCTGTTGGTGGTGGTCGCCACGGTACTGAGCCAGCGTTCGGGCACCACTCCCCACCCAGAAACGCCGACGCCCACCGCGCAGGCTGATACTTGATGGAATTGGCCTTCAAGTCCGAGCCGATGAGCCTGATCTTGCCCGCCCTGCGCCGCGTGCTGGTGGATACAGGCCGCGTGACCTTCACTGTGCCTGACCCCGATCTGGGGCTGGGCCTCTACGCGGGCGAGGCCACGAGTGCAGGCATTCACCGCCCGCTGAGTGTGTGGACAGATTTGGCCGACTTGCTGGGCGCACACTTGCACACGCCCGAAATCTTGGGCGCGGGCCAGATTCGCCTGACCATTCAACGGTACGCGCCCACCCCTGCCCCCGATGCAGCGGGCTACGGCACAGACGGCGACTGGGCGCGGGTGAACAAGTTGGAAGACCCAGTGTTTCTGGCCACCTTCGTGGAAGCCCTGCGCCGTGTGAATCCACCCAGTGGTGGCCGCGTACTGGCACTGGGCGTCAACGCGGGCCGCGAACTGGACGCTTTGGCTTTGGCCTTTGCAGACCGAACCTTCGAGGTCTTGGGCGTAGATGTGGATGAAAGCGCCCTCACCGCTGCCCGCGCCCGGTCTCCCAACTTCAGCTTCCGCGTGCTGGACGTGAACACGCTGCCCCTGCCCGAACTGGGAACCTTCGACTTGGTGCTGGCCCTGAGTCTGTTGCAAAGCCCCGGTGTCGTACCACACGACTTGCTGGGGGCCATTCGCCGCCACCACTTGACCCACACCGGTGGCCTGATTCTGGGCTTTCCCAACGCCCGCTACTTGGGCGGTCACCTCAGCTACGGCGCACGCATGAAAAACTACGCCCGCCCTGACCTGAGCCTGCTGTGCGCCGACGTGACGCAGGCCCGCCGCCAACTGCAAAAGCACGGCTTCAAAGTGTTCGTGACGGGCAAATATGAAGTGCTGGTGACGGCGATTCCGGCGGGCATGGAGACGCCGACGGGGTTGGAGTTTTAGGCTGTCTCGTCGCCCTCTTCCTTATCCTTCAACCCCTGAATTTCCTCGATGAACCGTTCCAAGCTGTCGAACTCTCGGTACACGCTGGCAAAACGGATGTAGGCCACACCGTCCAGTGGGCGCAGAAACGTCATGGCCCGCCGCCCGATTTCGGTGCTGGGAATCTCTCCGAGTTGCACATCGTCTTCAAAGCCATAAGCGAAGGCCCGCAGCACATCGGGGTCTACCGGACGCTTCTCGGTGGCGAGGGTCAGGCCGCGCAGCAGCTTGTCAGGGTTGAACGCTTCGCGGGGGCCACTGCGTTTGACCACCATCAGCGGCTCCAATTGGGCACGTTCGTAGGTGGTAAAACGCCGCGCACAGCTCAGGCACTCGCGGCGACGGCGAATGCTGGCCCCCTCGTCGCTGGGCCGGGAATTCACGACTTTACTATCGGGCGCGGAGCAGTAGGGGCACTTCATCGGAATTCCGATTGAACAGTGATGAAAGAACTGGGCAATTCGAGCAAAGCGAGTAGGAAAAATACGGATTCCAGAATGAAGTTAGCCTCCGGCATTTTCCCGGAGGATAACGGAATGGCCGGAATCCATACCATAGAAACACCAGCCATCAGAAAGGCTGCGGTTCCGTGACGCGCAGTTTGGGAATGGGAGCGAGCGGCACGTCGATGATATTGCCGCGCAGGTGGGCGAGGGCGGGCGTAGCGAGCGCCATCACGCTTTCGGCCACCGGGCGGTCTAGGGCGTCTTCCCCGGAACTGGCCCGCCCCGGCAAGATCATGTTGATTCGCAAATCCTCGGTGTAAGCATTCTCCACGAGGCCGCGAATCGCGCCGCGCTGGGGATGGACTTGCAGGCCTGTGTCGTCTAGATGCGGCCCGATGATCGTCAGCCACGCTCCGGGCAGGCGGCGGCGCAAAATCTGGGCAATCGCCACGCTGCTCTTCACGTTGCAGTTGAACAAGTCCATCCATTCGCCCTCGGTCAGCATCGTAAAGTTGCTGTGGGCGCGCTTATCGGCCAGATGAACGATGCCGTGCAGCGAGCCGAAAATATCCAGAATGCGGTTCTGGGCACTGAGCCAATCCAGCGGTACGTCTACGTCGGCCTTGATGGGAATGGCCGTGCCACCCGCGTGTTCTAGCGTGCTGGCCGCCGATGCCAGCGTTTCGCTGTTGCCGCCGATGAGGACAATGCTGGCCCCCGCCTGCGCCAACGCCCCGCTGATGGCCCGCCCGTAGCCCTGATCCGCACTGGTGACCGCGATAACCTGACCAGCCAACGGGTGCGGCGGCTTGGCCTGCGAATCTGTGGGGCGCGTCATGAGGGACTTAGCATAGCCGATGTGGGGATTTGAGTGGGCTGGAAGGCGTTTTGAAGCTGGGTTAGAAGGTGAACCCCCCCGTTGCTATGCAACGCCCCCTTAGACTTGAAAAGCTCCGCAGGAGAGGGGAGGACTAAAGATTTTGCACTCCCCTCAAGGGGGGCTGGCTGCGAAGCAGACTGGGGGGTTACACGCAGCTTCAATCCGATTTAGCCCGCTTGCGGCAACGGCCTGAACGCCCGTGCAGGCGGATCGCTGGCGCGGTGGCCGACATTGCAGGCGTGGCACCAATACGCCTGATCGCCGTCCCGCAGGTCGTGCAGGGTCAGGGCCTGACCGCATTTAGGGCACACATGGGCATAGCCGCGCCCACTGGCAGGCAAGGATTCCACCCCCTCTCCGCCTAAACTCTTACGTAAAACCTGTTTCATATTCTGATAGTAACAGATTTAAAAGCAGCAAGTGGTGAGTGGATTGTGGTGAGTGGGAAGGGCAAAACCCTGCTCTCATCCGTGCTTTCCCACTCAGCGCATTCCTACAAATCTACTTCGTCCCCGTCGTCCGTCAGGTCAAATTGCGAACCGCTGGGCAGGCCCTCGCCCACGCGCCGCCGTTTGCGGAGCATGGCGGGTTCCTTGTCCAGATTAAACACGAAATGGCGGGGCCGCCGCTCGCGCAACCACGTTTCTAAGGCCAGCAAGCGGGGCCGGAAGCGGATGAATTCGCGCAGTTGCCGGATGGGAATAAAGCGGGCTTCCTGCACGTCGCGGTCTGGGTCACGCGGCTCTAGCTTGCCGCCCACCTCGCGGCCCGTGTAGAAAAACTGAAGGTGGTGGCCCCACGTCTGCGCCTGAAACTCCACGATGAAGGCCAAATCCCGCAGTTCCACGATCAATCCCGTTTCTTCAAAGGTTTCGCGGCGTGCACCTTCCTGAATCAGCTCGCCTGCCTCTAGGCCGCCCTTGGGCAAACTCCACCGCCCGCGCTCGCGCACCAGCAAAATCTCGTCTCCGCGCATGATGATGCAGCCCACACCGATCCGGGGTTCGGCCAGCGGGCGCTTTTGGCCGCGTTTGTTGGGCACGGCGGGAATGGGCGCGGCGGTGGCGTTCGACACCTGACCGGGCCGCAACTGCCCCGACTGCTGCAAATTGGCCGAACCGCTGCCGCCGTCGGGCGCTTTGGGGGTGCGCCTGCGTCTGCGCCGTCTGCCCGCGCCTTGGCCTGCTGTTTTCACTGCTTCTTCTGGCATTACACACCCTCCGGCGCAAGGTCATTAAACCGGACATGTGCGCTATGAAACTGCAACTTGACCGTTCCCACCGGCCCGTTGCGCTGCTTGCCAATAATAATTTCGGCAATCCCTTGTTGATCGGTTTCTTTGTTGTAATACTCGTCGCGGTAAATAAACATCACGATGTCAGCGTCCTGCTCAATGGCCCCCGATTCACGCAAATCAGACAACATCGGCCTATGATTGGGCCTCTGCTCTACGGCGCGGCTCAGCTGGCTGAGTACCATGATCGGCACTTCCAACTCACGCGCCAACCCCTTTAAGCCACGCGAAATCGTACTGATTTCCTGCTGTCTATTGTCACTGCCGCCACTGCTTTTGCCGCCCGACATCAGTTGCAGGTAATCGATGACGACCAGTCCCAGTTGCCCATGCTGTGCAGAAATCCGGCGCAACTTGCTTCTGAGGCCGTTCAGGGTCAAATCCGGTTCATCGTCGATGATCATCGGCGCTTCGGCAAGACGGCCTGCGGCGTGCGCCAACCGCTCAAAATCGCGCTCGTTCAGTTGCCCGCTGCGAATGCGGTTCATGTCTACCCGCGCTTCACTGCACAGCATTCGCAGGGCCAGTTGCACGGCGGGCATCTCTAGGCTGAACACGGCCACCGATTTCTCGCCGCGCAGGGCCACGTTTTGGGCGATGGAGAGCGCGAAGGCCGTGTTATGCAGACAGATATCGGCAGCTATAAAGTTGGCATCGCCGGGCACGGTCAGGTCGTACACCTGCTGCTCTCCGGCATCCTCGATGCTGATAATTTCATCCCAATAAAGCGCGTCACTGCCCAGCAAAGTCAGATGAGGATCGTCTAGCACAGCGGCGTAGCGGGCGGCTCGCACGACAGGCAAACCCCGGCGCGTATGTGGATTGAAGCCCTCGCCCACCCTTTCGCCTGCGGCCCGCGCCACCGCACTCAGGCTCAGGCCGCGCACCGCTGCTGCACGCCGCACCTGCGCCCAAGCCGCTTGCGGCAAGTGGCCCACGTTGGAGCGCGTGGCGGGAGACAGGGCGAACACCCGCCCAGCCTTCTCGCCCAGCCAACCAATCTGGGTCTGATAATCGGCCATGCCACGGGCTTCGGTCAATTCGACACGCCAAGACCGTCTGGTTTTTTGCCACAGCTTCGCCACCAACCCAAAGCGCACGAAAGCATGATGCACGTCCTGCGCGAGCGCCTCGGAAGCCACCGTGAATTCGATGCGCCCATATCCCGCCTTGCCAAGAGCATAAATCGTACCATCGCAACTGAGCAGCACGCGCAAAAACTCCGCGAGGCGAGCGCGATCCCATTGCCACACTGCCGCCGGAAAACGTTTGGCATCGGCCAGCTTGCCCCATACGCCCAAGTCCCTAAGCCAATCAGTCAGGGGATTTGCACGGTCTTTGCGCTCGCCCGCCGCCCAACTTCTGCTCAGGCGGTAGTCGATGCCGGTGCGGGCGTCGGCTTGCATGGTCAATTCGGGGAATTCGGTGGCAAGGCAAGCGCGGAAATCTTCCACCAGCACGGGGTCAGCGTTCGTCCAGCGGGGGCTACTTTGGGTCAGGCCACCTTCTGCCAACAGGTACGCCAGCAAGCGCACCCGCTCCATACTCCACGACGTATCGGTGCCGAAGGTGGGCACGGCGCGTGGCACGGCGATTTTGCTGCCGACGCTGAGATCATAAAGGGGCGTCCAGCCGTCGGCGGCCAAAAAGGGATGATGCGGCGTGGTTTCGACAACGCGGCCTGTGCGGGTGGTCACACGGCGTACCGCCTTAATCCCACTGTCTATCCATGCGCCTACCAACGATTGCCGCACCCGACCGTCTGGCGCAACGCTGAGAACGTGGGGCAATTGCCGCTGCACAAAGGCTTCAACAGTGATGCGTTCGCCTGTGCCGGGAACGTCGATCAGGGTAGACGCCGTGACGCATTTGCCCATGCTCGGCCTCGCCGCTAACACATTCAAACTGCCTTTCTGGAGTCCGCTGATCTGCTCGTCTAAATCGCGGAAGCCGCTGCTCACCCCGTCTGGAATGCCCTTATTGGCGTGCAGCAACGTGATGTATTCGAAGGTGTTATGCACCACCTCGCCCATCGCCTGAAACGCCTCGCCCTTTTTCTTTTGTTCGGCCACTTCGAAAATCATTTTTTCGGCACGGTCAAGCAGGTCTTCTAGGGGCAATTGCGCGTCGTAGGCGAGTTGCATCGCTTTGCCCGACGCACTGATCAGCATTCGCAGGGTGTGCTTTTCCTGCACGATCCGGGCGTAATGCTCGGCGTAGGCAGCGGTGGGCACCTGATCCGACAGACCAATTAAATAGGTCAGGCCGCCTACATCGTCCAGTGCGCCTTTACTCCGCAGATGCTCGGACAGCGTGACCAGATCAACGGGTTCGCCCTTTTCTTGCAGCGTCCGCATGGCCGCAAAAATCTTGCGGTGGCCTTCGCGGTAAAACATTTCGGGTGACACCGTATCGCCCAGTTGGGCCAAGGTATCGTTGTCGAGCAAAATGCTGCCCAGCACGCTAATTTCGGCGTCGTTGCTGTGCGGCGGGACACGTGGCGTGAGTTCCATGCAGTGGCCTCTCCTGTGGCAGCGGCCAACCGAACGCCGCCCCGACAATGCGGAAGCAGCGGCGTGGCGCGTGCCGGGTCAACAATTTATATAGGTCAAGCGGGGTGGGTGCAGGAAAAACCGCGCCCATTCAGCCGGAACGCTCCCCAATACGGGCAAGGCTCAGGCGGAACTGCCGTGCATCATACCACTGCTTCGGCCCGCTGCCCTGACGAGAGCCAGACACAGCCCCCTGTATCCGACCCCCGAGCTCGGCCACCTCACGCATAAAGATGACTTTCTTCACTTTCTGGTAAGAGAATTGTTAGAACGTAGCCCGTACTGTACGGACAAGCAAGAGCGGGAGACACCCGCAGGAGCTGACGCCATACCCGGCCAACCAGACCCATTTATCCCTTATCTGGACGGCCAACCAGGAGAACACATGAAGAACAACACCCAAGGCTTCACCCTGATCGAGCTGCTGATCGTCATCGCCATCATCGGTATTCTGGCCGCCGTGTTGATTCCCAACCTGTTGGCTGCCCGTAATCGCGCCAACGATACTGCCACCCAATCGTTCATCCGTAATGTGGTTACTGGTGTAGAAACCCAACGGGATAGCGTCACGGGTGCTTTGCCTGCAACTGCCCCCACCTGCATCGTCGCCACCGGCAAAACCGCCCTGCCTGCCTCCGTCAAGTCTTGCGCGATTATTCTCGGCACCACCAACAAAGACGCTTTCGTCGTAAACGCCAGCTCCATCAACAACACCGACTACACCTACGACAGCAAAGAAGTTAAGACCGGAACCAGCACCGCTCCCTGATCTAGTCGCCTTGCTGCAGAGAGAGCGCCGAACGACTATTCGGCGCTCTCTGCTTCCTTATCTGTAATCCAACCAGAATCTCCCCCCTTGAATTAAAACTAGGGAAGTCGATAGCTTGAAGCAAAACACTGGCATCAGGAGCTAGGCCATGAAGAAAACTACTCAAGCTTTCACTTTGATTGAACTACTCATAGTCATCTCCATCGTCGGTATTCTAGCAACCGTTTTGATCTCTAACCTATTGGCTGCACGCAACCGTGCTATTAGCACAGCAACGCAAGCTTACGTCCTAGATGTCGTAACGGGCGTAGAGACGCAACGGGACACCGTAACGGGTGCGCTCCCAATCATAGCACCGAGTTGCACTGCGGCCTCAGGTAATCCGGGCTTACCAGCATCCGTCAAAACGGGTACTTGCCAAGTCATTTTCGGAACAACCAATAAGGATTTTTTTGTGGTTAATGCGACCACGCGCAATGGCACAGACTATACTTATGATGGGACTGCTATGAAGTTTGGTACTAGTACTGCGCCGTAGTTGCCATCAAGATTGCCGAATCGCCTCTGCGCTACCCTTTCCCCATGCCCTCCCCTACCACAGCCCTCAAAGAATGGGATACCCAAGCCCAAGCCCTCAGCCTCGGCCAAACCGCCCTCCTGATCCGCAAAGGCGGCATCATGGAAACGCACGACGGCTTTGAAGTCGAACACCGTTCGTTCCTGCTGTATCCCACCTTCCTGCACCAAAACCCTGCCGAACTGCGCCCCGAATTTGCGCCCTTGTTGCGAGACGATCCGCAACCGGGCGCAATTCTGCTGCCAGCGTTGGCTGAAGTGGTGGGCGTGTGGAAGGTGGAGCAGGAAGCGCAGGCGCGGGCCTTGGCCGACTTGCAGGCGCTGACCGCCGACGCCATTTCGCGGCGGTTTGCCTACCGGGGCCGCCCTTGGGTTCATGCGCTGCTGCTGCGGGTGCGCCCGCTGAGTGCGCCGCTGGTGCTGCCCGAAACGCCGCAAATGCTGGGCTGCGTCAGTTGGGTGCCGCTGGGAGAAATAGTGGTAGACGCGGGGCGGCCCGTGCTGGATGTAGCCAAGCTGGAGAGCATACGGAATGAGATAGAGGCGCGGCTGGCAGAGACGCCCCCGCTATAGTAGCCCCTATGCAGCACTCCCCTTTTACCGCGTTGGCCGCCGTGTACGACGCGATTATGGCCGATGTGGAATATGACCAGTGGGCCGATTTCGTGCTGACGTATGCCCGTGACGGCGGCCTCAATGCCCCTGCCGGTTCAACTCTGACAGCCCTAGATTTGGCGTGCGGTACAGGCGGCTTTACCCGTGAGTTGCAGGCGGCGGGCCTGAGCGTGACCGGACTGGATGGCAGCGCCGAAATGTTGCGTGTAGCACGCCAACGCCTGCCCAGCATCCCCTTCGAGGTGGGCGACCTGCGAACCTTCGAACTGAGCCAGCACTTCGACCTGATCACCTGTGTCTTCGACAGCCTGAACAACTTGCTTGACCCCGCCGACTTGGGCGCGGCGTTCCGGCAGGCGCGGGGGCATTTGCGGACAGGTGGGTTGCTGGCCTGTGACCTGAACACCAAAATTGGTGTGCGGGAACTGTGGGAAGACAACGCCGTGGAGGGCTTGGCACATGCCGAAGATGGGCGCGAGGTGCATTACCACTGGTCTCATCATCATGACGTGGAGGCCGACGTGGGCGTGGTGCAGGCCTTTTGCCGGGTGCTGAATACTGACGGCACCACCGAGGAATTTGTAGAAACCCACCGCGAGCGCGGGTACGACCCTGCCGAGATAGAGGCATTGCTGGACGAGGCAGGTTTTGACCGCTGGGAAGTGGTGGAATACCCGGACTTCGCCCCGCCCACGCCCGAGACGCCGCGTGTCTGGGTGTTCGCTTGGGCAGGCGCATGAGCGGCTTAGTGGTACTGGGCGCGGGTGGGTGGGGCACGGCGTTGGCGGTGAATGCATCACGCACTGGGCAGCCCGCGACTCTGTGGGCCAGACGCCCCGATTTTGCTGCACGCTTGGCCGAAGTGCGCGAGAACCGGGAATATCTGCCGGGAATCTTGTTGCCCGAATCGGTGCGGCTGACCTCTGATCTAGCGGAAGCAGTAGCGGGCGCGGAGTGGGCGTTGGTGGTGGTGCCCAGCGTAGGCGTGCCCGATTTGCTGGCCGACTTGCCCCGCACGCTGGGCGTGGTGCTGTGTGCCAAAGGCCTAGCGCCCGACGGTGGACGCCTGACCGACTTGGCCCGCAGCCTCGGTTTTGCGCGGGTGGCCGTCCTGAGTGGCCCCAACCATGCCGAAGAGGTGGGCCGGGGCCTTCCTGCCGCCACCGTCGTTGCCAGTTCCGATGAAGCTCTGGCCCTCGCCGCGCAAACCGCCCTGATGACCCCCAGTCTGCGCGTGTACACCAGCACCGATGAAGTGGGCGTGGAGTTGGGCGGCGTGCTGAAAAACGTGATCGCCTTGGCTGCTGGCTTGGGCGACGGCCTGCAACTGGGAGACAACGCCAAAGCCACCCTGATCACACGCGGGCTGCGCGAAATGGGCCGTTATCTGCTGTCTCAGGGCGCTCAGGAAGAAACGGTGTATGGCCTGAGCGGGCTGGGCGATCTTGTGGCAACGGCAACCAGCCCACACAGCCGCAACCGCGCCGCCGGGGAAGCGATGGCACGTGGGCAGACTCCGGCGCAGGGAGGCAAAGTGGTAGAAGGCCTCCGCACGGCGGGACTGCTAGATGCTTGGGCCACCGCGCACGGCCACGACCTGCCGATTGTGCGGGCCGTCGCACGTGTCGCCAGCGGAGAATGGACGCCCGCTGTGGGCCTCCGCCACCTGATGGAGCGCGACGCTAAGGCTGAGCATGATGAATGACGCTGCTCCAATAGACGCCACTTTGTTGGCCCGCGCCGAAGCGTTTGCCCTCCCCCACTACGCCGAGGCCCACCGTGCCTACCACGACGCCGAGCATGTGCGGGCCGTGCTGCACGCGCTGGAGAGCAGACGAGTGCTGACGCCTGTACTGACTTTGGCGGTGTGGGGCCACGACCTGATTTACGATCCCCGCAAGCACGACAACGAGCAGCAGAGCGCCGGTGTGTTTGACGGCTGGCTGGCCGAACAGGGCGCACCCGCTGACCTGCGGGCCGAAATTCACGCCCTGATTCTGGCCACCCGGCACGCCGCACCCGCCGCCACCCGCGCCGAAGCCCTCCTCATCGACGCTGACCTGAGCATTTTGGGGGCCACTGCCGAAGCGTTTGCCGCCTACGACGCCGCCATTCGCCGCGAATATAGGCATGTGCCGGGGCTGCTGTACCGTATGGGCCGCAAGAAAATCTTGCGGGGATTTTTGGAGCGGGAGCAGATATTTACGACGCCGGAATTCGCAGGGCTGGAGGCGCAGGCGCGGGTAAATCTGGCGGGGGCGATAGCGAAACTTTAGCAGCCAACAAAAAACCGCCCCCCTACGGAGACGGCTTCTCTTGGTTCTGGATTCAGTCGGCGGCGGTGCCGTGACTGCCTGCCGCTGCGGAGGCGGCTTTTTCCAATTCTTTCTCGCGTTCCAGCTTCGCCTTGATCTTCTTTAGGCGGAAGCTTTCTTCACGTTCGCGCTGATCCAGAACGCCGCGAATAAAGCGGATGTCGTCCTGAATGCCGGGAATGACCACTTGCTCCAACGCGTTCACCCGGCGCGAGGTCTTTTTAATTTCCTCGCCGATGCGCCGCAGCTTGGTTTCGGTGGCGGCCACCTTCACGATAGCTTCCATCACGCCGCCAAAGTCGCCTGCCGCCTGAATGGTACGTGCGCCGACGTTGATCGGGCTGAAGTTCACGCCAGTCGGACGTGCGGGCACCTCGATCTTGGGCACTTTCACGCCGTAGATGCTCTGAATTTCCATCTGAACGGTGTATTCACCGCCTGTGGCCAAGCTCAGGCTTTCCACGGCTTCGGGACTATCCCACGCTTTGGCCCCGAACAGGCTGGTATACGCGCCTTTGCTCACGCCGCTCAGTTGCTCGCGGGCGGCGAGCGCGTCCTTCACCAGAGCAAAAAACTCTCCGATGAGGGCGTCACGCTTGCGCTTGAGCAGGTCTGCACCGCTGGAAGCCGTCTTCAAACTGGCTTTGCTGGCGAGCAGGGCGCTGCGGGTGGGGCTGATCTGTCCTGCCATATAGATTCACCTCCTTCGTCAGTGAGGTTGTCGGGAGTGGGCTGTGGGGTATAGCCGTAGGATAGACACTGCCTACAGCCCACAGCCTACGTCCCACAGCCGATTTAGATCCGGTTGCCCCGCCACATTTCGTCCACCTTGGTACCGTAGTACTTGTCGATGGTGTCGCGGCTCAGGCGCGTCAGCTGGCTCTGGGGAAGCTTGGACAAGATGCCCCACGCCACCGTCAGGCTGTCATCAATCGAACGGTCTTGGCCGCCCTGCCCGATGAAGTAGTTCTCGAAGTCGTCGGCGAAACGCAGGTACAGCTTGTCGGTGTCACTGAGGGCGTCTTCACCCGTGATGGCTACCAGTTTGCGGAGGTCGAGGCCGTTGGCGTAAGCCGCGAACAGCTGGTCGGACACGTTTTTGTGGTCGGCGCGGGTCTTGCCCTTACCAATGCCGTTGCCCTGCAAGCGGCTCAGGCTGGGCAGCGGGTTGATGGGCGGGAAGATGCCCTTGGTGTTCAGCGCCCGGTCAACCACGATCTGGCCTTCGGTGATGTAGCCGGTCAGGTCGGGGATGGGGTGCGTAATATCGTCGTCGGGCATGGACAAGATCGGAATCTGCGTGACCGATCCGGGCTTGCCCTGCACCACGCCTGCGCGTTCGTAAAGGGAGGCCAAGTCGGTGTACATGTAGCCGGGGAAGCCGCGTCGTCCGGGGATTTCCTCACGTGCGCCGCCGATCTCGCGGAGGGCTTCACAGTAGTTTGTCAAGTCGGTCAGGATGACCAACACGTGGTAGCCGTGCTCAAAGGCCAAGTACTCGGCGGTGGTGAGCGCCATGCGGGGCGTCAACAGGCGCTCTACGGCGGGATCGTCGGCGCGGTTCAGGAACAAGACCGAGCGGGCCAGTGCGCCCGTGCGCTCGAACTCCTGCGTGAAGAAGCTGACTTCGCGCTGGGTCAGACCCATGGCGGCGAACACCACGGCAAAGTCACCCTCGTGTCCGGGCACTTTGGCCTGACGGGCGATCTGGGCGGCCAGTTCGTTGTGCGGCAAGCCGCTGCCCGAGAAGATCGGGAGCTTCTGACCACGGATCAGCGAGGTGTTCACGTCGATGGTGCTGATGCCCGTCTGAATAAATTCTTCGGGCTTGGCACGGGCGGTGGGGTTCATGGGCTGGCCGTTGATGCTCACGCGCTTTTCGGCGACCACTTGCGGCAGACCGTCAATCGGGCGGCCCAAGCCGTCGAAGCGGCGGCCAATCATTTCCTTGCTCACGCCGAGGCGGGCCACGTCTTCAACGAGGCTCACGCTGGCGGTGGCGAGGTCAAGACCACGCGTTTCTTCGAACACCTGAATCACGGCGTTTTCATCGGACACGGAGATGACCTGTCCGCCGCGAATCTTGCCCTGACCGTCCTTGATTTCGACGATAGCGCCGTAAGCGAGGTCGGAAGCGGCGTTCACGAACAACAAGGGGCCGGAAATATAGGCCACATCGTTGTATTCCTTCTTGAGCAGGGTCATACCTTGACTCCCTTGAAGGTCGTGTCGAGTTCGGCCAGCACGTTGTCGCGGTAGGCGGCAAATTCACCTTCGGGCGTGTAACGTGCGCGGCCCAGTTTCTCGATCACGGGGCTTTGAATAATTTCGTCGATGGTGGCTCCGCCCTTCAGCGCGATGTCGGCCTGATCGTAGAACTTCAGGAACATCTGCATCAGACCGTAGTTTTTGGGCATGGAAGCGCTGGCGTCGACGGGGTCGAAGCCGTTTTGCTGCAGGAAATCCTGACGCAACATGCGGCCCGCTTCGATGATCAGGCGCTCGTTGTCCTGCAGGGCGTCGGGGCCCACGAGTTGCACCACTTCTTGCAGCGCGGCTTCTTGCTGAAGCAGGTTGCCGATGCGCTGGCGCAGTTCGGGGAAGTCGGGGCCGACGTTGGCGCGGTACCAGCCGTCCAGAATGGGCGTGAACAGGCTGTAAGAGCCGTTCCAGTTGATCGCCGGGAAGTGGCGGCGGCGGGCCAGACCAGCGTCCAAGCGCCAGAACGCGCCCGTGATACGCAGGGTGGCCTGAGTCACGGGTTCGGACATGTCGCCGCCTGCGGGAGACACTGCACCGATCACGCTGACCGCGCCGCTTTCGCCGCCGAGGGTGGTCACCGCTCCGGCACGCTCGTAGAACGCCGCGAGTTTTGCACCGAGGTAAGGCGGGTAGCCTTCTTCTGCGGGCATTTCTTCAAGGCGGCTGGAGATTTCGCGGAGGGCTTCGGCCCAGCGGCTGGTGCTGTCGGCCATCAGGGACACGCTGTAGCCCTGATCGCGGAAGTACTCGGCCAGCGTAATGCCCGTGTACACGGACGCTTCACGCGCTGCCACCGGCATGTTGGAGGTGTTGGCGATCAGGATGGTGCGGTGCATCAGGGGGCCGCCCGTCTTGGGGTCAACCAATTCAGGGAATTCCACGAGCACGTCGGTCATCTCGTTGCCGCGCTCGCCGCAACCCACGTACACCACGATGTCGGCGTTGCCGTACTTCGCCACGCTTTGCTGCGTTACGGTTTTGCCCGATCCGAACGGGCCGGGAATAGCCGCCGCGCCGCCCATCACCAGAGGGAACAGCACATCCAGAATGCGCATTCCGGTCAGGAAGGGCAGGCTGGGGTCGAGCTTCTTGGCGACGGGACGGGGCGCACGCACGGGCCAATAGTGGGCCATGCGGAGCTTGGTTCCGTCTTCGAGTTCGCCAATCGTATCGTCGATGGTGTACTCGCCTGCCGCCGCCACCCAGCGCAGCTTGCCGCTCTTGTCGGGGGGCGTCAGGATCTTGTGGGTAAAGCTGAATTCGGGCACGGTGCCCAGAATCGAAGACCCGCTGACCATATCGCCCACGCTGACGCTGGGGGTAAAGGCCCACGTTTTGGTGCGGTCAAGGCTGCTGACCTCGATGCCGCGAGCGATGAAGTCGCCCGAAGCCTCACGGATTTTATCCAGAGGACGCTGAATGCCGTCGTAGATGCCGTTGAGCATGCCCGGCCCCAGCTCCACGCTGAGGGGCAAGTTGGTGGTGACCACGGGTTCGCCCACAGTCAGGCCGCTGGTATCTTCATACACCTGCACGAAGGCCGTGTTGCCGTCCAACCGGATGATTTCTCCGACCAGACGCTCCGAGCCTACGCGCACGATGTCGTACATTTTCGCGCCGTACATGCCGTTGGCGATCACGGCGGGGCCAGCGATACTCTGCACGACGCCTGCTTTGTTCTGCGTCATTCGTTCTCCTTGAGAGGGTCTAAGGGTCTAGGGTCTAAGAGTCTAAGGAAAGAACCTTCCAACGTTTGTAGGCATTGGTGGGTCTTGCCCTTAGACCCTTAGACCTTTTGACCCTTAGACGGGTTTAAAGCTTGATATCAAAGCCGATGGTCTCGCGCACGAGTTTACCCATGTAGGCTTTGGCGTCCACGGTATCGGCACTGAAAGCGTCGGCAAGGCTGGGAATGGGGAGCAGAATAGGCAAGTCGCGGCCCCGCATGACGCGGGCGGTGGCGGTGGCCGGATCAGGAATCAGGCCGGTGTCCACCGCAATCAGGCCGTAACGGTTGCCGTTGATCAGGGCTTCGAGTTCGCGCAGGGCGCTGTCTGCGGTGACCTCGATCACTTCTGCACCTGCGAGGCGGTAGCCGGTGGCCGTTTCGTTGTCGGTTAGCACGGCCACGCGCTGCATGCCGCCTGCCAAAGTGGGGGCCGTCATGCTTGCACCTCTTTGCGAATCTGCTCGGCACTCAGGTTATAAAACTTCCCGCGTGCGATCAGGCGCAGCTTGGCGATCTCTATTTCCTTGCGGCGCAGAAAATCAAGGATGATCCCCACACCTTCGGGATCGCTGGCCGCCACATTGCGGGCCGAGTTGTCGAGCGCCGTGCGGGCCGCCACTTCGGCGTCTTCCAGCGTGGGCGCGTCCAGAATGCCCACGATGTCAGGCACGCCGCCTGCGTCCCCGCCTGCCAAGCGGGCGTAGCCGCCTGCGTCAAGGTGCCCGCCCGCCACGAACAGGTTGGGGTCGAGGGGTTGGCCTTTGCTGGCGCGGGCAATCAGCGCGTTGGTCACGTCGATTTCCCGGCTCAGGTAGCGGCGCAGGCTGGTGTTGCGGGCCACGTTTAGCGCGTGGCGGTAGTAGCCCTGATCCAGCGCCACTTCTAGGTCGAGCAGGCGGCTGCTGGCAGCGTAGGCACTGGCCCCGTCGCGCATCGACTTGGCCAGCGGATGCCCGCTGATGGCGATGGCGGTGGCGGCTGCGGCAAGGTCACTGCTCTGGGCCGCCGTTTGCAGGGCCGCCGTTTTAATGGTGCCGCCCGGAATCAGGCTGCTCAGAATGGCGTCGGCACCGCGCCCACCCACCACACCACGCGCGATGGTCTTGAGATTCACCAGATCCCACTTCATCAGCAGGGCCTGAATCTCGCGTTTGGCGTCGCCATCGGCAAAGTTCAGCACCTTCTGGGTGGTGGCAAACAGGTTCTCGGACAGGGCGCGGTCAAGCTCAGGCAGGCCCGCACCCTCGGTGGTGGTTTCGCGCATGTTGGCGGCCAGTTCGGTTTCGGTCAGCACGCGCAGGAATTCCTGATAGCTGCCCGACGAGAGCGCCGAGTCGAGCGAGCGCCCGTCGAGCAGTTTGGTTCGCATGATACGAACCCGCGTGTTGATGTAGGAATAGTCGTCGGGCATGGCCAGCGTCCTTTACTCGGCCAGCAGACGGCTGATCTGCGGCGCGAGTTCACCCTTCACGCGCTCCAAGCGGCCCGCGAGGGTGTTGGTGATGCCGCTCTTGCCGCCGTTAGACAGCACGCGCACGCCGCCGACGATTCCAGCGTTTTCACGCACGGGCAGGTCAGACACGAGTTCGCGGGCCACCAGCACGTCGGCGGGGTTCACTTCGACCGCGTCGGCATTGGGAATGGCTTCGCGAGCCTGCCAGATCAGGCGGGACAAGATCTCCCGGTACTCGGGAGCCGCGATCACTTCTTGCAAGTGCCCTTCTACGAGGCTGTACACCTGCGTCAGGCTGGACTCGCCCGCTTTGAGGCGGGAGGCGCTGCGCTCCAACTCGGCGGCGCTGCGTGCCCGCACCAGCCCGGCTTGGCGCTGGTTTTGCAGGGCGCGGGTGCGGCTGTCCAGCAGCGATTCGGCACGGTCTTGGGCGTCTTTCAGGATGGCGGCGGCGCGGTCACGGGCTTCGGCGCGGATGCGCTCGATTTCCGATTGCGCCTCCTGTTCGAGAAGCTTGTCGAGCGCCATATCAGTTCAGGATGAACAGGGCGAGGAAGCCGAAGATCACGAGCGTTTCGGGGATCAGGAAGTAGAGCAGCAGGCTACCGGCCTTGCTGGGGTCTTCGGCCACTGCGCCGACCAAGCTGGAGCCGATGCGGGCCTGCGCGATGCCGGTGCCCACTGCGCCGAGGCCGAGGGCCAAGCCTGCGCCGATGGCACGCAACCCACGGTACAGGTCATCGTTGGCTGCTGCGCCCGCTTCTTGGGCCAGACCACTGGTGGCGAGGGCGAGAACGAGGGAAGCGAGGACGATCTTGTTGTACTTGGTCATAGTGGACACTCCTGAAATTATTTGACCTGCCCGGCGCTGGTGCGTGGGCTGAGGCGGCGAAGAGGATTGTACGCGGGGCTGGTTTCGGCGTTGAAGCCGGTGGGGTTGAGAAATTCGACCATATGCAGACGCAACGGCTGAATCACGTGGCCGATCAGGGTGAGGGCCAGCACGAAGAAGTGCAGCGCCGCGCCGAGAATGACCCCGATGATGATGCCGAGGAAGCCGATATTTTCGTACAGGCTCCAGCCCACGTCGGTACACAGTTTGGCGAGAATGGCACTGACCAGACCCACCGCGAAGATACGGGCGTAGCTGACGACTGCGCCGCCCTGCGAGAGCAGTTCGATGGGCAGCAGCGGGTAGTGCTTGATGACCCGGATCCAGCCGATCAGGAACAGGGCAAAGCCCACGTACATCAGCAGAATCAGGGGGTTGGCGAAGTTGGAGAACTCACCGAAGTTCTTGCCTGCCTGCGTTGCGAAGGCCATCAGAATCAGCGCGCCCACACCGCCGAACAGGGCGAGACCTTCCCAGACATGCACGGGGTCTTTGTGCTTGACACCCTGCTGAATGCGGATGCCCCAGCCCCACAGGACTTGCAGAATCCCGAACAGCAGCGAGAACACCAGCGCCACATTGGAAAAGTAGCTGGTTTCCAGACGGGGGAAGACAATCGGAATCAGGCCCTTGTAATAGCCCTCTGCCACCTTTTCAGGCTCGACAGGGAAGGTCAGGCCAGTCCAACCCCACAGGCGGTCAAGCAGACCGGGGTTGATGTAGAAGAAATGCATATGCTCCAGCAGGGTGCCGAAGAATTCGCCGGTGAGGACGCCCCACAAGATGGCCCAAGCCGCCATCACGTTGGTGACGAAGCCGAGGTCTTTGAGGGTCGCGGGCGGAATATACGCCCCGAAGAAGCTGAGATTCCAACCCTCGTTGCGCTTGGCCTTGCCCAGCAGCCACATTCCGAACAGCAGGAACAGCAGGCCGTAGCCGATATCGGCAATGATGATCCCGAAGAACAGCGGGAAAAACACGGCGATGACCCACGTGGGATCGAAGGTGCCGTATTTGGGCAGGCTCATCAGACCCATGACGAGGCTGAAGGGCCGCACATAGCTGTTGTTCTTCAGTTCGACCGGAATGGTGCGGTCATGGTGTTCGTCGGCCTCGTGGAGCTCGTAGCTGACGGCGTCACCGAATTTGCCCAGCGCGGCGGTCAGGGCAGGCACGCGGTCTGCGGGCACGTAGCCCTGCATGGCGAGGCTGTATTTACCCCGAGCCGATACCGCCCGCACGTCGTGAATGGCGACCCGGTCTTTGAGGGCGTCGCGCACGGCGTACAGCGCGGGGCCGTGCGTCTGCGCCAGCTTTTCGCGGGTGCCGTTCAGCGCCACTTGACGGTCAGCGCCGCCCTTCTGAATCCGCTCCATTTCTGCGGCGGCCTCAGAGAGGGGCATAGTGTCGAAGCGGCCCGGCAAGCGCAGTTCACCGAGGCGAACCTTGCCCAGCGCCGTGCGGGCGGCGTCGCGTTCCCCTCTCAGGGTTGCGATGACGCCGACGCGGTTCTGGCCCACAGGCTCGGTGGCCAGCAGGTAGCGGTCTTTCAGCGAACCTTGCAGCGCCGCGTCCAGTTCGGCCACGTTGTCGGTGGGCTGAAGCAGGAACGGCACGAGGCTCACGCGGCGGCTACGGTCTAGCCCGCCCACGATATGAGACAAGGCACGCACCGCCGGGCCGTAAGCCGCTTCGGCGTCCAGATCGGCCTGAAGCACCTGCCGTTCCTTGGCCAGCGCCCCCACCGGAACAGCGGCGGCCTCCACCACGTTTTCCCACTCGCCCTGCGCGGGCAGGGGAGCAGGAGCGGGGCGGTAAGCGCCGAGTTCGGCGATGGTGCTTTCTGCCCGTGCCAGCAGGCGTTCGTCTTCGCGGCGGGCCAAAGCGTCTTGGCCTGCCAGTGATCCCGTGTTCAGCGGGCCGCCCGTGATGGGCTTGAGGTGCAGCACCCCGGCGTCTTGCAGGGCCGTAATTACCGCTTCGCTGTCCCGCTTGCGAACGGCAATAATGACTTGCTGCATGGGGTTGATCACGGCAACACCGCCTTCAGAATGTGTTCGGCGGCCTGCTGAATCCGGGCGCTGGCCCGTTCACGCGACACCTGCGCGTCGCCCTCCGCCTGCGCGGTGGCGTCGGCACGAATAGCCTGCGTTTCTGTGGTGAGCTGCCCGTCATGTTCGGCCTGCATGGCCTGAGCGCGCGCCTCCGCGTCACGGAGAATACGGGCCGCTTCCTGCTCGGCAGCCTCGACCTCCCGCTTCGCTTCCTCGCGGGCCGCTTCGATCTGGGCGTCCAGCGCGGCCTCACGGCTGGCCAGTTCACTCAAGACTCGACTTGAAGCGTCCAAATCCCCTCCTCCTTTACCATCGCGGCTCAAGACACCCAAACAGACCACCCTAAAAACGGTGGCATGAAGAGGGTGCCAGAGCTGTGGTGGCCCGACCCTTAGAATGACGTCAGACTCAGCAAGCATCCTAACACACGCCTCCAATTGCACTGAGGGGGCATGCGTCCCGGCAGGGGCAACTTGATGAGACGACTGGCAAAAAGCACCGTCAGGTTGGCTACCGTTTCGGCCCTGAGTGCTGAAAAGAGCACAACTCTATCGGCACAGCAGCGCCCGCCACTGGGGATGCGGTCAGTGGCGGGCCAGACGTGGAGGTTCGGATTTGGGGGAAGAGAAGAGATCAGAGGGGAGTAGAGGGTCAGGCGTAGGAAAAGATTCAGTCGCCGCCGACGAACACGGGTGCGCCGAGGCCCGTTTCGCTTTCGCTGTAGCCCTGCTCGCTGTGGGCGCTGATGTCGATGCCCGTGATTTCCTGACTGGCAGGAATCCGCAGCGGCATGATCAGGCCGACCAGTTTCAGCAGGACGAAGGTGCCGAGGCCGGTAAAGACCACCGTGAACAGGACGGCCACGATCTGGGTGATCATCTGCTCACCGAAGGGTTTGCCCGCACCCGTTGTCCACGCCAAGGCTCCGGTCAAGAGTGCGCCTACGATTCCGGCCACCCCGTGACAGGCGAACACGTCTAGGGCGTCGTCGGCCTTGAGTTTGGCCTTCAGCTGCACGGCCCAGTAAGAAGCGGTGGCGGCCAACAGTCCGATCACAATGGCGGCCCAAGGGGTGACGAAGGCGCAGGCGGGCGTGATGGCGACCAGACCGACGACCAAACCGGTGGCGGCACCGACGGCGGTGGGCTTGCCGTTGCGGGCAGCTTCCCAAGCCAGCCAGCCCAGCATGGCGGCGGCAGGAGCGATCAGGGTAGTGATGAAAGCGAGTCCGGCGGTCTGGTTGGCGGCGAGGGCCGAGCCAGCGTTGAAGCCCATCCAGCCGAACCACAGCAGGCCCGCGCCCAACAGCACAAACGGTACGTTGTGGGGAATGTGGGCGGTGCGGCCATGCCCGATGCGGGGGCCGACCACGAACGCCGCGACCAACGCACTCACACCAGCGGCGATGTGAACCACAGTGCCGCCTGCAAAGTCCAGTGCGCCGTCTTTAAAGAGCCAGCCGTCGCTGCTCCAGACCATGTGGGCCAGGGGCGCGTAAATCAGCAGGCTCCAGAGGCCGCCGAACAGCAGGTACGCGCCGAAGCGCATGCGCTCCACGACTGCGCCGGAAATCAGGGCCAGCGCGATGATGGCGAACATGCCCTGAAAGGCAGCAAAGACGAAGGTGGGAATCGTGCCGCTGAGTTGGTCTTTCAAACCCTCTAGGCCGAAGTTGGCGAAGCTGCCGAAGAAGGCGTTCCCGCCGGGGCCGAAGGCGATGGTGTATCCGGCCAGTGTCCACAGGACAGCCACCAAGCCGATGGCGACGAAGCTCATCATCATGGTGTTCAGCACGCTCTGGGCGCGGGTCAAGCCGCCGTAAAAGAAGGCCAGTCCGGGCGTCATCAACAGGACGAGGGCCGAGGCGATCAGCAGCCACGCGGTGTCGCCCGTGTTCAGTTCGGGGGTGGCCGCTTGTGCCAAGGCCGCGCCGCCGAGCAGCAGCAGGGTGGGCAGGATTTTGTTCAGGTTCGTCATGTCTCTCCCTCCGGGGGCGTTCTTGGGGCCGCTCAGAAGCTCGGCGTCAGTTTCTTTTCGGTCACGGGCGTCAGGGCGGCGCTGTCTTCTTCGCCCGTGCGAATCCGCACCACCCGGTCAAGGTTCTGCACGAAAATCTTGCCGTCGCCCACTTCGCCTGTGCGTGCGCCCCGGCAAATGGCGTCTATGGCCGCCTGCACGAAGGGTTCAGACACCGCCATCCGGAATTCCACCTTGTCGCGGAACTCCACCATCACGCGGGTGCCCCGGTAATGCTCCACGACTTCTTGCTCGCCGCCGTGCCCGCTGACCCGGCTGAGGGTAATGCCGCTGATCCCCGCTTGAAATAGGGCTTCCTTGACCTGCTGCACCCGCTCGGGGCGCACAACCGCCGTGACTAGTTTCATGGCGTCTCCTTTGCACTGCTTAATTTGCAGGCCGTCAATGTTGGCTCGGTGCATCCCTGCATGGGTTCAGTGTGAGGAAGTCCGTGCAGGATGTCAACGAAAACCCGGACATCTGGCTAGATTTTGACGGTCATTTTGCACAAGTTGTCCAGAAATCAGGGTGTGCATGAAGATGACCTGCCAAACTGTCGCAGAAAAGCTAGACATTTTGCCGCCAAACGAGTAGAACACGGCGGGCAACAAAAAAGAGAGGCCGTGTGCTGGCCCCTCTCCCCTGCCGAATCTGGCGGTGAAATGCTGGTCTACAGCAATCGGCGGCCCCGCACCCGCGCCCACAGGCGGTAGGCCACCACCAGTACGCCTGCCAAACCCAGCACCGCCAGAATGGGGGCAAAAATTGCCAGCACGCTGATGGTCAGGCTGGCCCCGTCCTCGGCGGTGCTGATGACTGGGTTGCCCAAACCGCCTGTGGTTGCCGTTGCCACCGGACGAATGACCGTGCGCGTGGCTTGTACGCCGCCTGCCACGATCAGGCCCAATGCGAGGCTGAGGGCCGGGGGCACATCGGCCACACCCGCCTGAGACGCAAACAGGATGGCCCCCGCCACTGCATTGACCACGCCGCCGAACAGGTGGAGCAGATGGTCTACACCGGGAATCTTGTCGCCCACAAAGTCCAGCAGGCCGATCACGCCCACGCCTACCAACACCCATACGTTGCCCAACAAATCAAAGGGCTGCGACAGTTCCAGCACGCCAAAACGCGAGAGCAGGCCCACCACCAGCAGCGGAATATAAGCGTTCAGGCCCGCCGCCCCGGAGAGGCCCAGCGAGGAAAGCAGTCCAGTGAGGAGTTCCATACGGCTCCTTATACGCGGTGAGCGGGGGAAGTGTTGCGGGGCAGGGTTGCGGTGAGGGCAGTCTAAGGGTCTAGGGTCTAAGGGCAGGGCAAGGGCGGCCTCTGATCACCGCACTTCATCTGCCCCGGCTTGCACCGTCTCCACTTTGACTGGCTCAACCTTGACTGGCTCAACCTTGACGGTCTCCACTTTGAGCGGCTCCGGCTTAGGCCTCAGATCTGTGCCATTAAATTGCGCCTGACCTTCTTTCAGCCCGTGTTGCGCCCAGACTTCGGCGGCGTTGGCCCCCAGCCGGATCAGTTCGGCCAACGTCTCCGCTTCTTCGTCGCGCCAGCGGCTCAGCACCCAATCGCTCACGTCCCAGCCTGCCGGGGGCCGCGAAATGCCAATTTTCAGGCGTGGAAAGGCTTCGGTGCCGAGAACCCGAATCAGGTCACGGATTCCGTTTTGGCCGCCATGCCGCCCACTGGGGCGAAATTTCAGTAACCCAAACGGGCTGTCGAGGTCGTCCTGAACGGCCAGAAGTGCCTCCGGCTCCAACTTGTAAAAGGACACCAACGGCGCAACGGCTTTGCCCGACGCATTCATAAACGTCAGCGGGCGCACCAGCAGCACCTTGGTTCCGGGCGCGGCCCCCACGCGGATTTCGGCCAGTTCCGCGTCTTTTTCTTTGCGCCACGTGGCCCCCCAACGCCGTCCCAGTTCATCCAGCACCAGCCAGCCCACGTTGTGCCGGGTGCGGGCGTACTGCGTGCCGGGATTGCCGAGGCCGACAATCAGGCGCAACTCACGCCTCCAGAGAAGTTAAGATCTCGCGCCAACGTGCCTCTGTTTCGCGCACACGTAGGTCAGTTTTGGCCCGCCGGTACCCCGCCCGGAAATCGGCAAATTGGGTGTCGGTGTCGGCGAAGAGCAGCCCCAGCGCCTGCTTTGCATCAGCCACATTGCGCTCGGTCATGGGCGTGCCTTTGGCGTCCAGCACTTCATCCAGCGTGGCCATAAAGCCCGACAGCGGGCGCAACCACTGAAACGAGGGGTGGTTCATGACCAAGGAATACAGGGCGAATGGCCCCTGCACCGGCCCGTTCAGGAATTCGTATTCACCTTTGGCAAAGTCCAGCAGCGCCGAATGAAAATGCCGCAGCGCAGGCACCAGCGCCGTCAGTTTGGAGCGAATGCGTTCATCAGAAGCCGTCATGGAATCAGGGTATCAAGGGTAGGCGGGGAGGGGCGTTTAAGGAAAGGCACGCCGCGTAGTCGAAATATAGAAAGTTTGCTTACAGCCCAGTCATTTCTTTGGTATACAGGATGTCTATGCGTTGCCTTCTGTTGAGTCTGGCACTCTTGGGATCTGCTTGTGCCGAACCCTTGCGAATCACTCCTGCTACACAGCAAGTCTTACCCAACAGTCTTGTCATTCTGTCGGCCAATGAGGATGTCCTGTGGCAATCGAGTGGCGGCAATTTGGGGAGCCTACGCGGGACTCGTGTGGTGCTTGAGACCCCCGCAACCGGGGTAAGCATTACTGTGACTGCACAAGATCCGAAGGATGCGACTCGAAAGGCGTTCGCTACCGTGCAAATTCAGGCTGCCAGCACAGCAATTTCAACGCCTTGGCGAACCCATACTTTCGTTGCAGGCGACGGCTACAGCTTAGCTATTGCGGAAGATGGCCGCCTCTGGGCTTGGGGACGCAATGATAGGAAACAAGTGCCCGGAGCCAAAGCAATCGCTAACCCCGTCCCACTGCTTGTAGAAGGACTCACCAACGTATCTGCCGTAGCTACTGCGGCTGACGCTAATTTTAGTCTGATGGGCTTAGCTCTGACTGAAGATCGCAATCTCTGGGCTTGGGGGAAAGACCGAGGTACACCAGCAGTTTTAGAGAAAAATATCAAGTATGTGAGCTATGGCGCTTGCCTGCTTGTTTCTGCTGGCGACGGCACTTTTTCCTATACACGTGGTAACGGACGCTTAAGAAATCCGCTCAAAAACGTAACTTATGCAATCAGCGTCGGTAGCACAAACAGCACTGGATACATCGCAGCTATAGATAGCAATGGCAATGCTTTTATATCGAATGACTGTGATGGCACTCTAAAGAGTATCCCTGCTATCAGCGAGGTTGTGACGATTACCCCGCTCACCGACTCCAGCTTTTTGGCTCAATTACAAAACGGTACAGCCATGCGAATAGATCAAAAAGGCGCAACCGCTTTGGCTGGCTTTCAGGACATAAATAAAATGAGCAGCATCAACATGTTGGGTACTGGTGGGAGAGGCTACGTTGCAACAAAGAATGGAGAGGTTCGGGAATTTACTGTAGATAAAACAGGAACGCCTACAGTACCTCGAATAGTTAATGGATTGCAAAATATCATCGATATTAGTGTTTCCCGTACGCACGCTCTTTTTCTTGATAGAGATGGAAGGCTGTTTTCAATAGGAGACAACACTTACGGACAGTTGGGCAACGGCAGTAAGCAATCTACAGAAACACCCGTGTCAGTAATTGGTGTTAAGGTTGCTCGTCCTTGATTTAGCCAACACCCTACCAACCCATAGACCCCGGCCCGCCCTTAAACGGCCCCACCACATCCGCCGTAATCCAGCCGCCATAAAACCCGCCCGGCTGCGGCGTCACGCGCTCGCCGTCTAGGCGGCATTCGTCCATCTGGCCCGCATACACGGCCACAAATCCGGCAATGGCAGCAAAGGCAGGCGTGGGCCGCTCATAGCTCCAGCCTGCGCGGGCGGCTGTCTTTCCGCCTGCCGAGAGCGTCCAGTAGGCGGCCTCGCCCTTCCATTCGCAAAAGCTTGCGCCGTGGGCGGCCTCCAGCACACCGGGCAAAAAGGCGGCGCGGGGTAGGTAGTAACCGGGGGGATGACTGGTTTCCAGTACCCGGTAAGCGTCAGTGGTATCGGCAATAACAACGCCGCCCAGCACGACTTCTATCCGTTTGGCGGTGCGTTCCAAGCGGGGCGGGCGCGGGTAGGCCCACACGCTTTCTTGGCCTGCGCGGGGAGCAATAGGTTTGGGAGAACGCAACATGGCTCAGCTTGCGCCGGGGCGGGGCCGCTTGCCGTCAGGAAGGCTACGAAGTCCCTTGACTCTCAGTAAAAGGAAGCGGATGGTAAGGCCATGACCACGCTGCCGCTGGGTGCATCACAGACGCCGAAACCGACGCTGGAACAGACCGTGAATCTGGCCGAAATAGAGGCGCTGGGCCGCGCCGCACTGGATCAGAACGCGCACGAATACTACGCCAGCGGCGCAAACGACGAGGTGACGCTGCGGGACAACCGCGAAGGCTTTCGCCGCCTGAAACTGCGGCCCCGCATGCTGGTGGACGTGTCGAACGTGGACACCCGCACCACGCTGCTGGGCCTGCCCGTGCAGACGCCGATTGCCATCGCCCCCAGCGCTTTTCACGGGCTGGCGCACGCTGACGCCGAACTGGGCACGGCACGCGGCGCGGCCAGCATGGGCACGGTC
Source organism: Deinococcus puniceus (assembly GCF_001644565.1). Lineage (NCBI taxonomy): Bacteria > Thermotogati > Deinococcota > Deinococci > Deinococcales > Deinococcaceae > Deinococcus > Deinococcus puniceus. The sequence goes on along the minus strand of NZ_CP011387.1, from coordinate 426,663 downwards.
ATGACGCTCAGCACCTTTTCCAATACGCCGATTGAGGCAGTGGCAAAGCAGGCCAGCACAGGGTTCTGGTTTCAGCTCTACCTCTATCGCCAGCGCGAAATCAGTGCGGAAGTGGTGCAGCGGGCCGAGGCTGCGGGAGCGCGGGCGTTGGTGCTGACCGTAGACGCGCCGTTTTTGGGCCGCCGCGAACCCAACGAGCGCAACCGCTTTGCCCTTCCGCCCCATCTGGGCGTGCCCAACGCCGGAACACGGCAGGAATTGGCCGGAATAGAAACCGACATGGGATCGCAACTCGTCAACTATTTTCAGGGCTTGGTGGATAAGACCGTGACTTGGAACGACTTGGCGTGGCTGCGCGGCGTGACCTCATTGCCCATCGTGCTGAAGGGCATCCTGACCGCCGAAGACGCGGAATTGGCCGCTCAGCACGGCTGCCATGTGTGGGTCAGCAATCACGGTGGGCGGCAACTGGACACCGCCGTCAGTGCCATAGACGCCCTCCCCGAAGTGGTGGACGCGGTGGCAGGCCGCAGCGAGGTCTACCTAGACGGCGGCGTGACTCGCGGCACCGATGTGCTGAAAGCGTTGGCTCTGGGCGCACAGGGCGTCTTTTTGGGCCGCTCCGCCTTGTGGGGCCTTGCGGCGGGTGGGGAAGCAGGCGTCACCCGCACCCTCCACCTACTGAACGAAGAATTGCGGCTGGCCATGGCCCTGTGCGGCAAGGTGAGCGTGGGGGAACTAGGCCGGGATCTGATTCGGAATTAATCCGCCTTCTTCCGCCGCCCACGCAGCGCTTTTTCGCTTTCCAGCAACCGCTTCAGCGCCGCTTCACTGCGGGTCAGGCCTTCGAGTTCCGGGGGCAATTTGGCGGCCCGGGGTTCGTAGTCGTCCAGCACCTTACCCTCTAGGTATCGGTCAAAAATAACTGGGCAAATATAGCTGCCCCGCGTCACGGCGGGCGTGTTGCCCAAGTCGGCGGCCACATATTTCACGCATTCCACGAGGGTTTTGCGGGCGGCGCGTTCGCTTTCCGGTACGCCTGCTTCGGCCAAAAATTCGGCGGCCAGCAGGGTTCCCCCCCACGTTCGGAAGTCCTTGGCGGTAAACGGCCCGATGACTTCCCGCAGGTAGGAATTGAGGGCGGGAGCGCGAATGCGGCTGCGGGTGTCGTCCTGCACGGCCTGAAACAGCCACGGCCCCGGCAATTCCAGCAGGCGCTCTATGTTGGCGGCCAGCGTGCGGTCTTGGGTGGCCTTATGCTGCGTGACCCCGTGTTTGCCGCGAAAATGAAAGGTGACGGTGCTGCCCTGCACCCCCACATGATTTTGCCGCAGCGTACTCAGACCGTAGGTTTTGTGGTCACGGGCATAGGCGTCACTGCCCACCCGGAAACGGGCCACATGCAGCACGCGGCTCATCAGGGCCATGACCTTGCGCGGCGGCAACCCGCTGAGGCGCAGGTCGGTGGTGGTCACGGCCCGCAAGGTGGGCAAGGCTCCGGCAAAGCGCGTCAGCCGTTGCCACTTTTTCAGCGCCCCGATCTGCACAAAATCGGGATGGTAGCGGTATTGCAGCCGTCCAGCGGCGTCTCGGCCAAAGGCTTGCAATTCGGCGTCCGGGTCGGGCGACACATACACATCGGTATAAGCGGGCGGCACGGCCAACGCAGCGATGCGGGCCAAGCCGTCGGGGTCGGTGTAAGGCTCGCCATCAGGGAAGGCGTAAGCAAAGGCTTTGGGGTCATGGCCCCCGCGCCGCAAGTATTCGTCTTGAAGGAGTTCGGTGCGTCCGGGCACGTTCAGCCTTCGGCCTGCATGGGCAACTGCCACTCAATGGGCGTCAGGCCAGCTTCCTGTAGCGCCGCATTCGTCTGCGAAAACGGCTTGCTGCCCATAAATTTGGTGACGCTGAGGGGGCTGGGGTGGGCACTTTCAATGATGGTGTGCTGCGGCCCGGTAATCAGTTTGGCCTTTTTGCGGGCATACGCGCCCCACAGCACGAATACCACCCGCTCCGGCTTGGCGTTCACGGCCTTAATCACCGCGTCGGTGAACTTCTCCCATCCTTGCCCCGCGTGGCTGTTGGCTTCCCCGGCCCGGACGGTCAGAACGGCGTTCAGCAGCAGCACGCCCTGCGCGGCCCAAGGCGTCAGCGAGCCGTGTTTGGGAATCTGAAAGCCCACGTCGTCGCGCAGTTCCTTGTAAATGTTGGCGAGGCTGGGCGGCGGGCGCACACCGGGCCGCACGCTGAAGCTCAGGCCGTGCGCCTGCCCCGCGCCGTGATACGGGTCTTGGCCCAGTACCAGCACCTTTACACCCGCGTAAGGCGTGAGCTTTAGTGCCGTAAACATGTCTTCTGGGGGCGGGTACACGGTGACAGTTTCTCGCTGCTGTGCCAAGAATGTCATCAGGTTTTGAAAGTAAGCCTGGCTGGTTTCGCCTTTCAAAACTTCGGCCCAATCACCGGGCAGGGGTACGGCAGGGGCACTAGCGGCAGCAGGAACAGCATCGTCAAACAGACTGGGTTGGTCGCTCATGGCAGGCAAACTCCTTGTGGCGGCAGTGTCCTGCCTGCCCCTGCCCGGAAATGTGGGTTCGCGTCCAGCGCGGCGCAGGGTCAAGAAAGCTTAAAGCCCGGCAGCAAACGGGCCGCCCCAGTGCAGAGGGCGGCCCGCGATAAGAGGGGAAGCTTAGCCGATGGTGGCGCGGAAGCAGACGGTGTAAGCCTTGCCCGGAGCCAGCACAAAGTTGCTTGGGTTCACCGTGACCCGTCCGGCAGCCAAGACACCCAAATCGGCGTCGGCGGCGGCAGTCAGGAAAGCCTCGGCTAGGGGGGCCGGGTAGGTGACACGGATGTCTCTGCCTGCGCCGTAGGCACCAAGCTTGAAGGCGGTGTTTGCGGGCACGTTGTCGCCGAAGCCGAGTTTGCCGAGGCCGATATTACCCGTATTGGTCGTGGTGATGCAGTATTCCAACACTTCGCCGGGCTTGCCGGTGCCGGTGATTCCCACAGGCCCGTTGGCAGTGATGTTCTGCGCGGTCTTGGTGACGGTGGCTTTAGGATTGGGCGCAAAGCAGCCGTAAATCGATTTGACGCTGAAGGAGTAGTCGTCGCTGGCTTCGGTGCCGGGGCTGGTGGATTTGAAGATCACTTTTGCATCGGTGATGCTGGTCACGCTGGCGGGCAACTGCACCCAGATGTTTGTCGTGCTGGTGCGGTTCAGTTGCAGGGCAGTCGTGGCAGTGCCGCCCACCAACGTCGCTCCATTTTGGGCCGTGACGCTGGCCCGGCCACTGTAGCCCGCCTCGGTGAGGAAGGTGGCGTACACGGTGCCGTTGATCACGAGTTGTAGGGTGCTGGGCAGGCTGGCAGCGTTGTTCAGCGCAACGCCGTTGTTGAAGAAATAGCTGCCGTCTACGATGAAGCTGCCCGTAGTAGGAACGGTGTACGCCGCTGCATTGGCGATCAAGGTGGCGGGTGTTTCGCTGGTCACGTTATCGAGGAACACGTAGGCTTCCAGAGGAGAGGCCAGCAGATTGACCGGAGTACCCACCGGGCAAGTAGCGACAGGAGGCAAGGGGCGGGGGCTGACGGTGGTGGTGTCTACGGCACAGGGGTAAGACGTCTTATTACACAGTTCGGCTTTAGGGCGGGGATCCGGGTCGTTACTTTTACCCACGCTAGCGCGGTTGAACACGGTGGCTGTGGCATTGGGCGTTACGTTGACGGGCAAGGTCAGGTTCACGACACCGTTCACGGCAATAGACACGCTGCTGGTACACAGCACCCGCTGGGCCTCGAAGGGATTCAGACCAACGCCCTTGCCTTGCTCGGCTTCACCTTGGTACGTACACGTCCAGCCCGGTGCAGGAGAAAACCCGCTGGGAAAGGCCGCGCCAATGCCCACAGGCAGGAGATCTTCTACCGTAATCAGTGCGCCGCCTGTACTGGCCGTGCCTTTATTGGTCACCGTGAGGGTGTAGGTCGCGCCGGGCTGCAAGACCGTCCAAGGGCCGTTGCTGGTCTTGGTGAGTGTGAGGTCGGGAATCAGGTGGGCGCAGATGTATACCGTATCGCTGTTGTTGGCGGGATTGGTGTCTATAACCGTGACTGGCGGGGTGATGGTCACTGTGTTGTAGAGCTGGCTCACAATCACATTGACTACCGCGAAGTAGCGCACGACCACTTTGCCGCCCGATGGAAATTTGGGCAAGGTCAGGTTGGGCGCGCCTGTACCACTGGCGGCGGGGCACTGCGCGCCGCCACTGGCCGTACACGTCCAAGTCAAGTAGCTCAGTTGGCCTGCCTGACGTGGGGCATCTACCAGCTTCGCTCCATCGGCAGCGTTCGGGCCGTTGTTGAACGCCTCGTAGTAATAGGCCACCGTGTCGCCCCGGTAGTACTGGCTGATAGCGGGATCCCGGCTGGGAAAGTCGGGGTGATTGAGATCAACGTACTTGTACACCGCGAGGTCGGTCTGGGTGTTGGGGGGCTTATAGCCGTAATTGCCACCCGGTACGGTGCTGTTGGCCACCACATTGACGCCCGTTGTGGAGGTTGGGGTGGTCGCGATCAGGCCCTGAAGCGGTGCCGAGCTTGCCACCACGTCAGTTCTGTAAGCGTTGTTGAGAACGGGCAGGTTGGAAAAGGTGTACCTGCCGTTGCTGTCCGTGACCACCGTCGACGTGGAGCCGTTGCGGTCTGTTTCCTTCATGGTCACGCCTGCGATACCCGGTTCGCCATTGTCCTGCACGCCGTTTGCGTTGCTATCTTGGTACACCGTACCCGTCATGGAACCTGAAGGCAGCACACACTCCTGCAAGTACACGTCATCGACGTAAAAGTCGTTTCCTTCATCGGCGGTCGAAATGTTTTTGTAGAACACCGTACTACTGGTGGTGTTACCGGAGTTGAAAATGACGGAGCCGCGTTCCCAATCTTCGCCTCGCAGCAGATCGGTGGTTGTGCCTGTGGCCAAACCATCGACGGTAATAGCAAGCTGCGCACTCCCGCCCGGCCCACCGTAGATAGAGTTGGCGGCGTGGGGAGAACGGCCCCACAACCCGACTTCGTAGGTGGTGTTGGGCTTCAGCGTTACGGGCTGCCGCAAAAAGGTCGCCTGCGAGACTGCTCCGTTGACGGCCAGATAGGCGTCATCGGCGCTGCCCGTGGTATGGCCGGGATAGGCCTGCCAAGGGCCATAGGAATTTAATCTGGCCCCACTGCCGAAGGTGGAAGTCACTGTATATTTCTGATTGAGCACCAGAACGCCGGGTCTGCCAAAAGAGTCGAATTGCGTGGTGCTGCTGAACTGATAAGGCGCTCCAGGCCGATTCGCAGGCTCTAGATCACGGTAGAAAGCCCCCAAGGTTCCGAAGGTTCCCCGACTTTCATTGGTCACGAGGTTGGTTATTTCCAGAGTGCCGCCGTTGGCCTGACACATTGATTGGGCAGAGGCCACGCCGCCCACCAGAGGCGCGAGAAGTGCGAGGCGCAGGGCCAGGCGCGGGGATAATGTTGGCCTATACACAGCAGGCAACCAATTCAGTTTCATGTCTCGTTTCTCCAGAAGCTCCGTAGTAGGGATTGATTCTCGGCAGGGCCGCGCAACAAGCGAGTGGTCATCTTCAAGGCTCCTTGACCACAGGCTGCGTGGGTGCGTAAGCGTCAGGCAGGGCGGGTTGGCCGCCAACTGGGGCTGCATTGCCCACAGCCACGCCGTTGGGTTGTCCATCATCGAGCATCAGGTCAAGGCGGAGATACGCGCCCTGACGGGTGTAGATGTTGGTGCCGATGCCCTGAAAGCCCAGCGGGTTGTAGCCCAACGTGACCCAAGTTCCCGGCAGGGCGCGGTAGCTGCCTTCTACACCCACGCTGAGGGCGCTGTAGCTGGTGGCAGGCTGCACGAGGGCGCGGGCGGCGAGGCCCAGACCCAAACGGTCTGTGACGTAATACGTGCCGCTGGCCGACGCCTGATAGGTGAGGCTGCCGGGCGTATCGAGCAGCGAACGGGCCGCCAGACCACCGCGCACGGCGTATTTGGGCACATGGTACTCAAGGTTGGCTTCGGCGATCACTTCGGGTTTGCCGCCCGACAGCACGCCGTCTTTGTAGCGCAGGTAGGCGAGGCCTTGCCACTGGCTGGCCCGTAGCGCCCCCGACACGGCAAACGCGGTGCCACTTTCGGCAGCGGTCTCGGCAAAGACGCGGGTGCCGTCGGCGCTGACCGTCCATTCGTCGTTCAGGCTGTAGGTGGCTCCGCCCTTCAGGACAGCGCGGAATCCGTCGCCGGTGTTGCTCAGGTCGCCGCCGAGCGTGGCGCTCAGACGATCTTCCTTGAAGCGCAGGCTGGCCCCGGCATTCCAGCCGTCTTCGTCGCCCGCCAAGTCCATCACGTAGCTGCCGTTCAGCCCCAGCGACAGCTTGTCGGAGAGGGGGAAAGCGGTGTCTGCGCCGAAGCGGGCGCGGTTGCCTGCGCCGTCGGCGGTAGGCAGGTCGTAGTTCACGGCCAGATTGGTCATACCCAATTTGGCTTTCAGGCCCACCGAGGCGCGGTGGCCGACGCCCCACGTGTACACGTCCTGAGCTTCTGCCGTCACATTTTCCAGCACAGGCACGCTGGCCTTCAGGGTAGTAATCGTCGGCAGGTCGCCGCTGAGGCCCTGTGCATGATCGAGAGTCACGCTGGTGCCGTTGCGTGCATACCCCACGCTGCCAACCACGCCGAAGCCCTGCTGATCGCCGATGCCTGCCCGGATGCCCGCACCCAGCGTAAACGGGGCGAAGGTGTACAGGCCGCGCAGGTCGGCAGTGCCGCCAGTGGCATCGTCGGTGGGATCGCCATTGGTGTCGGCGTCGCGGTGGTAGGTGCCGCGTGCGTTCACGCCAAAGTTGTCGGTGAGTTTGTAGGTGGCGTCGGCGGCCACAGCCAAGCCGGGTTTGACGCTGTTCAGGCCGGTGTAGCCGTCTCCCTGAAGACGGACGCTGCCGCTGGCGCTGAAGCGGTCGGTTTGGGCGCTGGCGGTGCCGTTCAGGAGCAGGCCCGATCCGGCGTAAGCGGCCAACACGTCGGCGCGGCTGGTGCCGTCGTCGTACTGGGCACGCGCTCCCACCGAGGTCACGCTGTCCATCTGAACCACGGCGGCCCCGACTTTCAGGTGCTCGCCCAAACGTGCTCCGGCTTGCACACCCCACGCCAACTGGCGCTCGCCGAGAGGATCGTTCAGGCGGTAAGACACGCGCACACGCACTTCGTTGCCGCGCTCATCGACGAGGTTCATTGGGCGCTGGAACGACAGCACGCCTGCCACCGGATCAACGGTGTAATCGGTCATGCGCCGCAGGGTCTGAATCTGCTCGGCTCCGGTCAGGCGGTCAAGGGTGATGAGTTCCACCGTTTCGCTGTCGGGTTGCAGGTCGCTGCTGCCGAGGCTCAGGATGCGGGTGCCGTTGGCCGCGAATGTTTTGGTGACCAGATCGGCGGGGAGCAGGGCCGCGAAGCCCGACACCTGCGGATTGCTGCGGGTAAAGCCGCTGAGAGCGGTGGGCGTGACGCCGACATTGAACACATCGACGGGCACAGCGGATTGGCGGTACTGCACATTGAAGGCTGGGTGCTCGTAGCGGGCCGCGATGGGGTCGATGCCCTGCAACGGAATCTGCTCGCTGGAGGAATCGCCGTAGTTGGGATAACGCTCCAGCGGATTGGCGCTGGTGGGCAACTTCACGCCGAGGTCACGGGTGAAGGTCGCGCCCTGCCCGGTCACCGCGCCGCTGGCGGTCACGTACAACTTGCCGTCGCCAATGGGGGTCTCCAAGTAGCCGTGAGCGCGGGCTTCGCTGGCAATGGTGCCGCCGAGGTCGCCGCCCTGCTGCAACATCGCGCCTATGCTGACCATACCGATGCCGACGCGGGTCTTGCTGGGCACCGCTTCAAACGAGCGGCTGATGACTTTTTCTCCGAGCAGCAGGCGCACCGTGAAGCTGGTGGGGGCGCTGAGGGGTTCGAGTTCCAGCACGCCCACGCCGTCGGTCAGTTTGACCTGATAGGAGCCGACACGCGGCTGGCTGTCGCCCTGCGTCACTTCGAGGTCGACCTGCACGGTCACGTTGGAGCTGGCGGTGGTGATTCCGGCGGCATCGGTGAGGCGGATGCCCACACGTAGAGGCGTAGTGCCGTCGGCCACGAGTTGCTGGGGCGTAAACTGCGCCACCACCGGGCTGCCCGACAGGAACACCTTGACGCTCTGGCCGCCGTAGGTAATGGTGTTTTCGCCGGTGCGCAGCGGAATGCCGAAGTATTCCTGACGCTGGCTGGTGCCCGAAGCGTCCACGACAGTTTTGCCGAGGGTGGCCGCCTCCACAGGGACGCCGTTGACGCTGGGCAGGGCCTTGTCGGTCACGTCGCCCTGCACGGCAATCGTAATCCGGTCACGGTCACGGAAGACTGCGCCTTCAAGGGGCAACTTCACCGCGCCGTCGTTTTCCTTCACAGCTGCCGCACTCTGGGCAATGGAAGTCAGGGTATTCAGGTCATCGAGTTGGCCGTCTCCGACCAACACTTCGAGGCGGTCTTTGGCGTACTTGCCGATCAGGGTGGGGCTGGCGAGGGCAGGCAGGTTGCCCTCATGCGTGACGCGGTAGGTCAGCACGCCGCTGGCCGCACCGGGGGTCGTCCAGTAGAACTTGCCGCTGGGGCCGGTCTGCGGATCGGCAATGGTTTTGCCGCTCAGGGTGCTGGTGCCGGGCACATACACCGAGTCGGCGGGCGGCTGGTGCGCCACGACAATCTGGGTGGCCGCTTTGGGTGCGTCAAAGGGAATCCGCACGGTGCTTTCGCGGGCCACCGACACCACAGGCGTAGGAGCCACCACCACCGGGGGCGGTGTCTGGACACCCAGCACGCCGCCGACAGTTTGGCTGCTGGCGCAGTTGCTGGTCAGGGTGGCATTCAATTGGCCTTCGGCTCCGGCGTCGCCACGCACGCGGGCGCGGTAGGTCAGGGTCTGCTCTTCGCCGGGTTTCAGCGTGCCGCTAAAGACCACCGGATCGAGGGCTTCCAGCGTTTCGCCGGGAGCGTCGGTAAGGGTGTAGGGCGCGTCCACGCCGCTGGTGTTCTTCACCGTCAGGCTGACCGTGACCACTTCTCCGGCCAAAGTGGGAGCCAACGCCGCACGCCGAAGCTCGATTTGCGTGGCGGTGGGCAGCACCTTGACGCCGAGGGCCTGCGTTTTGTTCCACGGCAACAGGGTCGCGGTAAAGTCTCCACTGCCTGCCGCGTCGGCTTTGGCCTCGAAGGTGAGAACGCCGGGGTTGGCGGCATCTACACGGGCGGTGGCGGTGGTTTCTCCGGCGGCGGTAAAGCCTGCGGGCAACTTCACGCGCAACTGGGCGGGCAGGGTCTGGCGCTCGAATTCGGTGGTGGCGCGGGCCGTGAAGGTCACCACGTCGCCCACACAGACTTCGGGTTTGTCGGCGGTAAAGGACAGCGCCACGTCGGGCTTGACCTGCACCTTCACCTGAGCCGTTTCTTTCTTGACCACCGTGACGGTTTCTTTGTCGACGGTGACGACTGCGCCCTTGATCGGCGCTACCGTAACGGGGTAGTCCTTGGCGGGCACGGTCAGCGGGCCAACCGAGCCGTTCACGTTGTAGCTCTGGTCGCCTACCGTCACGGTGGCCTGCGTGGGCAACACTTCGTCGGGCAAGATCAGTTCGGCCAGCACTTCCAGGCGTCCGGTGGTATCGGCCACCACGACTTTGATCGGGCCGGTGCTGAGTTCGAAGCCCACCGAGTTGGAATACTGGAAGGTGTTGGCGGGCTGGCGCAGGTACAGGGTGTAGTTGCCCTTTTCGGCAGGCACCTTGATGTCGTCCCACTCCAGCTGGCCGCTGACCTTCTGGGGGTAGACGTTGCCCGCCGCGTCGCGCAGTTCGGCTTCCAGCTCGCCCGCACCGTCGCCGTCGTACATGCGGATGCCCAGTTCGCCGCCGGGGTTGACCACGTTCAGCGCAGGCACCCAGTCGTTCGAGCGGATGGTGACGTTCAGGTGCTTGGCTTCGATGGCCGCGCTGATGGAGTTCAGCCGGAAGGCGAAGGTATTTTTGCCGTTGCCCTCGGTACGAACCCGCAGCGTGTAATCTCCGGCGGGCAGATCGGCATTCAGGAACGTCTGCCAGTCCTGTGCGCCCACGCCGAAGTTCTGCTCTTTGACGACTGCGCCGCTGGCATCGATCAGGGTAAAGGTGCTGGCCACCGGGGCTTTGGGCCGCTCAGTCGAGTAGTTTTCATCGCCGAAGTAATCGTCGCTGCGGTAGTCCTGCGGGTCGAACTGTGCGCCGTACACGTCGAGCTGAACGCGGGAGCCGAGGCCCACCACCAGTTTCAGGTCTTGGTCGCCCACCGTCCACATCAGCTTGTTGCCGACGCTGGTCAGGGGAAGAGAAGTTGCGATTTCTTGTGCGACGGCTGTACTCAGCAGCGCCGCCGTCAGGGTTGTCAGAGCGCGTTTCACTCAGTACCTCCAGCTGGCCGTCGGGTCGGTGACGGCACCTTTGGAATCGCCAGCCCAGCGGAAGCGGTACGTGACCGCACGTTCTCCACTGGGAAGCGTGTCGAAATTCAGGACGTTCTGGCCGTCAAGCAGCGCAGCGTCGGCGGGCAATGGATCGGTGAGGCTAAAGGCGGGGAGGTTTGCGCTGGCCGACAAGATCAGCTGGACGCGGTACACCCCCGCTTCTTCGGTGGTAAAGACTTGCTTGCGAACCATGAAGCTGTTCTGGGCTTCGGGCAGGCCACCTTTCACGCGCAGGGTGGTGTCGCGGATCACGGCGATGTCGCCGCCGTCGGGGGCCAGGGGGAAGTCGATGCTGGTCAGGTTTCGCACGTACACCAGGCGGCTGCCGGAAAGGCCTGCATCTTGCGGAATGCTGAGGTTCTGGGGGATGACGCTGTTGGGGTCGAGGCGCACAGCCACCGTCCCTTCCATGACGTTGCCGAAGCGGTAACGGCCTTCGACATCCGTCAGGGCGATGCGTCCGTTGGCCAAGATCACGCGGGCGTTGGGGTGAGGCACGTCCGAGCCTTTGTTGTAGATGCCGTCGCGGTTGCGGTCAAGGAAGACGTAGCCCACGATGTCGGCGGTGTTGCGTCCGAAGATGCTTTCGGGGGTAATTTTGGTCACGGTGCTGCTGGGAGGGGTGGGTGCGGTAGGAACGCCGCCGGGTGAGATGGCAGTGGCGACCGCGCTGTTGCGAATTTCGGTGCCTGCTTCGGGGGTCACGAGGGCGCGGAACCGGACTTCGGCCACTTGTCCCGCAGCGAGGCCAGGAATCTGCCAGGTGTAGGTGCGGCCGGACACAGTGGGCGTGATGGCCGCGCCGTCCAGCGTGCTGCTGCCTTCCACGTACACCAGACCGGTGGGCAGGTTGTCCACCACTTCGATCAGGGTCAGGTTGGCAGCGGCGCTCTTGTTGGTCACGGTAAAGGTGTAGGTGATTTCTTGACCGAACGACACCAGCGCGGGCGTGCTGCTCTTGACGAGCGTCAGGTTGGCCGGGTCGAACACGGGGTTCGTGATGGGGTTGGAGGGCACGGGCGCAGGAATCTCGCTGCTGGCGACGGTGAACACGTTCACGACGCTGGAGCCGTCGGGGCTGGTGGCAGGCACACGGGTCTTGAGGTTCAGGGTGAGGGTCTGGCCCGCCGCCACACTGGGGAAGCGCCACACGGCTTCGGTGCTTTCCAGCACGCCGCCGTTATCGGCACTCACGAATTCCAGCGTGTCGGTGCGGGTCAGCTTGCCTGCGGCGTCCAGCACCTGAATCACGTTCAGGTTGTCGCGCACGACCACGTTGGTCAGGGCAAAGCTCTGGGCGTTGGTGAAGGTCAGGGTGTAGCTCAGGTCTTGGCCCGGCTTCACCAGTTTCATGTCGCCCACGTCCACCGATTTCACGGGCTTCAGGGCATTGTCGACCAGCGTCAGAATGCTGTCGATGGTGAGGTTGTCGGCGGCTCCCATGCTGCTCTTGGCGGTCAGTTCGAGGCGCAAGGCTTCGGCACCGGCACCCGCTTTGCTGGGCGTCACGCACACCCGGAAATCTTGGGTGGCTTGCGGCGCGAGGGCCGGAATCTGGAACGGCTCGGCAATCGGTGCGCCGCCCACTTGAGTAAAGCGGAACGTGGCTTCCCCGATCAGCAGGCGGCCCGTGATGGTCAGCGTGTCGGCACGGTCACCGAGGTTTTGCACGGTCTGAACGAAGCAGACTTCCTGACCCAACACGGCCACGTCTTTCACTTGGCGGTCATTGGCGCTCCCTTCGCCGCCCGTGAGCGCACGCGGGTTGCCCACTGGCCCCAGCGCAATTTCGGGGTTGTACTTCACGGTCACGTCGGCAGGGGCTTCTACGGTCTGGTCGCCGCTGATGAGCGTGGCGATGTTGCGGCGCGTGCCCACTTCGGTCAGGGGCGCACGCAGGCGGAAGGTCAGCACGGCGCTGGCGTTGGGCGCGAGGCTGGAGATCCGGCCCCGCAAACCCGCCACAGGCATGGACTCGGCAGCCTGCCACGCGGTGCCGTCGGGCGTGTATTCCACTTTGCCGAGGGCCGCACCTTGCGCGTCGAGGAGGCGGGCGCTGCCACCGATAAAGGTGAAGTCCTTCATGGCGGTGGTGTTGATCATGTCGGTGATCAGCACTTCGCGGGAAGCGCCTGCACCCGTGTTGCGGGCCGTGACGGTCACGGTGGTTTCTTGGCCGGGGTTCAGGCTGGGGGGCGAGAAGGATTTGGTGACGGTCAGGGTGGGCGGCTCGCCAACGGTCACGCGGGCCACATTGTTGTCGTCGCGCTCGCCTGCCGTCCCCGTGATGTTGGTGGCGCAAGAGCCGATCAGGTTCAGGAAGGCGTTGCCACGTGCGGCGGAGGTCGTGGTGACCTGCACCAGCACGTCGGCGGTCTGGTCGGCGGCCAGCGTGATCTGCGTGGCGGCGGGTTCGTTGGCGTCGATGATGCCGTTGCCGTTCGCGTCGATGTGCAGGCTCAGGTCGCCGGGCGTGAACTGCGAGGCGGCGTCGGTGACCACTTGCAGCCCCAGCGTGTTGCTGGTGTTGCCCGTGTTGGCAATCACGTAGCGCAGCACCGCGCCCTCTCCGGGCAGCAGGCTGTAGCTTTGGCCGGGCGCGGCGAGCGTGCCGTTGGGCAGCACACTGACCGAGCAGACGGGCAGCACGGTGGTTTCGACTGGAAGAGACGGAATCACCAGCGGGGGCTGGCCAGGGTTGGGCGAGAATTCAAGGAACGCTTGGTTCTGAATCACGGTTCCGGCGGGTGTGCCTGCAGCAAACGCAGAACTGGAGAGGGCCAGCGCCAAGGCTGCCAGCGTATTGAACACAAGGGGTTTTCGCACAGTGCCTCCCGGAAATGGACTGAATGGTCTGATCTTCCGAAGTATTGAGAAGTGTTAAGAAGTGTTGAGAAAAGGAAGTCTCGTGTTGTCGGGAACTATTTGGATTCAAAGACAAATCATGCCAGCGACGGCAAGTTGACGGGCAGAGCGCACCCCACCAAGCAGGCGGGGTGCGCTGAAACAGGCTTAGTTCACCTTGACGGTAAAGGTGGCCGTGATGCTCTTGCCCGAAGGCAGGATGTCGGCGGTGGAGATGGTGCCGTCGTTGTTGCTGTCGAGGCCCGCGTACACGGTAGGGCCAGCGGCAGGAGCAGTGGCGCTCCAGTTGGTGCCGTTGCTGCTGTACAAGATGGTGCCCGCAGCGTCGCTAACGGCGCTCCAGCTACCGAACGTGGTGTTGGTCGGCACGGTGTCTTTCACGAACGCCTTGGTGATGTTGGCGTTGCTGGTGTTCTTGCCGACGATGGTGTAGGTCAGCACTTCGCCGGGCTTGGCAGCGGCCAAGTCAACGCTCTTGACAGGCGCAGCCACAGGCGTCGGGTTGATAGTGACGGTGTCGTTGATGTCCGGCACAGTGACCTTGGTGATGGGCGAAGTGGCCGTCTGGTTCAGCACGATGGTCTGGGCGGCAGCGTCACAAGGAATAGCCAACGCAGCAATCAGCTTGACTTCTGCACCGGGGGCAATGAGGCCCGTGTCGGGGATGCCGTCGGCGTTGGTGTCGGTCAGCAAGGTATCGCCGCCGTCCATTTTGCCGTCGCCGTTCACGTCACGGTAGTAGGCCACTGGAGCAGTCACGGTTGCGCCGCTGGTCAGCTTGATCGGAGCCGTGCCCGTGATGTTGTACAGGTCGGGCATGTTGCCGAGGTTGGCGACTTCCATAGCGAAGTAGCTGGTGACCGTGGTGATGCACTGGGGGGTGCCGGGCATGACGGGGGTGCCGCCGGGGGTGAGGGTTGGAGGAGTGCCGACCTGAACAGGCGTAGGGTCGCCGCCGGGGGTGCCGGGGGTAGGATCACCGAACGAAACCTTAGGCAACAGCACGATGTCTTTGGTGGTGTCGCTCTTGGTGGTGTCGTTGCTGCTGGTGGTGGTCACGACAATCGTAGGCTTGTCGGTGGGCGTCGTGGGCTGGGTGCCAGCGGGGAAGGTCACTTCGACCAGAATGTCGACGGTTTGGCCGGGTTGCTGCTCACCATCTACAATTGGGCCGGGTTGCAGGGTGCCAACGTCGGGCTTGCCGTCGCCGTCGGTATCGGGCAACACGGGGCCTTTGCTGCCGTCAGGGTTCTTGACGTACACGACCACGACTGCGCCGGGGAAGTTCTGCGCCACGGTGGTGATTTCGAACACGTCGGGGCGGTTGCCGTTGTTCTGCACCGTGTTGGTGAAGGTGACGACGGTGGTGGTGACGGTGACGGGGGCTTCCTGCGTATCGGTGGCCGTAGGCACGATGGTTACAGGCACAGGATCGGTAGAGGGGTAAGAAGGCGTGACAGGTGCGCCGTCGCCGTTAGGATCGTTCTTCGGCCCGATGAGGCCCGCGTCGGTGCGCTTGATCGTAACCGTGTTGTAGTTATCGTTGTCGATAGGCTGTACGAAGCCAGCAGCGGGTTCGAGGCCAGCGCCCGTGTTTGGGTTACGCGTACCGAAGGGATCGGCACCGATCTTGTCGCCCTCTACAGTAACTGTAGGCACGGTGTAAACCTGGAAGAACTGCTTGTTCTGATCAATATCTACGGCTGTAATGCTGGTGATGGTGCCCGCTGCAATTTCAGCAGGGCTGAGAATGCCGTCTTTGTTGCTGTCGAGGTAGTAGCGCACGTCAGTCGGCTTGGCCGCACCGTTCAGGCTGTCGGTCAGGGTGGTCAGGCCGTAGCTTTCGTTGGGCACGTTGCCGGTGTTGGTCAACGTGTAATGGAATACGGCGGTATCGCCGGGACGCAACGTTTGCTTCAGCAGATTGTTCTCAGTGACGAAGGTAGGGCCAGCCGTGCCGTCATCGTTGGGCGTGATGGTGAAGCTAGGCACGGGCAAGACTTTGGTTTCAACGGGGTTAGAAGGAATGGGAGGGTTCGGGGTGGTGGAGCCTTCAGGCGTGAACACGATTTCAGCGGTGTTGACGATGACGGTGCCAGCGGGGATGCCAACGGCGGAAGCGGTGCCCAAAGCGAGGGCTGCCAATACGGAAACGAACGACCAAGACTTCTTCATGTGTTCTCCTGTGTACTGCTCGGACTCAATGACTTGTTTGTGTACAACTGAGCCAATGTGCAAATGAATTGACGCTTAAAAACTTGCTTGACAACTGGGACGAAACGGTTGAACTCGGAACTTACTTGACTTTCACGCGGAAGCTGAGCTTCAACGATTCGTCCTTCTTGAGGGTGGCGACTGTCCAGCGCACGTTGGTATACGTGTTGGTGGGGGCCGCGACTTGCTTGGTCACGCTTTTGCCGTTTTCGGTCACGGTGACCGTGCGGGTGGGCGTGGCGGCGTAGGTTTTGCCGTTGTCGATGGAGTACAACAGCTTCCAACGCTCGTTGGTGGGCGTGGCCTGCCCACTGAACTCGGTTCCTTTGGGCACAGGAATGCCCACGTACACGGTGTTCAGCGCTTTGCCGCTAATGTTGGTCACGGTCACTTCTTCACGCAGGATGTCGTTGGGCAACACTGTTTTGGGGCCAAGCACCACTTGCTCGGTGGTGGTGCCGTCTACGGTGCTGGTCTTGATGAGATCCTGTGCAAGGACGAACTTGATGACTTTGTTGACGGTGCCGCTGCTGGCTGGGGTCTGTGCGGCTGCCAGAGCAGTAAGGCAGAGCAGTACGGTGGGCATAAGAACGAGAGTGCGTTTCAAGGTGGAATCCTCCTAGGAGCAAAAAAGACCGACAGGTGTGGAATCATCCACAGTTCTGTCGGTCGCGCCACTCGCTCCACACCTGACAGGCGCCCGTATAGGCCAGGTGATTCATCGCTCCGGAACAGCCAGTTGTATGTCGGAAACTTCACAAACCGCGTCGAACGATAGCTGTTTGTTTCTGACACTCCTGTCACAACCTCGACAGGAAGTTAGGATGGGTGAGTTTTTCTTGAGTCACGCATGAGGTTCGCCCAAACATGAAAAACTTCACTTCCTAGCTGCTAGCATCATCCCGGTCAGGAAAGGTGTTGTCAAACCCCCAAACGGCCTGTAGACGCCTTGGCGACGGGTGTACCCCCACTTCCGTCGAACAGATCTATTTCCTCTATAAACCGGTTGAACAGGTACCGACTATCGTGTGGGCCGGGGCTGGCTTCCGGGTGGTATTGCACCGAAAACACCGGATAACGCGTGTGTGCCATGCCTTCCAGCGTGCCGTCGTTCAGGTTGATGTGGGTCGCCACAAACGCGCCGTTGGGAATAGATTCGAGGTCGACGGCGTACCCGTGATTCTGCGAGGTGATTTCTACAGTATTGGTCAGAAGATTTTTGACCGGCTGATTGCCGCCCCGGTGACCGAACTTCATCTTGAAGGTTTTGCCGCCCGCCGCGAGGCCCAGAATCTGGTGGCCGAGGCAAATGCCGAAAGTCGGCAGGAGGCCCATGAGTTCCCACGCGGCTTTGTGGGCGTATTCCAGCGGGGCGGGATCGCCGGGGCCGTTGCTGAGGAACAGGCCGTGTGGCTGCAAGGCCATAATTTGCGCCGGGGTGGTGTGCGCCGGAACCACGATAGGTTCGATGCCCACTTCGGCCAACCGCTCGATGATGGTGTGCTTGATGCCGAAATCCATAAGAACCACGCGCTTGCCGCTGCGGAGGGTGGGGAAGGCGTAGGGCAGCGCGGTGGTGACCTCGCGGGTCATGTCGAAGCCGTCGATGTCCTGATGGCCCTGTGCGCGGCGCACATACACCTGCTCTTCGGCGGGCGTAAATTCGCCGTAAGAGTCTTCGGGGTGCGTGTAGGAGCGGTGGGCGATGACGCCCTTGACCACGCCACCCGAACGGAGCCGCCGCACCAGCGCCCGCGTATCGATGCCCTGAATGGACACGACGCCGTACTGCTGCATAAACGCCTCTAGGGACTGCTGGGCGCGGTGATTGCTGTAGGTGCCCGAAAACTCGCGGGAAATAAAGCCGCGTACATACGGCTTATTGGATTCCATGTCGTAAATCGCCACGCCGTAATTGCCCACGTGCGGGTAGGTGATGGTCACGATTTGCCCGTTGTAGCTGGGGTCGGTCATGATTTCCTGATACCCGGTCATCGAGGTATTGAACACCACTTCGCCCACCGTTTCGCCCCGGTGTCCGTAGGCGTAGCCCCGGTAGACCGTGCCGTCTTCGAGGGCCAGAATTGCCCGTTCCTTTTTCAACATGCTGATTAAACTCATGCTTGGCCTCCTCCATTCGCGCCTCTCTGGACGCAGTTCATGGCGCGTGGTGCATCATAGCTGGCCTCAGCCGGGGCAAAGCAGGCCATATAGACACTCACGCGCCGGGGATGTTGTATTCATACATTCAAGAAAAAAGGCTGCCTGACCACAACGCAGTCTGGACAGCCTTTTTCGTTACCACGCCCATTGCCGGGGCGTATTTTAATGCATCAACCGTGAATAGGAAAGGTGGGGCCAATCCGTTCGGTCTACCAAGTGAACTTCACGTTGGACTTGCTGACGATCAGGTTGCCGCTGACGCTGCTCTGAGCAGTCAGGCCGTCATAGCGGTTGATCAGATCGGTCAGGACGGTGCCCACAGGCTCGAAGATTCCGGCCATAGAGTCCTGCATCTCTTCCAAATCCGCTCTCTCTTCCTCGGTCATGCCCTCGGTGTCGGCGTCGGCCATGCCTGCATCGGCAAGGGCATTCGCAAAGACGCCCATCATCTGCTCTTCGGTCACGTCGGCGGGGTTGCGGGCGTACTGCCAGCCTGCCGCCCCCTGAGTCTTGAGGGCAGCGGCCACGAAATCGGCGTCGGCGGCCAGCAGCGGGGCATCCTCGGCCATCGCGGCGTCTAGGGCGGCTTGACTGTAAGCCGTGATCAGGTAACCATCCCGGAAGTTGTAGACCATCTGCACTTTGCCTAACAATTCGGTCAGTTCGCCCACGCCGCCCAGTGCCGAGGCCAGCGCGCCTGCCTGTGCCCCGGCGGGAAAATCATCCATGCCGCCCAGGCCCGCCAGATCGCCCATATCCGTGTTCTTGACCAGATCCCCGAGGCTCTGGGCCAAGCCCGCAATCGCGGTATTCACGGCCTGTGCATATTCGGGCATATGGGCTTCGGCGGCAGACAAATCCGTGACGCGCTGATAGGTCACGCTGTAATCCAGGGCACTCAGGGGGTTGGCGGCGTCGAAGCCTGCGGCCTGTGCGCCGTCCAGCGCAACCTGAGCACACTCGTTGCCCAAATACCGCGCCGAACGCTCCAAGTGGCTGGCGAGTTGGCTGTCGGTCAGGAAGCCCACCGGGTCTATCAGATCGATGCGGGTGAGCCAGCGGGCGGCATAGGCGTTGCTCTCGGGGGCGCAGGCACGGGCCGCCACGGTTTCGGCGTTGGCAGGAATGATGTTCTGCACGGCAAAATTGGTGGTACTGGTCAGCATACGGGTCAGTGGTTTGTCTTTGCCCTCCAGATTGACCGCGTGCGCCGCTTGTCCGGTCAGGCCCGCGTCTGTGGTGGTGAACCCAGCCGAATACTGGCCCAAAGTGTCTACAGCGTCCACGATGGGCGACAGCAGGCGCGGCAGGAAGAAGCGGGCGAATTGGCTGCGGGCGACTTTGGCGGCGGCGGAAAAGTTGACGAAAAACGACAGCTCCTGCTCGCCTTTCGCAGCGGTGGGCGCGGTGTAGGCGGCAGAATTCAGCAGGCGGGGGGCCGTGTTGCCACTCAGGCGGCCCAGATAATTCATCAACAGGGTTTTGTTGCTGGACATGTACACCAATCCCTGAGACTGCCCCACGAACATCCGGCCCTGACGCGAGAAGGAGTACAGACCAACGTTCGCGCCGGGTTTGTCGGGCAGCATCTGGCCCAGCATCTCGTCGGACAGCTCATCGGTGCGCGAGGCCGCCAGCACGTGCAGATCGAAGGGCTTGCCGGGTGCGCCCACAGTAAACACGCCCAGTGCGCCTTCTTTGCCCAGCGAACCTTTCAGAATCTGCTGAAATCCAGTGAGGGTCTGGGTCAGGTCAGCCACATCGTCAGAACCTTCGCCCACGCTCTCGGCCACTTGCCCCACAAGCCCGAACAGGCGGTCTATGGCTCCGCCCGCGTTCTTGCTTTCCAGCGTCAGCAGCGCCCCAGCGGGCATATTCTGGGCAAGCGTGGCGGCCTGCGCCCCTGAAGCAAGAGTGGCAAGCAGCAACGTCAGCGAAAGCGTTTTCTTCATGCCTCCATCTTAGCGGGCAGTCAGGTGGGGCGGACGGGCAAATTGGCCTAGCGCCTCCCACAGATGAACATTTGGTTAGAGCAGATGCTTCAAGGCTTCCCGCCGCGCCAGTCCAGTTAGGCCCAATGTTTCCACGGCGGCCCGAACCCACGCCGGATCGGTTTTGGCGTACTCGCGCAAGGCCCAGCCGATAGCCTTCTGAATAAAGAATTCGCGCTCGTGCTGCACGGCTCGGATAGTGTCTAGCAACAAGTCGGTGTCGGTGTTTGTTTTGGCCTTCAGTTGCGCCAATACCGCCGCCCGCCTTGTCCACAGATGGGGGCTGACCCGCCACACTTCCACCCGCTCGCGCCTCTGTGCTGCATCTGCAAAAGCCTGAGCGAGCAACGGCGACAACGAATCCAGCACGTCCCAGTGATCGGCGGCAGGCAACAGGCCTTCCAGAAAGGGCAGATCGGCGGGGCGGGGGCGACTGGCGGCCAACACGTCCAGCGCCGTATACCGTTCTTCCCGGAACTCGCCTGCCCACAAATCCAGCGCGGCGGCAAAGCGCACAGCCCGGTCAGGCTCCAGCTTCAGCGCCGCCCGCACCACCTCGCGCCGCGCCGGAGTCTGCACGCCCAGAAACGGCTGGATGCCTTTCATATAGGCGAACATGGCCGGAGCAAGGGCAGGATTGGCCCGGTTATGCAACCCCTGCCGAATCCTGCCCGCCAGATCGGTCAAGTCAATTCTCTGTACATCGCAATTTCATTGCAATTCTCGAAGAAGGCGCAGCGTTGGCATTCGCTCCAGACTTTGGGGTGCAGGTTGGTCTTGTCTATTCGCACAAAGCCGCACTTTTCAAAGAATCCCTGCTGATAAGTCCACGCGAACAGAGCAGGCAAGGCGATCTCCCGCGCTTCCCGTTCACAGGCTTCCACCAGTTTTTTGCCCAGCCCACGCCCCTGCATGGCCGGATGAATGGCCAGACCGCGCACTTCTGCCAAGTCGGGGGCCAGCATGTGCAGGCCGCACACTCCCGCCAAGCCACCGGGGTGGCCCGCGTGTGGTTCGGCCAAATACAGGTGAAAATCTCGGATGGTTTGGGCCAGCAGCGCCCGCGAACGCACCAGCATCAGCCCCCGCGCCGCCCAATAGCCGATCAGTTCGTGAATGGCGTCTATGTCGCTGAGGCGGGCCTTGCGGGTGCTGAGGGGAGAATCGGGATGCAGATCGGGGACGGCGATGGAGTCCAGAGACAGGGTCATGGGTGGCCCCCAAGACTAGAGCTAGATCGTGGATTGTGGATCGTGGGAAAAGATTTGGTGTTGACTCCAATCCACGATCCACCCTCCACGTTCCCCCTTACGCTTTGCTTGCGCCCGTATCCAGTGCCCGCATCCATGTGGTTCCGCCGGGGCGCTCGCTCTTGGCTTTGTAGGCCTGAATTTGCGGCGCGTTGGGCAAATCGCCCATCACGACGGCCAATGGCACTTGCGTAAACCCGAAAGTGCCCCAGTCGCCGCCCTTGCTGAACATATAAATAGCCCGGTCTCCGCGTCCCTGCGCGTATTCCACAGCACTCATGACCAAGCGCCTGCCCAGCCCGCCGCCCCGCGCCGCAGGCAGAATGGCCGCCCCACGCAGCAGCGAGGCCGTGTCGCCGTGTTCCAGCCCGATGGCCCCCACTGGCTGCCCGCCGCGCTCCGCAACCCAGTAGGTGGTTCCTTCGGCCAGCGCCGCTTCGGTGCTCAGGCCCGCTTCTTCCATCACGCGCACGATAGTTTCTTTGTCTTGGGCATTGGCAAGGCGAATTTGAACAGATGAGTCGGTCATGGTGAGTGCCTCCAGAGGTCGGAATGAACGGTGCGTCGAGGAAGCCTGAGGGGGCGTCCGGGTCGCTTGGGTTTTGCGTGGCGACAGCATAGCGCACCGCGCCCGTGTGGGAACGCTCCCATGTGCGTACAGGACTCACATCTCCCATCTGCTTCACTGCCCCGCGCTCTCCTGCTGCACGCTCTCTTGCTGCACCAATTCTAACTTCCACGCCTGTTCCTCATGAAGCCAGCCCCGGCTCAGGCCACTTTGCACCTGCGGCGCGTTGCTGAGGGCCGCCGACAACTCATCGCCACTGGTGGGCACGAAGCCGAAGCGCTGCCAATAGTCGCCCGCCTCCTGACTGAACAGGTACACGGTATGGTCGCCGCGCAAACTGGCCTGCGTGAGTGCGCTGCGAACGAGGGCGCGGCCCAAGCCCTGAGACCGCGAGTCGGGCAGCACGGCAGTGGAGCGAATGAGGGACACGCCCTGCCCATGCTCCAGGCCGATGCAGCCGCCGGGAACGCCGTTCAGGTCGGCAATCCAGTAAGTGCTGCCTTCTAAAGTCACCGTAATATCTGCGCGGTGTTGGCTCAAATCAGCCGCCAGAATCAAATCACGCACAACTTCAAGGTCGTCCAGATTTGTCGCCTGACGAAGTTTGATGTGCTGCTGGGTCAGAGGAAGCACGGCGGGAATAGTGGTCAGTTCAGTGGCAGTCATAGGCACTCCTTCGGGGGCAGATTCAGAGATGGGCGCGAGGTTGGCAGAGGCGGATGCATTGGCTAAACCTTGTCGTCGCTCCTGCTCCTCTGCTTGGCTTGCCACCTGCCGAAAAAACCAGCGCAGGCCCACGCCCGCCGCCGCGTCGGTATTCCAGCGGGGAATGACGTGCAGGTGTACGTGTTGGATGTGCTGGCCGCCCGCCGGGTTCACATTCCAGCCGACTGTGTAGCCGTCGGGTTGTACGGTGGCGTCAAGGTGCGCTTTCACTTCGGCAAGAAGTTCGTGTGTAGCAGTGGCTTCAGCGAGTGTCAGGTCAAACACGGTGGCACAGGGGCGCTTGGTCACGATGATGCCCGAATAAAACAGGCCCTCGGCGTATTGAGGTTGCAGTTGGCTGTACACGCAGAGTTCGTTTTGGAGGGTGAATCCATCACCAGACAGGCGGCCATCTGCGTCAGGCACAAGCGGATTCTGAGCCGGGTTCGCCAAATGCTGCGCCCATTCCTGCTGCCGCTTGCCCAGCAAGGTGCCGTCTAGTCTGACCGTCACATCCATCATCAGCCCTCTAATTTCTTCTGAGCGTCGGCTATGGCTTCTCGCACCCGCTCTGGGGCAGTGCCGCCGTAGCTGGCGCGGTTTTTGACGCTCTCTTCTACGGTCAGGTTCTGGGCGACTTCAGCATTCAGCAGCGGGTGGGCGGCCTTCAGTTCGGCGTCGGTGAGTTCCCAGAGTTGGCGGCTAGAGCGGGAAGCAATGCCTACCAGTCCGCCCACCACTTCATGCGCCTCGCGGAAGGGGACGCCTTGCCGGGCCAGATAGTCGGCCACGTCGGTTGCCGTGCTGTAGCCCCGTGCCGCTGCCGCTTTAGTTCTTTCGGCGTGCCACACGGTCTTAGGCATCATGTCGGCATACAGCCGCAGCACGATGCTGAGGGTGTCGTAACTGTCGAACACGCCCTCTTTGTCTTCCTGCAAATCCTTGTTGTAGGCCAGCGGCGTGCCTTTCACCACCGTCAGCAGGCCCATCAGGTTGCCGAACACGCGCCCCGCCTTGCCGCGTGCCAACTCGGACACATCCGGGTTTTTCTTCTGGGGCATGATGCTGGAGCCTGTGGTGTGCGAATCGGGCAGCGTAATAAAGCCGAATTCAAAGGTGGAATACAAGATCAGTTCTTCCGACAGGCGCGACAAATGGGCGCTGAGAATGGCGCAGGCGCTCAGGAATTCCAGCGCAAAATCACGGCTGCCCACACCGTCTAGAGAGTTGGCGGTGGGGCGGGCAAAACCGAGGGCGGCGGCGGTAGCGTGTCGGTCTATCGGCCAAGGCGTGCCTGCCAATGCCGAACTGCCCAGTGGCGATTCGTCCATGCGCTCGGTAGCGTCGCGGAAGCGGCCTTCATCGCGCTCCAGCATGGCGACGTAGGCCATGAACCAGTGCGCCAGCAAAATCGGTTGGGCCACCTGCAAATGCGTGTAGCCCGGCAAAATGACCCCAGCTTGCAGGTGCTTGTCGGCCTCGGCCAGCATCACGGCCCGGAGTGCCCGCGTTTTGTCGGCCAGATCGTGCGCCGCTTCCTTGGTAAACAGCCGGAAATCCACTGCCACCTGATCGTTGCGGCTGCGGGCCGTGTGCAGCTTGCCCGCCACGGGGCCAACCCGGTCACGCAGCGCGGCTTCCACGTTCATATGCACGTCTTCGCGGTCTAGTCGCCATTCAAAATTTCCAGCGCGAATGTCGGCCAGCACGTCATTCAGGCCGTCCGTAATCTGCGCGACTTCTGGAGCGTCCAGAATGCCCACCTGCCCGAGCATCGCCACATGCGCCAGCGAACCGCGAATATCCTGCTCGGCCAGCCGCTGATCGAAGCCGACAGAGGCGTTGAAGAGTTCCACGAGGCCATCGGTAGCTTCGGCAAAACGGCCACCCCAGAGCTTTTTATCTTTTGTATTGGTCATAAATTTACCTAGAAATCGGGTGAAATGAGGCTTAGGAGATAAAACAGAACGATAACTGCCGGAACACTTAGAATCAAAGCAATATTCCCTATGGTATTTACTCCACCGCTGTAAGCTTCGAGGCTCCTGTTGCATATTTCGGCTGCTTTTTCGGAACCTATTTTCCGAACATCAGCAACAGACACGACAGCCCTGTCACAATTAGGGAATTTGACATAAGCAGTGTTCGGCGTGCCATCATTCAGTTCAGCCAATGGAACACGCTCTACGACGAGCATCTGCATTCCTATTTTCACATCTGTCTTGTAACTCTCTCCCGATGGGCCTGTCAGAGTGGGGGCACAAGCAGAGAGAGAAGAAATTAAGAGGACGCCACATAAAGAGCCCGCTCTCTTATGTTTCACAATTGCTCCTTCACCAGTACCACCGGTTTAGGACTCTGCGGGCTGGCATGTGCATACACCGCCGCCGAATCCTGCACATACCCCAGCCGTTCGTAAAAAGGGATAACTTCTAAATTGAATTGCGAGACGGCCAACAGCACTCGCCTAAAACCCTGCTCGGCGGCCAAGTCTTCCACCGCCCGCACCAGCGCCGCGCCGATGCCCTGAGCGCGTGCGTTCGGCAATGTGGCGAGTTTATTCAGCGTCAGGGTGTGCGAACCATCGGGGCGAAAGCCGACGCAGCCCACTGCTTCCGCGCCTGCCCAAGCCAAGAATCCGCCCGCGCCAACGCCGAACAGCGAGTGTTCCAAGTCGGCAACGGTGGTGCGGCTCCAGCTAGAACGGGCATCCATGCCAGCCGCCATCATCACGGTATGAAACTTGGGCAAGTCGGCGCGGGTAACGGGGCGCAGGGCAGAGGTCATGGCAAGACCAATTCCATTTCGGAGTTTGAACGGAAGCCCAGCCGTTCATAGATCGGGCGTCCGGCTTCGCTGGCGTGCAGGGAGACGATATGCACGCCGCGCAGGGCGCACTCCGCCAGCATTTCTTCTATTAAAAACTGGGCCAATCCGTTGCCCCGGTGCGGCGGCTGAACATACACGTTCATCAGGTAGGCCCGCGTCTGCTCGATGGTGGCGGCACTGGGCGGCCAGTCTCGCCACAGCAGACCCGCGCTTGCCACCACCACGCCCTCAGTCTCCAGCAAAAACCCGTCGTACAAGCCCACTTGCAGCATCCGCCGATGCCAGCCCAGCGCGGCAGTATGCACCTGCTGAAGCTGAACGGGGTCTTTGCCCATATCTACGAACATGGCGTCGCGTTGGGCCTGAATAGTCTCAGCGTCGGCAGGCGTGGCCCGGCGCAACAGGTATCCGGCGGGCAAACTCATGCGCCCGTGCGCTCCCAAATTTGGTTCAGATGATGCACCTGATGGGCCACATAATCCTCGCCCAGAAAGCCCAGCGTGACGGACTCTCCCCCGCCCACACGCAAAGTATGGGCCAGTGCAGGCGGCGGCAAATGCGCGATGACGTGCGCCAACTGGAGTTGATAGGCCGCCCAGAGCGTGACCAGATCGACCCAAGTTCGCGCCCCATACGCGCCCGCTGCCACCCAATCGTTTTGCGCGTAACCGGGCAACTCTAGGCCGCTCTGTACGCTAGCCCGCACGAACCGGGCATGGTTGTTCACGCCGCTGTCGATCAGGTGGCCCAAGACTTCTTTGGCGCTCCACACGTCGGGCAAGGCTTTGGCGCTGGCCTGCGCGTCGGTGAGGGATTGCAGGCGGGGCAGGGTGTGGGCTACCAGATCAGTCAGCGTCATGGGTTCAGTCCTTTTTGGCGGCCTTTGCCTCAACCCGTGCCTGCACGCGCATTCTCAGAGCATTTAGCTTGATGAAAGCTCCGGCGTCATGTTGGTTGTAGTCGCCCCCCGCTTCAAAGCTCACGAGGTCTTTGTCGTAGAGGCTCTTGGGGGCTTTGCGGCCCACCACGATGCAGTTGCCCTTATACAGCTTGATGCGGGCGGTTCCGGTGACGCTTTGGGCCACGTGATCCATATACACCTGAAGGGCCTCGCGTTCGGGCGCGAACCAGAAGCCGTTGTAGACCAGTTCGGCGTATTTGGGGGCCAAAGCGTCGCGCTGGTGCAGCACTTCGCGGTCAAGCGTCAGGCTTTCCACGGCGCGGCGGGCGTGATACAGCAGCGTGCCGCCGGGGGTTTCATACACGCCGCGAGACTTCATGCCCACAAAGCGGTTTTCCACGAGGTCAAGGCGGCCAATGCCGTGCCTGCCGCCGATGTCGTTGGCTTTGGTCAGCAGGGCGGCGGGGCTGAGTTGCTCGCCGTTGATCGCCACCGGATCGCCGTTCAAGAACTCCACTTCCACATATTCCGCCTCGTCGGGCGCGGCTTCGGGGGCCACCGTCAGCTTGAACATATGGGCGGGTGGCTCAGTCCAAGGGTCTTCCAAAATGCCGCCCTCAAAAGAGATATGCAGCATGTTGGCGTCGGTACTCCACGGGTCTTTTTTGGTGGTGGGCACGGGAATGCCGTGTTCGTGGGCAAAGGCTTCGAGGTCAGCGCGGCCCTGAAATTCCCAATCTCGCCAAGGAGCCACCGTTACTATGTCCGGTTGCAGGGCGTAGGCCGTCATTTCAAAGCGCACCTGATCGTTGCCCTTGCCCGTCGCACCGTGAGACACCGCCACTGCGCCTTCCTTCTGGGCAATTTCCACCATTTTCTTGGCAATCAGCGGGCGGGCAATAGACGTGCCCAGCAGGTAATAGCCTTCGTACAGGGCGCTGCTGCGGAACATGGCGAACACGTAATCGCGCACAAATTCCTCGCGCAAATCCAGCGCGTAGGCGGCCACCGCGCCTGTGTTCAGCGCCTTCACGCGGGCTTCTTCCACCTCGTCGCCCTGCCCCAAATCGGCGGTAAAGCACACCACATCGTAATTGCGCTCAGTTTGCAGCCACTTCAGGATGATGGATGTATCGAGGCCGCCCGAATAGGCGAGCACAATTTTTTGCTTTGGCGCAGCTTGTGTGGGGGCAGGGTTTTGGGTCATGGCTTATTGTCTCCGGTTTAGGGCAGGGTGGGGGCGAAGTTGGTTGGCTGAGTTGACTGATTGGGCAGCACACAAAGCCCCCGGCGTCAGGCGTCCGGCCACTCCTAGGTTCAGGAAGGCCGGGGCTTCAGCGTCGGGGGGAGGGGAAGGTCATAACGTATGCTTATGCGCTTTTAACGCATAGGTATGCAGAGGGTAGCAGGCATGGGGGAAGGGGTCAAGCCGAACGATAGAGCGAAACTGAAAAAGACCGCACAGGGCGGCCTCTTTGGGGACAGATAAAGTGGGCTTAGAAGCGGTAGTTGATGCCGAAGCGCACGCCTGCACCAAAAGCACTATTAGAGACCGAGGCACTCTCGGAACCGACGCTAGCAAGGCCAAAAGCGAATGTGGGGCCAACGTTGACCTCGGCGCTGAGGCCGAATTCAGGGGTCAGGAAGTAGCGCGTGCCAACCACGCCTGCGGGCGTCAGGCCAAAAATCGTAATGCGGGCACCCTCACTAGACGCCGTAGCCACTTCTAGGCCAAGGCTAGCGCCGTAATACACGTTGTAGTTGGCGTCGCCCACACCGTCGAAGTTCCGCAGGTAAGCCACGTCGCCGCCCAAGCCGAACACGCCGCTGCCGAACACATCAGGGTCAAGGTCGATGCCAGCCCGCACGACAGACTCGCTGTCGATGTCGTAGGCGTACTCCACACCGAAGGTAAAGTTGCCCGAAGCGTTCTCTACAAACACGCGGTTGTAGTTGGTACGCAGGCCGAGGCTATCGGCGGCAGCAGTAGAGACGGTGGCCAGGGCCAGCAGAGCAAAAAGAGTCTTTTTCACAAATCGAGCTTAACAAAGTTCATGAAGAAGGTGAGGCAAACTTGCCCAGGTCGGATCGGGGGTCGTATAGACAGGATAGATGAACACACCTGCAACACAGAAAACCGCCCCACGCAAAGCAGGGCGGCTGAGTCGAAAGGGAGAGCTTAGGGCAGTTGGTAGTTCAGGCCAATGCGTGCGCCGAAGCCGAAGCCGATGCCCGTCTGGCCGCCGCCGATGCTGACGCGGGGGCCTGCCGAGCCTTCCACGAAGACCGACAGGGGATCGGAAACTTGAAACTTGAGGCCGAGAATGCCGTTGGGATAAACCGAGATTTCGTTGTTGCTGCCCAAGGACACATATGCACCGAGACCGAGGCCGTAGTAGGGGCTGAGGCCGCCCAAATCCTGACCGATGATGTCGTTGAGGTAGGCCACGTCGCCGCCGACAGCCAAGGAGCCGCCCCGGAACAGGCTCACAGCGTCGAGGTTGAGGCCGTAACGGACAGCCGAGGCCGCGTCGAGGTCGTTCTGGAGATGAACCGTCAGGCCTGTGCCGATAGAGCCACCGACATACGTGGCAGCCGAAGCAGAGGAGGCGGCAGCAAGTAGTGCAAGTCCGATCAGAGCCTTCTTCATACCGGCAAGTGTAATGGCGCTTGCCATGCCGTGAAACTCAGGAGCCTTTACGAAGCCTGTACCTTCTGGCGGCGATGCCGGGGCAAACAACTCAGGCAGGGGTCTGCACCGCGTACCTGCTGAGGCTGTCCAGCGCCCGCTCTATTTCGGGCTGGGATTTGCAGAAGGCGAGGCGCAACAGACCGTCTGGCGCGGCATGTTGGGCATAAAAAGCCGCGCCGGGAATGACAGCCACGCCCGCTTGCCTCACCAACGTATCGGCTGTCCAGTGGGGATGGCGGGCGGTCAGAAAATACGTGCCGCTCGGCACAAATACGGTGGCCCCCAGTTGCCGCAGGCCCGACGCCAGCAGGCTCATGCGCTGGCCGTAGCCTGCCCGCAGGCCCTCATAAAATCCCGATTCGCGGGCAAGGGGCAAGGCCGCCGCCACCGCCACCTGAAACGGCGTGGGCGCACAAAAAGACCCGTTCTGTCGAATGGCCGCCAGCATCGGCGCAAGCCCCGGCGGGCAGGCGATCCAGCCCACGCGCCAGCCGGTGGCCTCCAGCCGTTTTCCCGCGCTGCCCACCGTAAACGTGCGCTCGGGGGCCAAGGTGCGAAACGACGTGGGCTTGTCTCCGAAATACAACTCGTCGTAGACCTCATCGCTGATGATCCAGAGATCATGGGCGCGGGCGAGGGCCACCAGTTCGGCGCATTCGGCGGGCGTGAAGACCGTGCCAGTAGGATTAAACGGGCTATTGAGCAAGATTGCCCGCGTCTGGGGCGTCACCGCAGCTTGCAGGGCGTCCATGTCCAGCGTCCAGCCAGAAACGTCGTCTAGGCGCATGGGCACGGTTACAGGTCTGGCCCCCGACAACCGCGCTTGCGGCAGATACACATCGAACACCGGCTCCAGCATCAGCACTTCATCGCCGGGGCCATACAGGGACAGGGCCAGCACATTCAGCGCCTCCGTCGCGCCCGAAGTCACTACCACGTCTGCGCCGTCTACACCCAAATCTGTGCCGATGGCGTCGCGCAAGATGGGCAGGCCTGCCGGGGGCGCGTACTGATCCCAGCGGCCCAGTGCGCCCCGCGCCGCGTCCAGCAGGAAGGCCGGGGGCGCGTCGGACGGAAAGCCCTGCCCCAAGTTCACCGCGCCGTGTTGCAGGGCGAGGCGGCTCATCTGGGAAAAAATACTTTCCGAAGAAGCGCGGGCGCGGGGCAGGAGTTCGGGCATAGGTGCAGTCTGGGCGTAAGCGGAGCGGCGGCGGGCGGGGTGGTTCAGACAAGGGGGGGTGTTTAAGCTGAGATTTTGGGTGAACCCCCCCGTTGCTGGCGCAACGCCCCCCCTTAAAGGGGAGGACTAAACATCTTTTGCGCTCCCCTCTAAGGGGGGCTGGCTGCGAAGTAGACTGGGGGGTCTGCACGCAGCGTCTCTATAACTCAGCGAGAAGCAATCTAACCAGTCAGGTATCTTAGGCCTGTGCCTCCCTTCCTGCGCGGTTTGACCCTCGGTTTCTCGCTGATCGTGGCGATTGGGCCGCAAAATGCCTTTGTGCTGCGGCAGGGGCTGACGCGGCAACATGCGCTGTTGGCCGCGTTCGTGTGTGCGCTAGCCGACTCGCTGCTAATTACCTTGGGCGTGCTGGGCATCGGCGCATTTTTGGCCCGCAGTCCGACGCTGACGCTCATCGGCACGCTGGCTGGCGCGGCGTTTTTGCTGTGGTACGGCTGGCGCTCCTTCAGGTCGGCGCGGCATCCTGTGGCCCTCGACACGGCAGGGCAGACGCAGCAATCGCCCCGCGCCGTGTTGGCAACCGCCCTCGCGTTCACGTTCCTCAATCCGCACGTGTTTCTTGACACTCTTGTGCTGATCGGCGGGGCGAGCGCGGGCCTGAGCAGCAGCGGACGCCTCGGCTTTTTGGGCGGTACCCTGCTGGCGTCTTGGGTTTGGTTTTTTGGCTTGGCATTGGCAGGCCGCCAACTGGCCCCCGTCATGAAAAACCCGCGTGCATGGCAAGTGCTGGACTTGATTATCGGCGTGATGATGTGGACTATCGCAGCGGGGCTGGTGTGGGGGGCGGTGCAGGGGAAGTAGGTCAGATGCGCCCACCAACCAAGTCACTCTGACCGATTCCTTCTCTCCCATTCGTGTTATTCGGAGTCTTCAGGGGCCACAGCAACCCGGTTGCGGCCCCCGAATTTGGCCTGATACATCAACCCGTCCACCCGTTTCAAGGTCTGCGCGACGGGCTCTTCCGGCCACCGCGCCGCAACCCCGACACTGACGGTGATCGGCAGGCCATTGGGACACAGCCGCTGAAGGCCCGCCCGCAGGTCTTCGGCCCACACCACGACGCCTTCAGCAGGCGGCTGACGCAGCAGCAGCAGAAATTCTTCGCCCCCCCAGCGCCCCACCTGAAGATGCTGGTGGCCGGACGCGTGGGCGCTCGTCAGGCTCGCCAGATACTCCCCCACCCCTTGCAGCACCGCGTCACCCTGCTCATGCCCGTAGGTATCGTTGATGGATTTGAAGTGGTCTATATCCAGCAGGGTCATGACCGCTACCTCCTGCTCAAGCTGCGCCATCAGACCCCGGCGGTTCAGAATGCCCGTGAGTGGGTCTGTTTCGGCCAACTTGTGGATAGATTGGGCAGCTTGTTCGGCCAACACCACCGCCCGCTGATACTCGCCCACCAACATCAGGGGAATCAGAGTAATCAGGGTGGTCAGGTCGGTCACCAGCCGGGCAGAATGCAGATCAGTCCACTCAGAGCGCGACAGCAGCAGCCACGTCAGCACGGCATGAACCGAAAAAGGCACGGCCAACAGGGGCAAAAGCGCCCGCTGCGGCACCATCAGGCTGAGAATCACCGCCCCCAGCAAAAAGACCGGCCCATACGTGATCACGAACTCACGGCTGGGCAACACGTCAAGCATCAGGAACAGAGAGTCCCACAAGATCGTGTAGGCGAAAATACCCGTCGCCATCAGCAGTTCGATGACCCGGAGCCAGCGTGTCCAGCGCAGACAGAGCAGGGCGATCAGCGCCACCAAGAAGCCGAAGGCATTGATGAACAGCTGAATCTCGGAGACGCGCGGATCTGATTGCGGCAACAGGGCCGTGATGACCAACATCAGCAGCGACATCAGGAGACATACGCGGTAGATGCGCTGCTTGGCCCGGTGAAGCTGCGGGGTATCGTCCCAGCGCCGCCCAAAAGGTGACCATCTTGCGAGCCAGACGAACACATTTTTGGGCATTCTCTTTCACCCACCCTCGGTGTTGGCCGCAGCTGGCCGCGCCAATGCCTGTGCTGAACTGCTCTCCCCTGAACTGCCCCGCACTGAAGGCCGCCGAACCGAAGGCCACTGGCTTTGGCCCAAGCTCCCCAACTTCCAACTTCACGATACTGCGTCTTACCTGACTGGCCTGTATATTAAATCTCAGTTCTTACGCTGCATAACCTTGCACGCCGCTCCCACCTCAGGCGGCCCCAACCGTGCCATACTCTTTCTCTGGAATGCCTAAGCGAACTGACCTCCAGACGATTCTTATTCTCGGTAGCGGCCCTATTCAGATCGGGCAGGCCGCCGAGTTCGACTATTCGGGAACGCAGGCGCTGAAGGCCCTGAAAAATGAGGGTTACCGCGTGGTGCTGGTGAACTCGAATCCGGCCACCATCATGACCGACCCCGATTTGGCCGACGCGACCTACCTAGAGCCGCTGACACCCGAATTCGTGGAGCACGTGATTGCCAAAGAGAAGCCGGACGCCCTGCTGCCCACGCTCGGCGGCCAAACCGCCCTGAATCTCGCCATGGAACTGCACGAGCGCGGCACGCTTGCCAAATACGGCGTAGAACTGATCGGCGCGGGCGTGGAGGCCATCAAGAAGGGCGAAGACCGCGAACTGTTTCAGGCCGCCATGAAGAAAATCGGCATTGAGACGGCACGCGGCCAGATGGTTCACAGCATGGAAGAAGCTGTGGAGTACCAGAAGGAAATCGGCCTGCCCATCGTGATTCGGCCTAGCTTTACGCTGGGCGGCACCGGTGGCGGCATCGCACATACCTACGAGCAATTCTTGGCGATCACGGAAGGCGGCCTGCGCGACAGCCCCGTGACCTCCGTGTTGCTGGAAGAAAGCATTCTGGGCTGGAAGGAATACGAGCTGGAAGTGATGCGCGATACCGCAGACACGGTGATCATCATCACGAGCATCGAAAACTTCGACCCGATGGGCGTGCATACCGGAGACTCCATCACGGTGGCCCCGGCGCAGACCCTCAGCGACGTGGAATACCAGCGCCTGCGCGATCAGTCGTTGGCGATTATTCGGGAAATTGGCGTGGCGACGGGCGGCAGCAACATTCAGTTTGCCGTAGACCCCACCAATGGCCGCGTGATCGTGATCGAAATGAACCCCCGTGTGAGCCGCAGCAGTGCGCTGGCGAGTAAAGCCACCGGATTCCCGATTGCCAAAATTGCCGCGCTGCTGGCGGTGGGGTATCACCTCGACGAACTGACCAACGACATCACCCGCGTCACGCCTGCGTCGTTTGAACCCAGCATCGATTACGTGGTCACCAAGATTCCGCGCTTTGCCTTCGAAAAGTTCCCCGGCACATCCGACGCGCTGGGCACGCAGATGCGGAGCGTGGGCGAAGTCATGGCGATTGGGCGCACCTTTAAGGAGAGCCTGCAAAAAGCCATGCGCTCGGTGGAATCCGACGTGCGCGGCGCGTTCGCGGCCATGACCGACGAGGAACTACGCGGCCTGCTGTACGGCAATCCCCGCCGTCTGGAAGCGGTGATCGAACTCTTCAGACGTGGCGAAACGCTGGAGCAACTGTTCGACGCCACCAAAATAGACCCCTGGTTCCTGTCCCAGTTGGCCGAAATCGTGGCCGCCGAACGTGAAATCGCGGCGTTGGGGCCGATGGCCGAATGGAAATACGAGCTGTGGCGCGAGATCAAACGGCTGGGCTTTTCCGATGCCCGCTTGGGCGAACTGGTGGGCCTGACCGAGCTGGACGTGCGCCGGATTCGCAAGGACGCCAAAGCGACGCCCGTGTACAAAACAGTGGACACCTGCGCCGCCGAATTCGAGGCCCACACGCCGTATCACTACTCCACCTACGAATGGGAAGACGAGGTGACGCACACCGACAAGCCCAAAGTGGTGATTTTAGGCAGCGGGCCGAACCGGATCGGGCAGGGCGTGGAATTCGACTACGCCACCGTGCATGCGGTCTGGGCCTTACAGGACGCGGGCTACGAAACGATCATGATCAATTCCAACCCGGAAACGGTCAGCACCGACTACGACACCGCAGACCGCCTGTATTTCGAGCCACTAACCTTTGAAGACGTGATGAACATCGTGGAGCACGAGAAACCGGTGGGCGTGATCGTGCAACTGGGCGGGCAGACACCGCTGAAACTGGCGGCACGGTTGGCGGCAGCGGGTGCGCCGATCATCGGCACGTCACCCGAAACCATTCACGAGGCCGAAGACCGCGCCAGCTTCAATTCGCTGTGCGAGCGCCTCGGCATCCGGCAACCGCTGGGCAAAGTGGCCGCCACCCCCGCCGAGGCCCGCGCCCTGGCCGCCGAACTGGGCTTCCCGCTGATGGCTCGCCCCAGCTACGTGCTGGGGGGCCGCGCCATGCGCACGGTTCGCAGCATGGAAGAACTGGTCACCTATCTGGACGAGGTGTACGCGGCGGTAGAAGGCCAGCCGAGCATCTTGCTGGATCAGTTTTTGGAAGGGGCGCTGGAACTGGATGTAGACACGCTCTGCGACGGCCAGATTGCGGTGGTGGCCGGGATCATGGAACACGTGGAAGCCGCCGGAATCCACAGCGGCGACAGCGCCTGCGTGCTGCCCCCGGTGAGCCTGAGCGCGGAACTGCTGGCAGAGGTGAAGGCGACGACGGAGCGGCTGGCATTGGCGCTAGGCGTGCGCGGCCTGATGAACGTGCAGTACGCGATTAAAGACGGCCTGCCCTACATTCTGGAAGCCAACCCCCGTGCCAGCCGCACCGTGCCGTTCGTGTCCAAGGCCATCAATCACGCGCTGGCAAAGAGTGCTGCCCGGATCGCGGTAGGACACACGCTGGAGCAGATCGGCTTTACCGAGACCCCAACGCCCTCCATGTACAGCGTCAAGGAAGTTCACCTGCCGTTCCTGAAATTTGCGGGCGTGCAGCCCATTCTGGGGCCAGAAATGAAAAGCACGGGCGAGAGCATGGGCATAGATGCAGACCCGTATCTGGCGTTTTACCGGGCGCAACTGGGGGCCAAGAATTACCTGCCCTTGTCTGGTACGGCCTTGCTGCTGGGCACGGGACTGGACGGGGTAGCCGCCACGCTGGAAGGCGCGGGCCTGAACGTAATTCGGGAGCGCGACGGTGAGACGTTGCCTGACCTGCTGATCGACGTGACCGAATCCAAATTGCTGCGGCTGGCGCTGGAACGCGGGGTGCCCATCGTATCTACGCGGGAAGGTGCGGAGTGGACGGCTAAGGCGATTGCGGCAGCGGTAGGTGCAGAGTTGGGGGTTAAGAGCTTGCAGGAGTGGGTGAGCTAAGCACAACCTCAGCCGCCTTTCTTCAGATTCCCCCAATCCCGTTCGTCAGCCCCTCTTCACCTTCATGTGACATCTTGTTCTCATGAGAACCTATGTCCGAATGATCGCGTTGGCGGCAGCTTTGATGGGGATGTCGGAGGCGGCGACGGCGCTGACCACCGCCACTTCCAACCTGCGGCGCACGCCTACCACCACAGGCGCAGTACTGGCAACCGTGCCCAAAAACACGCTGGTGCTGGTGGCCTGCTCCGGGTCTTCCCAGTGGTGCCGCACCACCTACAAAGGCACGGCAGGCTACGTGGCCCGCTCGCTGCTGAAACCCGTGACTGGCAGCGCCCGCCTGACCGGAGACGGCACCGTGTATTACCGCACCTGTACGCAAATGCGGGCGGCAGGCGTGGCCCCGGTCAAACTGGGCGAGCCTGCCTACCGCACCGCGTTAGACCGCAACCAGAACAGCATCGCCTGCGAACGCGGGGAGTAAACCGTAAGTGGTGAGTGGGAAGTGGGAAAAGCCAAACACCGCGTCAGCCGTAGAAACTGCAATGGAAGAAGGCCGCCCACATCATCGGGGCGGCCTTCTTCCCTATTTATTAGAGAACAGACCCGCGAATTCTCCGTAGCCTTGCGCTTCCAGCTCTGCGACAGACACAAAGCGCAGGGCCGCCGAATTGATGCAGTAGCGCAGGCCGCCTGCTTCCTGTGGGCCGTCGGGGAACACGTGGCCGAGGTGGGAATCAGCTTGCGTAGAGCGAACTTCGGTGCGGGCATAGCCGATCTTGTAGTCGGTGTTTTCGGTCAGGGCTTTGCCGGGAATGGGCCGCGTAAAAGAAGGCCACCCGCACCCCGCGTCGTACTTGTCGAGGCTGCTGAACAGGGCTTCGCCCGACACCACATCCACGTAAATGCCCGCGCCGTCGTGATCCCAATACTCGCCTGTGTAGGCCCGCTCGGTGCCTTCGTGCTGGGTCACGCGGTACTGCTCCGGCGTAAGGCTTTGGCGCAGTTCGGCGTCTGTCGGCTTCTGAAAGTCAGGCTTTAAAGAGGTCATAAATCAGTGTACGGGGCGGGCCGAATCCGCTTCGTAAGCCTGCTCTCTGCCGGGGCTATGCGGACGTGCCAGACTGAACGTATGACTGCCCTTCCTGCTGGCCCCCAACCCCTGCGCGTGGATATTTGGTCTGATATTGCCTGCCCTTGGTGCTACGTGGGCAAACGGCGCTTCGAGACGGCGCTGGAAGGGTTCGCGGGCCGGGACGCCGTGGAAGTGGTGTGGCATGCCTTCGAGCTAGATCCTTCTGCCCCAGTAGAAGAGACCCGGAAGATGCGCGACATTCTGGGCAGCAAATACGGACAGGGCTCGGCGGGCGCTCAGGCCATGCTGGACAACATGACCCAAACGGCGGCGGCGGAAGGCTTGGAGTATCACTTCGAGCGGCTGGTGCCCACCAACACCTTCGATGCCCACCGCGTCATTCATTTGGCTGCCCACGAGGGCAAGCAGGACGCCATGAAAGAACGCCTGCTGGCCGCGTATTTTACGGAAGGGCAGCATGTGGGCAGCCGCGATACGCTGGCAACATTGGCCGCAGAAGTGGGGCTGGACGGGACGGCGGTGCGGGCTGCACTGGACACCGACGCCGGGGCCGCCGAGGTGCGGCAGGATCAGGCACAGGCGCGGGCTTACGGCATCAGCGGCGTGCCCTTCTTTGTGCTGGGCGGCAAATACGGCGTCAGTGGCGCACAGCCCGCCGAAGTGTTGCGCGGCGCACTGGAGCAACTCTGGGCCGAGCTGAATCCCGCGCCCCTGACCATGCTCAGTCCGGTGGCCGGGGCAGAAGCGGCGGAAGGCTGCGAGGACGGGTCTTGCGCGGTGCCGGAAAAAGCTGTACCAGAGCGGGGCGCGGGGCAGGAAGCGTAAGTGATGGGAAATCAGTAGTGCAAGAGGCTTTGACTTTAAATGCTCATTGGCCCGTTCTTCTCATTAAAAATCTGAGGAACTCGAAGGCATCCCGGAATCTACCTTCCCCACCTAAAATGGGAATGAATTTCTCTTCCGAATTTCCACAAACGACTTTTATACCGTGGGTGTCGCTTTTGATTCCACTGTCGCTGTGCAGTGATAGAGAAGTTATTTCACCAAACTCAACCATTTTAATTTCGCCGCAGTTAAATATTTTAATATAAGTCTTGAATATGGATATGCAAGACCCATCTTTATTAGTATATACCCCAACACAACCCTCTTCACAGTCGCTCAAAGAAACTTTAGTGTCGAAACAAGATGAATAGTTTTTAAGCCTCCCCAGAATCTTTCTTGCCAATAACTCCGTCGTGTTAACGGTACTGCTTGATCTTGTTTTTACAATCACTCAATCTCCCTTTACGCTGGGCCGGGGGTCAACTCCCCACTCGGCGCGGGGCCGTCGCCACCACTCACAGGGGGCGCTTCCAGTTCCGGCAACAATCCGCCTGCCAACACGGTTCGTACATCGTCTCCGCTGAGGCTTTCGCGCACCATCAGTTCGTCGGTCAGGCGGTGCAGCACGTGGGCATGCTCGGTCAGCAGGGCGTGGGCGCGGGCATACTGAGAATTCAAAATCAGGGCCGTCTCTAGGTCAATGGTCTGGGCCGTATGATCGCTGTAGTTGCTGGGCTGAGGGCCGAAGCCGAGATAATTGGAGCTGTCCTGCGCGAGCGCCAGTTGCCCTGCGCCCGACATGCCCCATTCGGTCACCATGCGGCGGGCGATGGAGGTGGCCTTCTGGAAGTCGTTGGCGGCTCCGGTGGTCACGTGTCCGGTGGCGACATCCTCGGCGGCGTGTCCGGCCAGCGCCACACAAATTAGGTCAAGGAGGGCGGCGCGGGTGTGGTGCATCCGGTCTTCGGGCGTGTACAGGGCAGAACCCAGCGAACGCCCACGCGGAACGATGGTCAGCTTGTGGGCTTTGTCGGCATGTGGCAACAACTGGGCGGCGAGGGCATGTCCGACTTCGTGGTAGGCCGTCACCTTGCGGTCTGCTTCTCTGACCACGAGGCTGCGGCGTTCCGGCCCCATCAGCACCCGGTCACGCGCCTCATCCACATCCCGCCCGGTAATCCGCGTCCGCCCTTCCCGCGCCGCCAAGAGGGCCGCTTCGTTGAGCAGATTCTCTAAGTCTGCTCCGACCATTCCCGCTGTTCTACGGGCGACCAGAGCCAAATCCACACTGGCATCCAGCGGCTTCTTGCGGGCATGAATCCGCAGCACCATTTCCCGGCCCCGCACATCCGGTGCGTCGACCACCACTTGACGGTCAAAGCGTCCGGGCCGCAAGAGAGCCGCATCCAAGACATCGGGTCTGTTCGTGGCGGCCAAGATAATCACTTCTTGTCCACTGCCGAAGCCGTCCATTTCCACGAGCAATTGATTGAGGGTCTGTTCGCGTTCGTCGTTGCCACCCTGAAGACTCACGCCACGTTTGCGCCCAACAGCATCTATTTCGTCGATGAAGACGATGCAGGGCGCACTTTTTCTGGCTTGCTCGAACAGGTCACGGACACGGGCGGCCCCGACGCCGACGAACATTTCCACGAAGTCGGAACCACTGATGGAGTAGTAGGGCACTTTGGCTTCTCCAGCCACAGCTTTCGCCAACAGAGTCTTGCCGCTCCCGGGAGGGCCGACCAAGAGGACGCCGTGTGGAATACGTGCGCCGAGTTGGTGGTAGCGCTCGGGGTGACGGAGGAATTCCACGACTTCTTGCAGGTCTTGCTTGGCTTCGTCGCATCCGGCCACGTCGGCAAAGGTCTGTTTGATCTGGCCCTCCGCGATCACCGCCGCCTTCGATTTCCCAAATTGACTCGCCGCATCGGTGCCGCCGCCCTGCCGCCCACGCAGCAGCAGCACGATCAGGCCGCCGATCAGGGCCAACGTCAGCAGCGCACTGATGACCGTGAGGGCGCTGATGCGGGACGCCTGCGCGTAGGTGACATTGACGCCTGACGCCTGCAACGCCGTGAGGGTAATCAGCGGATCAGCCGCTACCGTGCGGGTTCGGTACTCACGCCCATCGTCCAGCACGCCCGAAATGGCCGCCGTATTGTTCTGGAAGGACACCACCGCCGTCTGCACCGTGCCGTTGTTCAGGGCATCGGTAAATTCAGTCAGCGGCAATTCGCTGCCCCGGCTGCGCGGCGTGACTACGCTGATGAGGAGCAGCAACGCGACCACGCTGGCCGCCAGCCCCCACATCCAATTCGGACGTTTCACGGCTGCGGCCCCTGAGAGCTTGGGCTGCACATCTGCTGGCTGACCACAGGCGACATGCATCAGTCTATGCCGACCCGGCAGGATGAATATGGAAGAAAAGGGGGAAAGTTCGGGCCGCGCCTCGGCCTTCATACCGCCTTGAAGTTGAGCGCACCACACTCAACTCTATTGACTGTTCTCAACTGTGCCACTATGATGATCCAAGTTTAGAACTGCTGTTCTCGTAGCGGCAGAATCTTATCCACTCAAGGAGTCAAATACATGCCAAAAGCAGTCGGAATCGATTTGGGAACCACCAACAGCGTTATTTCGGTGATGGAAGGCGGACGCCCCGAAGTGATCGTGAACGCCGAGGGCGCACGCACTACCCCCAGCGTCGTGGCCTTCAAGGGCGACGAGCGCCTCGTGGGGCAGATCGCCCGCCGTCAGGCCGCGCTGAACCCGCAGGCCACTATTTTTGAAATCAAGCGCTTTATTGGCCGCCGCTGGGACGAAGTATCTCAGGAAGCGGGCCGCAGCCCCTTTAAGGTGAAGGAAGGCGCGGGCGGCAGCGTGCGGGTGGACGTGAACGGTAAGGAATACGCCCCCGAACAGGTCAGCGCGGAAGTGCTGCGCAAGCTGGTGGCCGACGCCAGCGCCAAACTGGGCGAGAAAATCGTGGACGTGGTCATCACCGTGCCCGCCTACTTCGACAACAGTCAGCGTGAAGCCACCAAGCAGGCGGGTGAAATTGCAGGCCTGAACGTGCTGCGCGTCATCAACGAGCCTACGGCTGCTGCACTTGCCTACGGTCTGGAGCGCAAGGGCAACGAAACCGTGCTGGTCTTCGACCTCGGCGGCGGTACCTTCGACGTGACGATTCTGGAACTGGGCGACGGCGTGTTCGAAGTGAAATCGACTTCAGGCGACACCCACCTTGGCGGCGCGGACTTCGATCAGCGCATCGTGGACTGGCTCGCCACCGAGTTTCAGAAGGAAAACAGCTTCGACCTCCGCAAAGACCCGCAGGCGTTGCAGCGCCTGATCGAAGCCTCCGAAAAGGCCAAGATCGAACTGTCCAGTGGCTCCGAGACCACCGTGTCCCTGCCCTTCATCACCTTCGATCCTGAAACGCGCACGCCTCAGCACCTGGAGCGCACGCTGACCCGCGCCAAGTTCGAGGAGTTGACCGCCGATCTGCTGCGCCGCGTGCGTCATCCGGTAGAGCAGGCATTGGCCGACGCCAAGATGAGCGCCAGCGACATCAACGAAGTGATTCTGGTGGGCGGCTCTACCCGGATTCCTGCCGTGAAGCGCATCGTGAAGGACATCACTGGCAAGGAACCCAACGAATCGGTGAACCCCGACGAAGCCGTGGCACTCGGCGCTGCCGTGCAGGCGGGCATCATCATGGGCGACAGTAGCCTAGGCGATATCGTGCTGGTGGACGTGACCCCGCTGACGCTGGGCGTAGAAGTGAAGGGCGGCATGATTGCCCCGATGATTACGCGCAATACCACCGTACCCGCCAAGAAGACTGAGATTTACACGACGGCGGCCAACAACCAGCCTGGCGTGGAAATCAACGTGCTGCAAGGCGAGCGCCCGATGGCGAGCGACAACAAGAGCCTTGGCCGCTTTAACCTTGAGGGCATTCCCCCGATGGCCGCCGGACGCCCGCAGATCGAAGTGACCTTCGACATCGACGCCAACGGCATTCTGCACGTGACGGCCAAAGAGAAGACCAGCGGCAAGGAAGCCAGCATCCGCATCGACAACACCACGACCCTCGACAAGAACGACGTGGAGAAGATGGTGAAGGAAGCCGAGCAGAACGCTGCCGCCGACAAGATTCGCAAAGAGAAAGTGGAGAAGCGCAACAACCTCGACTCCTTGCGCGTGCAGGCCCTCAGCCAAATCGAGGAGAGCGCCGGAGCCGACCAGAGCGCCAAAGACACGCTGAAAACCGCCGCTGACGAAGCCGAAGAAGCCGTTCGCAGCGACGACGACACCAAGATTGCCGACGCCCAGAAGAAGCTGGAAGAAGAACTCCGCACCTTTATGACGGCGGCTCAGCAGGCCGCGCCCGCAGCAGATGGCGGCGGCGTGGACTTGGGCAAAGACAAGAAAGACGACGACGTGATCGACGCCGATTTCAAACCGGCTGACTGAAATTCTCGGAGTCAAGCCTGAGCTTGACCGAGCGGACTGGCACAGCGCGCAGCGAGCGAGTACCGAAGAGAATGCGCCGCAGTGAGAATGGAGAGTTTTCGGTGATGTTCCGAAAAATCGTAATGTCAACTGCGGCGCATTCAAGCGTCCCACTCCAGAAGTAGAAGATCAGAGGGGAGAGGACGGCCTACGCGCCACCCTCTCCCCTATTGACTGCCGCCGCACCCTACACTGACGCCTAATGTTCCGCAGACGAGGTAAACCCATGACCCAGAACGACGACACCAACAATGCCCCGAAAGAAGCGCCGACCAAAGAAGCCAAGACCATAGATATGGACGGGCTGGATATTCCGGAAAGCGACACCGACAACATGGAAGAAGACGTTGAGTTGATGGACGCTGACTTGATGGATGAGGACGGCGGCTTTCCCGGCATGGATGAAAATATGTTCGGGCAAGTGCAGGAAATGATGGCGAAGCTGCAACAGGCCGATGAATTGGAGAAGGAAAACGCCGACTTGAAAGGCCGATTGGCCCGCCTTGCCGCCGACTTCGAGAGCCAGCGCCGCCGCTTGCAGGGCGAAGTGGACGCCGCGCAGGGTCAGGGCATTGCCAAGGCCGCCGAAAGCCTGATGCCCGTGTACGACGACCTTGACCGCGCCGTGAGCATGGGCGTGGGCGACCCCACCAAGCTGATTCCGGGGATGCAGGCGGTACAGGCGACCATGTTGCGCGTGTTTGGTGGGCTGGGCCTAGAAGTGACCGGGCGCGAGGGCGAGACCTTCGATCCCCAGTGGCACGAGGCGTTGCAAGTGGTTCCCGGCAACGCCGACGACATCATCGTGCAGGTCTATCAACTCGGCTTCCGCATGGGAGACCGCCTCGTGCGACCCGCCCGCGTGGTAGTCAGCAAGCAGGGCTGAAGCCGCCATGACTGCCCCTGATTCCATGCCTTCCGACCCCATGCACGGCGTCACGCTGGCGCAGATTCTGGAGCGGCTGGTGGACGCTTACGGCTGGGAAGGCATGGCAGACCGCGTGCCCGTGCGCTGCTTCGAACTGAATCCCAGTATGCAGAGCAGTCTGAAATTCCTACGCCGCACGCCTTGGGCACGGGCCAAAGTGGAAGCCCTGTATCTGGAATTGGTGCTGGGCGGGGCCGGGTTTACGGGGCGATAGCGCAACCGATGCGCTCACTTCCCCCCCTCCCAGCCTCCCCCGCAAGGGGGAGGAGTGAAAACAAAGTTTTCTTTGCAGCCTGTAACATCGTGCCTACAGATGTTGTTCAGCTGGCTCCATATGGAAAGGACATCGTTTCCTTGGGCTTTTACTCCCTCTCCCCTTGCGGGGGAGGGTTGGGGAGGGGGAAATGAGCGTAGCGATTGCCCTTTTACACACGGCCTACAGAAAGAACTGCCCCCCAACACCTCAGACGCCCCTCACTTCAAAAGGAGACGCCCCACATGGCCTACAAAGACTATTACGACGTGCTGGGCGTGTCCCGCAGTTCATCTGACGCCGACATAAAAACCGCTTACCGCAAACTCGCCAAGCAGTTTCACCCCGACAAAAACGCGGGCGACGCGGCTTCCGGCGAGAAATTTAAGGAAATTGGCGAGGCGTATGCCGTCCTGAGCGATCCCGAAAAACGCAAGGTGTACGACCAGTTTGGGCACACCGGACAGGTTCCCCCCGGTTACGGAGGCGGCGGCGGCGGCTTTCAGGGCGGCGATTTTGCGGGCTTCGATGCCAGCCAGTTCAGCGACTTTTTTCAGGGCTTGTTTGGCGGCGCGGGTGGGCGGCGGCCCGGTGGCGGCGGGGCATCCGGCATGGGCGGGGCAGGCTTTCCCGGTGGCGCTCAGGTGAATCTGGAAGACCTGCTGGGCGGCGTAGGCGGCACGCAAGGCAGACGATTTGTTCAGAATGTGGAAGGCGAATTGCAGGTCACGCTGGCCGAGGCCTTTTCCGGCTCCGACGAAGTGATCAATGTGGACGGCAAACGCCTGAGCCTGCGCGTTCCCCCCGGTACCCGCGACGGCGCTCGGCTGCGGCTGGCGGGGCAAGGGCCGGGCGGCGGCGATATTCTGTTGACCATCCGGGTGCTGGAAGATGGCCGCTTTGATCTGGACGGCGACGACCTGACCACCAGTGCCGAAGTGCCCGCCCCGGTAGCCGCCTTGGGCGGAGATATTACAGTGCAGACGCTGAACGGCAAAGGCAAACTGAGCGTGCCACCGGGCAGCAGCGGTGGCCAACGCATGCGCCTACGCGGGCAGGGCTGGCCCAAAAAAGAGGGCGGGCGTGGTGACCTGTACGTGCGCCTGAATATCACGCTGCCCAAAACGCTGACGGATGAGGAAAAGGAGCTGTACCGAAAGTTGCGGGAGTTGCGGAAAGAGGGCTAATACGAATTCCGATTAATTCTGACACAAAGGCCACCAGTGGAAGAGGGTGTGTTGGGTGATGAGGTCAGGTTGGGTTTCGAGCCACGCACACTGCTCTCCGAGCACAGTTTCCAAAGCGGCGAGGTTTTGCGGACAGGTGTTGGCGATGGTGGCATCGGTGAGGTGCCAGACGCGTTCGACAGGTTGGAGTTCTGGCGAGTACGGTGGTAGGCGCACAATCTCGATGCCTGGGGGATGTCCCTGCAGGGCAGGGACATGGAAGCCACCGTTGTCTTCCACCACCACGACATGATGATCTTGGCCCGCCCCCACACTCTGAGCAAAGGCGGCCATGACCAGCCCATAGGCCTGCTGATTGAGCGTTGGCATGATCCAGAAGCGACTTTCGCCGGTCTC
Organism: Deinococcus puniceus; assembly: GCF_001644565.1. Taxonomy (NCBI): domain Bacteria; kingdom Thermotogati; phylum Deinococcota; class Deinococci; order Deinococcales; family Deinococcaceae; genus Deinococcus; species Deinococcus puniceus. The sequence continues at coordinate 382,163 of NZ_CP011387.1, read as the reverse complement.
TGGGTTGACAAAGGCGTACACATAGAGCCATTCGTAACGGGGGTGCACCGGGCAAATGAACGGCTGCCCGGTGGGTGCCCACGCGGTGCGAAGGATGGGCTGGAGGCCCAAACGATGTTCGTCCATCGCCCACAGCGAGACCCGAGGATGGAGACGCTCCGCACGGCGGAGCGCCTCCCCTAGCTCTTTGTTGTAAACGCTTCTTTCGCTGCCGGATCGCCTTTGACATGCTGTGGGCGGGGTTTTTGTGGGGAAAACCCTGCGGCACGCATAAATTCATAGGTGCGACCCAAATACACCTCTTTGCCAAACTGCTCTTTGATCCACTCTTGAACCCGCTTGCCTTCCCACACCACGCCCTGCTCGAAATCGGCGTGCAGCTGAGCCGCAAGTGCTTGTTGCTCTTCGGCAGTCAAGACGCGTGGCGCACCCCGGTTGTCCCGCCGTCCATCTGACAAGCCCTTCAGACCCAAGCGGTGGTATCGGTCAATCACGTAGCGAGCCGAGCGCACTCCATATTGGGTGATGTCCATGACATCACCTTCACTTCGACCTTCCGCCAGCAGCGCGAAGAATTGCGCCCGTCGTCGCTCCACCGCACAAGTACTCACGCGGTAAATCGCCCAGAATTCGTCAGCCTGATGCTGAAACTTCACCGGAGAATAGAACTTGTTGATCTCCCAGTCTGGCATCTTTATTCGGAGTCCGTATAACCCCCCGCTCAAGGGGAGGAAGTAGAATGGCCGCTTGACTCTTGGCCCCGCACCTGCGTAACTGAACGGCATGCCTGACCTGTCCTCGCTGGCCCTGTTTGCCGTCGCCGCGCTCGCGTTGCTGATCATTCCCGGCCCCGCCGTGCTGTACATCGTGGCGCGTTCGGCACATCAGGGGCGGCGGGCGGGGTTCCTGTCGGTGCTGGGCGTGCAAACAGGCGGGCTGGTGCATGTGCTGGCGGCCACCGTTGGGCTTTCGGCCATTGTGTTGTCGTCGGCGGTGCTGTTCAGCGCCCTCAAATATTTGGGGGCCGCGTACCTGATCTACATCGGCATCCGCACGCTGCTGGCGCGAGATGAAGTCAGCGACACCGACTTGCCCCTGCCCAAAATTCAATCTATGAGTCAGCTGTTCTGGCAAGGCGCACTCATCAACGCGCTGAATCCCAAGACAGCGTTGTTTTTTCTGGCCTTCCTGCCGCAGTTTGTTCAGCCGGAGCGCGGCCCGGTGGCCCTGCAAACGCTGACCTTCGGCCTGCTGTTCATCTGTTTGGCGGTGTGCAGCGACGGCTTGTATGCCCTGTTGGGCGGCAGCCTCGGCTCGCGCCTGCGTGGGAATCCGGTGTTCGCACGGCGGCAGAAGTACGTGACGGGCGGCATTTACATTGCACTGGGCGTAGGCACGGCAACGGCAGGGCACAAGTAGCGGCAGGGCAAAACGGGCCATTTCTCTACAGCGGAGAAGTGGCCCGTGTGGTGTCTGGTTCAGCCGGTGGGCTGGCTAATGCCCTGAAGGGCCTGCTCGTCGGCGCGGCCTGTGGCGTTGGTAGCCAGGTCAGCCAGAGCCACGATGCCCACCACTTTGCCGTCTTCAGTGATCGGCAGGCGGCGCAACTGGCGGTTCGACATCTCCTGTGCGGCGTCCTGCACGCTGCTGCTGGCGTCCATCGTAAACACGTTGTCGCTGGCGTAGTCGGTAATGGCGCTGCCCAGATCGTGCCCATACGCCACCGCCCGAATCACGATGTCGCGGTCTGTCACGATTCCGGCTAGGCGTTCGCCGTCCATGATCAGCACGTTGCCGATGTCCTGTTCTCGCATCAGGGTCGCCACTTCCTTCAGGGTCGCTCCGCCGTCAACGGTGGTCAGGTCACGGGTCATGATGTCCCTCAGTGTCAGTTGCGTCATGTCTGTACCGTACTCGCCGCACAGTTGGCGGGCATGGGAATGAGGTAAAGGCAATCTAGGTCAGGCTAGAGCGGGGGCAAAGGCAAGACTCAGCGCAGCATCGAAACGGATTAAGGGTGAGCTTGCCGGAATGCGCACCGAAAAAGCAGAAGCCAACGCTGGGGCTGGCCTCTGCTTACTGATTTGGAGAATCTAGGGTGTTGCTGCCCTATACGAATTCCGTCCAATTCTCGGACACCCAGAACACCACAGGGTGTCCGTCCATCTCCCAGAATTCGTATCTCTTCCCACTCGCTTTGCTCGGATTGAATCCCAAAAACCGGGACTCAATCGGAATTACTTCATCAGCCAGTCAAAGCTGGTTTTGATCAGGACACTCCGGCTGCTGGGCGTCAGGCCTTCCAGACCGAAGCCCATGTTCACGGTGCGGTAAGCGCCCGCGTTGTTGGCGACGATGGCTCCGGCGTTCTCGTTGGCATTCTGCGCGGTCACGCGGGGACGCTGCGTGGGCTGTTGGCCGCCCAGCACCTGATTCAGGATGCCGCCGATGATGTTGGCTGCCAGTTTCTCCACGAGGCCGCGTGGGTCTTGCACCTTCTGGGTAGCGCGGTTGCGGTTCGGGTCGACGCGGATGCTCTGGGCCGTGATGGTTCCGGCGGTGGCCCCAGCGGTGCCCCACCCTGCCACCGTGCTGCTGCCGTTCAGATCCGCAATCACGTCGGGGTAAAACTGGTTGGCGGCGCTGCCCTGCGCGTTCAGGGTAAAGGCGGTGCTGCCGAAGGCTCCGGTGGTCACGAACTTGGCGGTGCCGCTGCTGTCGGCCACAAAGCGGGTTTTCAGGGTGGCGCGGTAAAACTCGCTGGCCCCGATGTCGTAGCCGATGTCCTGCCCGGTCAGCAGCAACCTGCCGCCGCCCGCGAGGTACTGGCGCAGGGTGTTCTGGTCGGCGGCGGTCAGGGTGTTCTGGTACTGCTCACCCGTGGCCCACACCACTACGTCGTAGGTCTTCATTTCGCTCAGGGGAATGGCTCCCAGCGTCTGCGTATTCCAAAGGAAGGCCGAAGCCGCGTTGGCTTTGATCGCGTCGCGCAGGGCCGCCGTCACGTCCGTGCCCTGACCCATGTCGTCATCGACGAGCAACACGGTAGGCTTCTTGCCGCCGCCGCTGGGTGCGGGCGCAGGGGCCGGAGCCGGGGCAGGCGCGGGGGCAGGTGCAGCGCCGGGACGGTCTTTGATGAAGCAGCCCTTCCGCACACCCACCAAGGGGTCAGTGCCCCACTCGGCTACCGTGCAGTTGAAGCCGTCGGTGGCGACGCCCGTGATGTATTTGCCGTTGTTGCCGAACGCCGCGTCTTTTTGGCCGCTGAAGTTGCACTTGGAACCCTCGATGGCGCAAAGGGTGAACCCAGCAGGCCCGGTGGGATTGGCTGCGGGTGGGGTGGGTGTCGGGGCCGGGGCCGGTGGAGGAGTAGGCGTCGGAGTTGGAGTAGGGGCCGGGGCGGGCGGAGGCGTTGGGGTGGGGGTAGGTGCAGGAGCCGGAGCGCCCGTAGTGACGCCCAGTTTGCCCAGTGCGCCGGGTACGCTGATCACGCCGTAGCCCACGTTGTTGTTTTTGCTTCCCGCGTTGCTGGCACTGGTGTACAGGGCGTTTTTAATCGCGTCCACGCCTGTGCCGGGTTTGGCGCTCAGCATCACGGCCACCGCGCCCGCTGCAATCGGGCTGGCCTGAGAAGACCCGCTGAGTGCGCCGTACTGCCCGTTGGGGAAGGCGCTGGTAATGGCGACGCCGGGGGCGGCAATGTCGGGCTTCACGAAGACGCCGTTGATCGCGCCCTGCCACGCCACCGGGCCACGGCTGCTGAAAGACGCGACTTGACCGTTCTGGTCTACGGCACCCACACCCACCACGTCGGGGAGGTTGCCGGGGCTGCCCGTGCTGCCGCTGGCGGGGCCAAAGTTACCGATGGCGAACACCGGAACCACGCCCGCCTTGATCATGTTCTGCACGGGCACGATGAATTCATCGAAGGTGCCGGGGATGCCGAGGCTCATGTTCACCACGTCGGCCCCATCGTCGGTATCGGCGTTGTTGTCTGGGTCGAGGACGTACTGCATGCCCGCGATCACCTGTGCAAACGTACCCTCGTTGTTGGGCAGCACCAGCGCACTGATGATTTTGGCGCTAGGGGCCACGCCCACCGTGTCTCCCACCAGCAGGCCCGCCGTGTGCGTGCCGTGGTTGGAAGAATCGCGGGCCTGCGTACCGATGCGGTCACCCTCGGCGTTAAATTCGGCAAACGACAAAATCTTGCCGTTCAGTTGCGGATGAGAGGCATCCACGCCGCTGTCGAGGTGGCCGATGCGGATACCCTGACCCTTGAATCCGGCGGCCCACGCCTGCGGCGCACCGATGCTCTGGAGGTGCCAAGGAGTTCCGGCGGGAGCAGAAGCCGCACTGAGGGCCACCGCTTTGGGAATCTGCACCTTAAAGTTCTCGAACACGTCCGAGACGAAGGGCAGCAGGGCCAACTGACGCGCCTGCACTGGGGTCATGGGCAGGTACACGCTCTGGTCAAGCCACAACTGGGTGGCCCGGCCCGACGAGATAGCCTGATTCAGAAACCCAGCAGCGGGGCCGAGTTGGGCGATTTTGGCTCCCAACTGGCCGCGCAGGTTCTTGAACAGAGCGCGTCCGCGTGCGTCGTTAACGACCTTAAAGCGCACGATGACGCCCACTTGCGTTTGGTCGCCTTTTTTGGCCCGCGCCAGCAACGTCGGAGAGAGGCCCGCCGCCTCTGCCGTAGAAACGCCGCCCAAAGCGAGGGCCGCGCCGAGCATCATCATTCGGGTCAACTTATTCATACTCGCAGCCTAGCGGCCCAGACGTGACGCCCCCTGAAGCAGTCATGAGGAACCCTTGAGGTGAGGTCAGGGATTCATCAGGCAGAGAGGAGTGGGGAACTCAGCACATCGACCCCACGCCCCATTCAGCGCGTATAGCCCAGAATCAATTCGCCCTCGTCGATCCGGCCACGCAGCATGCTCAGGCGGTTATAACTCAGGATGATCTGCCCACTGCTCAGCATCAGCAGGGTCAACTCACCATTGATGCCGTTCTGGGTCACGGGGTCGTTGGCCCGCACGCGCCACTGGTAGCCCAGCTTCACGTCCAGCGTCCGCTCTGGATTAGCACTGGGCGTAACCGCACTGGGCCGGGCACTGAAGCCTTCCGGCACACGCAATTCGCCCGTTTTCAGGTCGATGGTCACGCCCTTCAGCACGCCGTTCATGCCTGCTGTATCTCCAAAGGTCAGGCGGCCATTGTCGCGGATAACGGGCAACTTCAGGGTCTTGCCGCTGGGCGCGAGGGACTGCTCGAACACCAGATACCGCTTGAACTCCGCTTGGGTAATGCCCAGCCGGGCGTCATAGACAGGCGCTTTGCCCTGCGACACGGTCACGATCACGGTTCGCAGGGCATCCGGGCTGCCGCCCACGTTGGTCACGCGGCGCTGGAGTTCAAACAAGGACAGGCTCGAACGGCGCTCCAGAATCTGGGTCGTCTGTCCGGCCTGCGGCAAAAGGGTAGCGAGTTTGGCCTGCCAACCCGTGGGCAGCGGCGTCGACCCCTGTGTGGTAGCGGCGTGGGCAACCACGGCCACCAGACTGGTCAGGAGGAAAGGAAGGAGGGGGCGGGCGGCCTTCATGCCAATCGGCAGAATAAGCCGCGTGGGTGAGAATTCTCCCGTGACCGCCTGACGCACCCCTCAGACTCGTTGGGGGTGTCTTGGTGGGGGGAACAGGGGCCAGACCCACAGGCCGACCCCAGTTCTCTTGCTGGTGCGCTTACGCCTTGCCGACGCTGCCCAGCACGCGCATTTTGTGTTCGATGACCTGACTCATGACCTCGCGGGCGGGGCCGAAGATTTTGCGGGGATCGAATTCCTTGGCGTTGGCGGCCAAGGCTTCGCGAATGCCCACCGTGCTGGCGAGGCGCAAATCGGTATCCACGTTTACTTTGGCGATGCCGTGCTGGGTGGCCTTCTGAAGGTCTTCGTCGGCAATGCCCGCCGCTTCACCGATCTCGCCGCCCGCTGCCCGGAACCGCGCGATAATATCGGCTGGCACGCCGCTGCTGCCGTGTGCCACCAAGGGGATTCCCGTCATGGAGGCAATCTTCTCGATGCGGGCGTGATCGATGTAGGGACGGCCTTTGCCCTTAAATGCGCCGTGGCTGGTGCCGATGGCGATGGCGAGGTAATCGGTGCCGGTCTGCTCGATAAACTGCACGGCCTCTTCGGGATCGGTCAGGAAGGCGTCTTTTTCGTCTACCACGATATGTTCCTCGATGCCGCCCAAGCGCCCGAGTTCCGACTCCACGCTGATGCCCATCGCGTGCGCGGCTTCCACGACGCGGCGGGTTTCGCGCACGTTGCCCTCGAAGGAATGGTGAGAAGCGTCGATCATGATGGACGTAAAGCCCATGCGAATGGCGTTGAGGGCCGACTCGTAGGAGGAACCGTGATCGAGGTGCAGGGCGACAGGTACGGAAGCGCGGGTCGCCAAGTCCCTCACGATGTTGGCGAGGTCTTGGCCGCCGTACTTGATGGCCCCCTCGCTCATCTGCACCATCACGGGCGAGCGCAGTTTTTCGGCGGTATGAATGATCGCCTGCGTGATTTCCATGTTGTTGGTGTTGAAGGATGCCACGCCGTACTTGCCTGCGCGGGCGGGAACGAGAATGTCTGAACCGGTAACGAGCATGGTGATGCCTCCTGAGGGTGGCCGGGGTGGGCCTGAATGAACTTGAGCGGAAACGTCATCTGGGGATGGGCTTGGTTTGGGCGGCCAGAAGGAACACCCCGGCCCAACTGTACACACCAACCCCGAATGTACTCACCAACACTGTACGGCTAGCACTGTAACCGCCCCAAGCTGGCCTGTGTGCGACTTGACCAGTCCACTTGTAGATTTGGACTGCGTTCAAGGCGGCATAGGGCAAAAGCTGCAGCGTCCACCCTGCTCAGACAGCCGCGCCCCTGCCTGCCACTGCGCCCGGACTCCACACAGACGGCCAGCCTGCCGGGGCGTTACGATAGGGGGCATGACCGCGACTGTGCCTGCACCGAACGTTGCACCCCCACTGGATTTCACCGCCCTGCTGAGTGACCGTGCCCGCAAGATGACGGCCAGCGCGATCCGCGAGATTCTGAAAATTACGCAGGAACCCGATGTGATCAGCTTTGCGGGTGGCCTGCCTGCCCCCGAACTGTTTCCGCTGGACGACGTGCGGGCCGCGATGGACGCCGTGATGACCCGTTACGGCGCGGCAGCCCTGCAATACAGCACCACCGAAGGCCACCTGCCCCTGCGCCAGTTTTTGGCCGAGCGTGCAGGCATCACGCCGGGGCATGTGCAGATCATGACGGGCAGCCAGCAGGGACTGGATCTGCTGGGCAAAATCCTGATCTCCGAGGGTGACATCGTGCTGGTGGAAAGCCCGACGTACTTGGGAGCGCTGCAATCCTTCCAGCCGTATGGCCCGCAGTACCTAGAGATGCCCACCGACGAGGAAGGCATAGACGTAGACGCACTGGAAGAGCTGCTGAAGGGGCTGAAGGCGGGCGGCAAGCGGGCCAAACTCTTGTACGCCATTCCCAACTTTCAGAACCCCACCGGGCGCACGCTGAGCAAAGAGCGCCGGGAACGATTGGTGAACCTGACCGCCGAACACGGCCTGTTGGTCATCGAGGATGATCCCTACGGCCAGTTGCGCTTTTCGGGCGAAGCCGCGCCCAGCCTGTACCAGATCGCGCTTGACCGGGTGGGCGGCAATCCGGATCACAGCCACATCATCTACAGCGGCAGCTTCAGCAAAACGCTGGTGCCGGGACTGCGCGACGCGTGGGTGCAGGCCGCCAAGCCCCTCATCGAAAAGCTGGTGCAGGCCAAGCAGGGCGCAGACCTTCACACGCCCACGCTGAACCAGATGATCGTGACCGAACTGCTGCCCACCGTGCTGCCCCGCCAGATTGAACTGATCCGGAAGGCTTACGGCGAACGCGCACAGGACATGATCCGGCACATCAAGGCTCAGTTTCCGGCGGGCGTACACCACACGGTTCCGCAGGGCGGCATGTTCCTGTGGGTCACGCTGCCGGAAGGCGTAGACACCCTGCCCATGCTGGCCCGCGCTGTAGAACGCAAAGTGGCCTTCGTGCCCGGAGCGTCCTTCTTTGCGCTGGGCGGCGGCCACAACACCATGCGCCTCAGCTACAGCAACGCCACACCCCAGCAGATAGAGCGCGGGGTGAAGGCGCTGGCGGAGACGATTTCAGAAACTGTGAAGTGAGTTCCTGAACGTAGAGGGTGGATCGTGGAAAGGGCATACAGGCTTTCATCCACGATCCACCCTCTGTTCGATTCTGCTTACAGTCTGCCGTCTTTAGGATTCACGCCGTACACCGCGCCCCACGGGTTGTACACGCTTTTTAGGGTGTCCTTGCTCATCACTGCGCCGCTGGGAGATTTGATGGTGCGGGTGATCAGGCTGGTCATGCCCTGCATCGGCGTATCCAGTACGCGGCGGCCTCCCATAGCCACGCTGGGATCGGGCGTGTAGCTGGGATTGGCGGGCGCTTTGAAGTTGCTGATCACGGGCTTGCTGACACTCACCGTGCGCCCGGTGTTGGCCCCGAACACATCGAAGCGCAGGGTTTGGGCCTTGGTGTCCCACGCGGCCTGAATGAACAGGTGCTTGCCCGTGTCGTTCTTCATTCGCAGGTTTTTGCTGGGCGCGTATACGGTGGCCTCGTAACCCACAGGATCGTAATAGGAGACGCGGTGGCTGTGTTCGTGGCGCTCGGTAATGGGCAAGCCCGCCTGATAGAGCGCCCGGAAAATAGTGGTGCTGACTTGGCAGATGCCACCGCCGTCCTCTTTGGTGAGGGTGCCGCCGCTGATGACGAAGCCCTTCACGAATCCGGTGCTGGCGTCGATCTGGCCGATTTCCTCATTGAAATTGAACTCGTGATCCGGCGCAATAAAGAAATTGTCGAGTTTGCTGGCTCCCACCAACACGTTCTTGACGCGGAAATCGGGGCTTCCCTTATAGCTGCTGTTGCCGCTCGCGACATGCCACAGCACGCCGCGCCCCGCCAGCACTTTTACGCTGCGTTCGGGCACCACGGCCTTAAACACCACTTCGGCGCTGTCTTTGCCCGCCATGATCGCCTTCAGCAAGTTGGACTTGGTGGCGTCCTTGTCGGCAATCCAGCCAGTCTGCTGCGTCGCTACCCAAGAGCCGCCCACATTCCTAAAGCTGGCGGGACGAGGGGCACGGGCATTGATCTGGTCAAACATCTTGTCCAGCACGGGGCTGAGGGTAGTGCTGACCTTGCTGTTTTTCTTGCTGGCCGCTACACCAGCGGCGGGCAGCTTCCAAGACTTCACGATTTCAGCGGTCTTCACTTCGCCCTTCTGAATTTTTTGCTCTGTGGCACGCAAAATCAGTTTAAAAGGAGCGTCGGTGGCGGCCTGCGCGGAAGTCGCACCACACAGGCCAAGAGTAAGAAGGAAGCTCAAGCGTGTCATATCCCTGATGCTGAGGCTGAGAGGCTGACGCGGCGTGAGGCCCGCTTGGGACGGCGTTTAATTGTCGGGGGGCGGGGAGAATATGTTAAGGAATCAACCGCTCCAACTCCGCCAACCGCGCTGCCAACGCCTCCGCATCCGCCGCCACCAAGTTCACATGCCCCAGCTTGCGCCTCGCCCGCCACGTCTTGTGGTACAGATGCAGATGCGTACCCGGCAAGGCGTCTATGCCGTCCCAGTCGGGGTGCAGCGGTTGGCCCTCCACATAGTCCGTCCCCACGATATTCACCATTGCTGTGGGGTGCAGGGGCCGCCAGTCGGCAAGGGGCAGGCCCAGCACGGCCCGCACCTGCGCCTCGAATTGGCTGAGGCCGCCGCCGTCTTGGGTGAGGTGGCCGCTGTTATGGACACGGGGGGCGACTTCATTGACCAACAGCTGTGTTGACCCAACTTGGCCCCCATCCAGCACGAAGAATTCCAGCGTCATCAGGCCTTCTAGCGCCCAGCTTTCGGCGCAGGCGCGGGCCAACTCGCGGGCTCGGGGTTCTAGCGTTTCAGCATCGGTGGCCGGAAAAACGCTGGTGCGGAGGATGCCTTCTCGGTGGACATTTTCGATCAGGGGGCCGAACGCGACGGCTCCGGCAGCAGTGCGGGCTACGCTGAGGCTGACTTCCCGCACAAAGGGAACGAGGCCTTCCAGCACGCAGGCCGCGCCGCCCATCCCCGCCCACGCCTCGCTCAATTCCGCGTCACTGTTCACCCGCGCTTGACCTTTGCCGTCGTAGCCCAATTCCGACGTTTTGAGGATGCCGCGCCCGCCCACTGTCGCCAACGCGCCCTGCAAGTCGGCGTCGGATTCGATGACGACGAACGGGGCGGCGTGTACTCCTGCCGCCCGCAACGCCTCTTTTTCGCGGGCGCGGTGCTTGGTGCGCTCCAGCAACGCCGTGCCCGGACGCACCGGAACCCGTCCGGCAAGGGCTTCTAGTGCCTGCGTGGGTACGTTTTCAAATTCCAGTGTCACGGCGCTGCATTCGGCCAACCGTGCCAGACCTTCGGCGTCGGTATAGGCGGCGTGCAGATGTTCGGCGCACAGGCGGGCGGGGGCGTTCGGGTCGGGTTCCAGCACCACCACGCGCACGCCCAGCGGTAGGGCGGCGAGGGCCAGCATTTGGGCCAGTTGGCCGCCGCCGAGGATGCCCAGAGTCAGGCCCTCTCTCATACGGATTCCGTCCAATTCCCACTCACTCTGTTCGGATTTCGAGATTGATAAGTCAACCGTTCCATCGGAGTTTTTTTCACGCTTCCCCCGCCTGTGGGTGGCCTTCAAACCAAGGGTCATCCAGCACCGCCCGCGTTTGGGCGTCCCGGTAGGCTTGCAGGCGATCCCGCACGCCCGAATCGGTTCCGGCCAACATCGCGGCGGCGAACAGGGCGGCGTTTTTGGCTCCCGCCACGCCAATCGCAAAAGTCGCCACAGGAATTCCGGCGGGCATCTGCACGATGCTCAGCAGGCTGTCCTGGCCACTGAGAGCACGCGACTGTACGGGCACGCCCAGCACCGGCACCCGCGTAAACGCCGCCAACATGCCGGGCAGGTGTGCCGCGCCGCCCGCCCCCGCGATGATGCAGGTCAGGTTCAGGCGCTCGGCCCGCGCCGCGTAGGTGGGCAGCAATCCGGGGGTGCGGTGGGCACTCAGCACACGCACCTCGTAGCCCACGCCCAACGCCGCCAGCGTGTCCAGTGCGCCCTGCATGGTCTCGAAGTCGCTGCGGCTGCCCATGACCACGCCCACCTGTGGCCCGGTCTGCGCCCCTTCCCGTTGCTCTGTGCCCTCTGTCCCGGTTGCCGTGTCCATATCAGGGGGCATCCTAACCCGCTACAGTCGGGGGCGTGATGGACGCCGTACCCGCCTCTGCCCATGCCCAGTCAGACCAGCCCGACTACGACTGGTTCTATGCCCGCACCCGCAATGGGCGCACGCGGGGGCCAGAGGTGGCGCGGGCGTTGCTGGACGCCCAAAGCTCGCCCGACGCCGCGTTTGCCTCTATTCGCGTGGTGGGCACCAACGGCAAGGGCAGCACCTGCGCCATGCTGGAAGCCGGACTGATCTCGGCAGGAGTCCAAACCGGGCGCTTTACCAGCCCACATCTGATCCACTTTGAAGAACGAATCCGCGTGAACGGGCGAGAAGTGGCCCCGGCGCGGGTGGCAACCTTCATCCGGCAAGCGCGGCAAGAAGGCTGGAACGGTGCGTTTTTTGATCTGTCGCTGCTGCTGGCCTGCACCGTCTTTGCCCAATCGGGAGTGCGCGTGGCCGTGATGGAAGCGGGCGTGGGCGGCGTGAGTGACGCGACGCAGGCGCTCCAGAACGTGGCGGCGGTGGCGCTGACCAATGTGGCGCTCGATCATGTGGGGGTGCTGGGGGCAACGGTGGCCCAAATTGCCCGCGACAAGGCGCTGGCCGCCCGCCCCGGCGTACCGCTGCTGACCACCGCCACCGGAGAAGCCTTAGAAGTCATCCGCGCCGTGTGTCACGAACAAGATGCGCCGCTGTATACGCCCGCCACGCATCCGGCCCTGTTTGCCTTGCCACACGCTCCAGCCCTGTTGGGCGCACACCAACACAGCAACGCGGCCCTCGCTTTGGCGACGCTCCGCCTGCTGGGGTATGAAGCCGGGGCAGAAGCCGCCCTTGCCGCCCCTCATCCGGCCCGCTTGGAGGAGTTCGTGCTGAACGGCAAAACGGTGCTGATAGACGGCGCACACAACCCGCATGCCACGCAGGCCCTCGCCGCCGCCGTGCCTCAGGCCGACGTGCTGCTGTTCGGCAATCTGGCCCGCAAAGACACCGCCGCCACGCTTGCGCCGCTGCTGGCGGTGACTCCGCTGCGCGTCTTTACGGCCCCCGGTGACCTTGCCACGTCGCCGGGGGAATTGGCCGAGCAGTACGGCGGCGAAGGCATAACCGACTCTGCTCAGGCGTTGGCCCGCGCCTTGGCCCTCACCCCGGCGGGCGGCACGTTGTTGGTGGCTGGCAGCCTGTATCTGGCCGGAAGCGTGCGCGAGTGGCTGGTTGCTGGCCCCACAGAACCGAGTGACGGCTAGCCACAGCGTCTAAACTTCCTCTCCTTGCCCACAGTCAAGAGATTGCTCTCAGCACGCTGCGCCTGCTCTCTACAACCGACGTTCCAAACGCGGTACGCCCCCGCCCCAGCACCTTCGACCCTTGACCTGTAGACCCTTAGACCGCCCCCACACCAACGATGAACATTCCCCGTCTGACTTGCGCGGACAGGCCCCGGTACGCGGGTGTAGGTTGAAGGCCGTGACTGTGCCGCCCTTTCCCCCTCCCAAGACGGCCCGCCCCTCCGTTCCTCAAGCCAAAGCGGCGGCGCGGCTGCCTGCCGGGGCCAAAGCCCGCGCTCCACAGGTATTGGCGACACTGCAAGCAACCTATCCCGACGCCCGCACCGAACTGAATTTTTCTAGCCCGTTTGAACTGTTGGTGGCCACGGTGCTCAGCGCACAGGCCACCGATGTCAGCGTGAATGCCGCCACGCCCGCCCTGTTTGCCCGCTACCCCGACGCGCAGGCCATGAGCTTGGCCGAACCCGCCGATTTGGAACCGCTGATTCGCACCATCGGGCTGTACCGGGGCAAGGCGCGAAACTTGGCGGCGCTGGCCCGCTTGCTGCTGGAGCGGCACGGCGGCGAGGTGCCCAACGACTTTGAGGCGGTGGTGGCGCTGCCGGGAGCGGGGCGCAAAACGGCCAATGTCGTCCTCAGCAATGCCTACGGTTACCCCGCCATTGCTGTGGATACCCATGTGGGGCGGCTGGCGCGGCGGCTGGGCCTGAGTGTGCAGACCAACCCCGACAAGGTAGAAGCCGATTTGGGGCGGCTGTTTCCGCGTGACCGCTGGGTGTTTTTGCACCACGCGCTGATTTTGCATGGGCGGCGGGTGTGTACGGCCCGCAAACCCGATTGCCCCGCCTGCCCCATGCGCGACTTCTGCCCCAAAATCGGTGTGATGCAGCCGGAAACCCAGCTATGAACGTCCGATTTTCCAATCAGGTCTGGTTGTTCTTGGCCGCCAGCTTCAGCTTCGGCATTTCTCAGGCGTTCGCGGCGCTGTTTCTCAACTTCTACTTGCGGGAACTGGGGCTGGGGGCCGAGTGGCAAGGCGTCCTGAATGCGTTGCCCGCGCTGACGCTGGCGCTACTGGCACTTCCGGCGGCGGGGCTGGCACGCCGAATTGGCAACGTGCGGGCCATCGCGCTGGGCAGCGTACTGGGACTGGTGGGTGCAGTGGTGCTGGCCTCGGCGTCCGGCCCCCTGATGGCGATGCTGGGCGCAGTGGTGCAGGGGGCGGGCACGGCGGCCCTGATCGTGGCTGGATCGCCCTTTATGGCCGCGCATTCCACACCCCAGAGCCGCGTCACGCTGTTCAGTGTGCAAAGCGCCCTGATGACCGGAGCGGGGTTTTTGGGCAACCTGCTGGGCGGGCGTGTGCCGGAACTGTACGCCGCCAGCACCGGGGGTGAGCCGGACGGATTGGGCGCACTGCGGACGGCGCTGCTGGTGGCCGCAGGATTACAGGCATTGGGCCTGATTCCTGTACTCAGTCTGCGTCCGGGTCAGCCCGCGCCCGCTTCCGGGGGCCGCACCCTCGCCGTAGAAGACCGCCGCACCATGACCCGGCTGGTCACGCCCAACGTGTTGGTCGGGCTGGGCGCGGGGGCCACCATTCCCTTCCTGAACGTGTTTATCGAGGGCAAATTCAATATCAGCTATGCCAGCCTCGGCACGCTGTTCGCGTGGGCCAGCCTTGCCACCGCCGCCACCGCCCTGATTCAGCCGTGGGTGGTACGACACTTGGGGCCGCTGCGGGCCGTGTTGGTGGTACAAATCAGCAGTTTGCCTTTTCTGGCCCTGCTGGGATTCGCGCCTGAACTGTGGATCGTCACGGCGGCCCTGTTTACACGCGGCGCACTCATGAACGCCACTGGCCCGGTCTATTCGGCCCATGCCATGACCGTGCTGAGCGCAAGAGACCGCCCGCTCTATTCCGCTGTGAACGTGATCGGGTGGAACATGGGCTGGGCTATCAGCAGCATTCTGGCGGGCGTGGTGCGCGGGGCGCTGCCGTTTGGCACGGCCTTCAACGTGCTGTTTGGCTGGACACTGACCATGTACGCGGGCAGTGTGCTGGCAATTTATCTGGGGTTGTACCGTCCGGCACGGCGGGCAGGCACGCTGGAGCAGAAGGCGGCGGGGGGCGTGGGGGACTGAGGGAGAGGGAGGGCAATCGCTGCCGCTCACTCACCCCCGCTGCTGGCGCAGCTCTGCGAGCCCCAGCCTCCCCCCTCTCCTGCGGAGCTGTACCAGCCAAGGGTGAGGGAGCGACACAAAGCTTTTTGCCCTCCCTTAGACCCTAGACCTTTAGACCCTTAGACAGCCTTACCGCCCGAACCGCCGCTCCCGCCCCTGAAAATCGCGCAACGCACGCAAAAAATCCACCCGCCTGAATCCCGGCCAGTACACGTCGCAGAAATAATATTCGCTGTACACGCTTTGCCAGAGCATAAAGCCCGACAGCCGGATTTCGCCGCTGGTACGGATAATAAAGTCAGGGTCGGGCGTGTCGGCGGTGTACAGGTGGGCGCTGATGTGATCGGGTTCCAGCGTGGCGGCGGCCTCAGCAAGCGTCATTCCGGCTTCGGCCTGTGCTTGCAGATGCAGCTTCACGGCGTCCACGATTTCTTCCCGGCCCCCGTAGCCCACCGCGATATTCAGGCGCATGCCGTCGTAGCCAGCGGTTTTTTCTTCCAGTTCTTTCAGGGCGTCCAGCACCTGCGCCGGAAACGCCTGATGCTGCCCGATGGCCCGCACGCGCACGCGGTTGGCATGAATGCGCGGGTCGGTGGCGAGGTTGCGGGCCTCGCGCTCCAGCAGACTCAGAATATGGGCCAGTTCCACGGCGTCGCGCCCGGCGTTGTCGGTACTGAGAACCCAAATGGTAGCGGCGGGAATGCCCAATTCTAGGCACCACTGCAACACTTCGTGGGCTTTGTCGGCCCCAAAGGAATGCCCCACTTCGCGCTGAACTCCGGCGGCGCGGGCGAATCGGCGGTTGCCGTCTAAGATCAGGCCGAGATGACGCGGCAGCTTGCCATGCGCTTTTACTTCGCGTGCCAGACGCTGTTCGTAGCCCCACAGCAAAGCCCCACGCGCCGCGCTCCGGCCCTTTTGGGCAGTCGTCAGGGCCAGCGTGAGGGCGCTGTTTTTCGGTTTGCCGTCCGTATCGTTGCTCATGCGCGGGCCACAGCAGGAGCCATGCTAGACAGAACGGAGTCGGCCAAATTGGACGGACGGGAAAGGAACAGCGGCGTGCGGGAACCAGACATCGCTCCGCAGTTTACCGCCGCCGCTCGCCTGCAACCGTCCGCCAAAAGGGGGGCAAATGAAGGCCGAGTTTAGGCCTTGGCCTCAGCCGCCAGTTTCAGCCGTCCGAGTTGCGGTCTACGCCGCTGGCTCCCATCTGGTCGGCGTCGCTGCCTTCTCCGGTGGGGTTCAGCATGCCGCTGTTGTCCATCTGCTTGGCGGGGTCGCTCTGGCCCGCGATTCCGGTGGGCAGGCCCTGCTGTTGGTGCTGGTCTACAACTTCCTCGGTGGCCGCCGCATCTGCCGCCGTGCCCGCACCGCCCTGCATATTGGGGTCAAGGTTGGTATTGGCCCCGTGCGTGCTGGTCGCGTTTCCGGTGTGATTCTCCATCGTTTCGGGAGTGCTGCTGGTGCTGCTCGGTTTGCCTTCGCCCATGCGTGGTGCCTCCTAGAGTTGTGCTTGAGTTGGTCAGGCGATTCTGGCGGGTGTGGGGGCAAGGCGGATGGGGGCGGGGTTGATGTGGTGCTTATGTGGGGGAGGCGTAGTGAGCAACGAGGGTTGCCCTTTCTTAGACCCTAGACCTTTAGACCCTTAAACTCCGCTCCCGGAGACTCTACCCGCCCCCGTCCCCCCAACTGGAACGCCCGCCGCCCCCCCATTTGCGCCCATGCTTTAGGCTGACGCCGTGAGCGTCCTCCCCCCTGCCCGCCCCGCTGTCGCCCTAGATTCGTTGTCGCTGGCCGCCATTCTGGTCACCATCGTGTTTTGGGCGTCGTCGTTCGCGGGCATTCGGGCGGGGCTGGAGGCCTTCTCGCCGGGGCATCTCACGCTGTACCGGTTTTTGGTGGCAAGTGCGGCGCTGGGCACTTTCGCGCTGGTCACGCGCATTCCGCTGCCGCCCCTGTCCGATCTGGGCCGCATCGCCTTGCTCAGTTTTTCGGGCATCACGCTGTATCACATTTGCCTGAATTACGGAGAAGTCAGCGTGCCCGCCGGAACCGCCAGCCTGATTATCGCGGCGGGGCCAGTGATTACGGCGCTGCTCGCTACGCGCTTTGGCAACGAGCGGCTGAATCTGGTGGGCTGGATCGGCACGCTGATCAGCTTTTCGGGCGTGGCCCTGATCGTGCTGGGCAAGGGCGAAAGCGTGAACTTTACGCAGGGCGCACTGCTGATCTTGGCCGCCGCGCTGTTTACCAGCCTGTATTTCGTGTTCCAAAAACCCCTGCTGGCCCGCATGAAACCGCTGCACTTCACGGTCTGGTCGCTGATGCTGGGCACCCTTCCCATGCTGATCTTCTTGCCCGGCTTCGGCTCCGAGTTGGCCCGCGCACCGCTGGCCGCGCACCTCGCCGTCATCTATATCGGGCTGTTTCCGGCGGCGCTGGCATACATCACGTGGTCATTCGCCCTATCGCGGGTGGGGGCCAATACCACCGCGTCATTCCTGTATGTCAGCCCGGTGCTGGCCATCCTGATCGGCTGGCTGTGGCTGAATGAAGTGCCGGGCGTCATCAGTCTGGTGGGCGGCGCGATTTCTATTGCGGGCGTGATCTTGGTGAATACGCTGGGCAAGCCGAGGAAAGTGTGAGCATCCCCGAACCCGTCTCTATCGAAGCCGCCCCCATTCAACTGGAGGACGTAACCGTGCGCCTCGGCAGCGAAACCGTGCTGTCGGGCGTGACCTTGGATGTGCGGCGCGGCGAATTCTTGGCGATCATCGGCCCCAGCGGTGGCGGTAAAAGTACCCTGCTGCGCGTCATCGCGGGCCTGCTCAAGCCGCAATCCGGGCGGGTAGAGGTGTCGTCGGCCCCCGCGCTGGTGTTTCAGGATTACCGCCTGCTGCCTTGGCGCTCAGCGCTGCGGAATGTGCAACTGCCGCACGATCTGGGCGTGGGTGATCTGGGCAAGGAAGGCGGCCTCAGCGCCCGCGAAGCCCTGCATCTGGTGGGTATGGACGCCTACGCCGACTATTTTCCGGCGCAGTTGTCGGGCGGCATGCGGGCGCGGGTGGCGCTGGCACGGGCGTTGGCCCAAAGCGGCGATGTGCTGCTGCTGGACGAACCGTTTGCAGCTCTAGACGCATTGGTGCGCGAACGCTTCAACGCCGAGTTGCGCCATTTGCACGAAAAAACGGGCCGCACCACCGTGCTGGTCACGCATTCCATCCGCGAGGCTGCCACACTCGCTGACCGGGTGGCCGTGCTGAGAGACGGGCGCATCGTGGATATTCTGGACACCCGCACCAAAGCCGTGCCGCCCGCCCCCACCGTCACCGAGGGCCGCCTGCGCGACTTGCTGGGCACTGGAGACAGCACCCGCCTCCGCGCCGAGCGCCCGCCGCAGAGGCCCCGGTTTCCGTGGGCACCCGCCGCCGCGCTGTTGGTGGGTTTGGTGCTGTGGGAACTGGCTGCCCGCGCTATCGGGGTGCCGCTGCTGCTGCCCGCGCCCGCGCAAGTCTGGGCCGAGTTCCTCAAAACGCCCGCCGAATTTGCCGAAGCGGCGTGGGGCACGGCCCGGATCGCTCTTCTGGGCGCACTCTTGGGCAGCTTGGCAGGCATTCTGATCGGCTATCCACTGGGCAAACGGCCCGGTTTGGAGCGCCTGCTCAGTCCGTATGTCATCGCCTCGCAAAGTACGCCGATTGTGGTCATCGCCCCGCTGCTGATCACTTGGTTCGGCTTTACCCTCATTCCCGCCATCTTGGTCAGCGCCCTCAGTGCCCTGTATCCCATCATGATTGCCACCATCGTTGGGGTGCGCGAAGTTGACCGCACCTATCAGGAACTGTTTCTGAGCCTGCGGGCCAACTTCTGGCAACGCCTGACCCGGCTGGAACTCCCCGGAGCCTTGCCCGTCATGCTGGGCGGCCTGCGGTTGTCGCTGAGTCTCGCCCTCATCGGCGCGGTGGTCTGGGAATTTGTGAGCAACCAGAAACCGGGACTGGGCTTTTTGGTCAATCAGGCGCGGGCCTATTACCAAACGCCCCGGCAGTTTGCCGCCATTGCCCTACTGATTTTGCTGGGTGTGGCGCTGTACATAGGCGTCACGGCCCTAGAGCGCCGGGTCATGCAGCGGCGGGGCAGAAGTGTCAGGTAGAAAGCATTCCGGCTTGGTTAAACGCCGTTCTTAGACTGCTCCACCCCCCCAGATAGCCACATTCCCGACAGACCGCCGCACCGATGCGGATACCCTAAGCAGCATGGACAGGCCGCTGGTATGCGTGGGTGTGTTGGTGTGGGGGCCAGATGGCCGGGTGTTGCTGGTGAGAACGACCAAATGGCGCGGCTCTTGGGGCGTGCCGGGGGGCAAAGTGGAGTGGGGCGAAACGCTGGAAACGGCCACCAAGCGCGAGTTTGTGGAAGAAACGGGTCTGGTCTTGCGCGACGTTCGCTACGCACAAACGCAGGAAGCCGTGTTGCCTACGGAGTTTCACAAGCCCTCGCACATGCTGCTGATCGACTTTTTTGCGCGGGCCGACACGTTTGAGATTGCGCCTAACGAAGAAATAGAGGCGTGGGCATGGGTGGAACTGGGCGAGGCCCACACCTACCCGCTGAATTCGTTTACGCGCACGTTGGTTGATCTGGCGCTGGCTCAGGGTGAGGCATGAGCGAAGTTCGTTCCATAGGCACGGCGCTGGTTACGGGTGCGGCACGCGGCATTGGGCGGGCGCTGGCTTTGGCGCTGGCCGCCGAGGGCTTTAACGTGGCCGTGCATTACCGGGGCAGCCAAGCCGATGCACAGGAAACGGCGCGGCTGTGCCAACTGGAAGGCGTGCAGGCCGTCATTCTTCAGGCCGACTTGACCCAGCCCCAACAGGCGCGGGAGCTGGTGCAGCGGGCGCACAACGCGCTGCCTGGTTCGCCGCTGGCCGTACTGGTCAACAACGTGGGCAACTACGTGCATAAGCCCTTGCTGGACACCTCCGATGCGGAATGGGCCGACATGTTGGGCAGCAACCTGAACGCCACGTTTGCCACCTGTCAGGCCGCCGCGCCGCTTCTGCGTGAATCGGGGTATGGCCGGATCGTCAATCTGGGCTATGCCGGGGCCAGCAACATGGTGGCCCGGCCCGGCATCGTGCCCTACGTGATCGCCAAAGCGGGCGTGCTGCACCTCTCGCGAGCCTTGGCAGTGGTGTTGGCAGGCAGCGGCGTTAGCGTCAATGTGGTGTCGCCGGGGGTGATCGAAACCAGCATCAGCCAACCCCTGCGCGAGATTCCGGCGGGGCGTCCGGGCACGGTGGCCGAACTGGTAGACGCCGCGCTGTACTTCGTGCGGGCCAGCGACTACGTGACCGGGCAAGAGTTGGAAGTAGCGGGGGGCTGGAATCTGTAGAGGCGGGAAAGGTGCAAATTTCAGCGCCCCTTCTCCGCCTTCCAAGTGCCACCGTATCTATATTCCGGATTGTCTTCTTCGGCTTTTCGGCGGCAGGGAGGGCACAGGAACACCCAGCCTTCTTCCTCTTTCCGAATCACTCGGTACATCACGGGCGACGGTTGACCGCACTGGGCACAGGGTTTTTCTCGCACGCGGTGGGTGGCGGGCATGGCTTCAGCATAAGCAGGCCGGGGCTGGGGCGGGATGTGAACCGAATTCATCCGACTCCCGAAAATTCGGAACAGCGCCGAATGTTCGTCCATCTCCTGAACCTGGTCTTATGTGCTGTTCGCGTTGGTCAGGTTCGGCTTCGCCTCACCGCAATTGAACTGGCCTGAGCGTTCGTCAAGTTCCCACGCCACTGAAACCGCGCCCGCCTTGCGCCTAGACTCGCCGCATGACCGCGCCCGATCTGGCCCCCCCGTTTCACATTCATCTGCCGGACGGCTCCTGCTGCACCCCCGACGCTCCCAAGATTCCCCGCTTCGCGCACCTGCACCAGCACACGCAATACAGCCTGCTGGACGGGGCCGCCAAGCTGAAAGACCTGCTGAAGTGGGTCAAGGAAATCACGCCCAACGACCCCGCCTGTGCCATGACCGATCACGGCAACATGCACGGCGCGGTGCATTTTTACAACTACGCGGTGGGCATGGGCGTGAAGCCGATTCTGGGCTACGAAGCCTACGTCGTCCCCGGCTTCGGCACGCGCCGTGACAAAAAACCCGGTGTCAGCGGCGAAAAGGGAATCTTTCACCTGACGCTGCTGGCCCGCACCTTCGAGGGCTATCAGAACCTCTGCCGCCTCAGCTCTCGCGGCTACACCGAGGGGTATTACTACAAGCCCCGCATCGACCACGAACTGTTGCAGGAGCACTCCAAGGGCGTCATCGCCTTTTCCGGCTGCCTAGGTTCCGAGGTACAGCAACTGCTGATGCACGGGCGCGAGGCCGAGGCGCGGGAACGGATGCTGTGGTACCGCGACCTATTTGGCGAAAACTATTACATCGAGATTCAGAACCACGGTATAGACCATCAGGCCCGCATCAACCCGATTCTGAAGGCGTGGGCGCAGGAACTCGGCATCGGCATGGTCGCCACCAATGACGGCCATTACGTGAAAAAAGAGGACGCCTCGGCCCACGATACGCTGCTGGCAATTCAGACCAAAGCCATGCTGGCCGATGAGAACCGCTTCCGCTTCCAGTGCGACGACTTTTACGTCAAGACTCTGGACGAAATGCAAGTGGCCCTTCCGGTGGCCGAGTGGGGCGAGGAACCCTTCGACAACACCGCCCGGATTGCCGCCCTATGCGACGTGCAACTTCCGGTGGGCAACAAGCGCGTGTACCAGATGCCCGCGCTGCCCATTCCGCAGGGCCGCACCATGTCCGAGGAACTGCGAGTGCAGACCTACCGGGGCACCGTCAAGCGCTACCCGGCGCACGCCACCGAAAGTCTGCTTAGAGACTACGCCGTGCGGTCTTTGGCCGAACTGGGTACGGATGATGCCGCCCGTGTTCTGGCCCGTGTGGACGGCTGCGACGCCACCACCTGTGACTTAGAGACCCTGCTGACGCTGATCGCCTTCTTGGGCAGCGAGTGGGAGGCACGCGGTAAGGCGGCAGGCGAGAAATACACGCCGTACCCGGCATTGGTGAAGATGGAGGCGGAAGCCGAAGCAGGCACGCTGCCCCCTTACGCGCACGAGGATTGCCGCAAGGCCCAAAAACGCGACTCCGACACCTCTATTGAACTCGACCCCACCGCCGACGACTCCGAAACCACCCGCGCCCACCACCTGCACGCGCTGACCATCCTGCGCCGCGCCGAGTACGAACTGAGCGTCATCAACAACATGGGGTTCCCCGATTACCTCCTGATCGTGGCCGATTACATCAACTGGGCCAAAGATCAGGACATCAGCGTGGGGCCGGGGCGCGGTTCGGGCGCAGGCTCGCTGGTGTGCTACGCCATGCGGATCACCAACCTCGATCCCCTCGAATTCGACTTGCTGTTCGAACGGTTCCTGAATCCTGACCGAATCTCGATGCCCGACCTCGATATCGACTTCAACGATGCCCGCCGCGCCGAGGTCATTCAGTACGTGCAGGACAAGTACGGCGAGGACAAGGTGGCGCTGATTTCCACCTTTGGGACGATGGCGAGTAAGGCCTGCCTGAAAGACGTGGCCCGCGTGATGGGGCTGGAATACGCCAAAGTCGATAAAGTGAGTAAGCTGATTCCGATCAAATTCGGCAAAAGCTACAGCCTAGAGCAGGCCCGCGAATCGGTGCCCGACATTCAGCAACTGCTGGCCGACGACGCGCAACTGCTGGAAGCCTACGAGTTCGCGCAAAAGCTGGAAGGCCTGACCCGTCACGCTTCAGTTCACGCGGCGGGTGTGGTCATCGGGCGCGACAAACTGACCGACCTCGTGCCCGTCATGCGCGACACGTCGGGCGTGGGCATGGTCTGTCAGTACGACATGAAGGCCGTGGAAGACATCGGCCTGATCAAAATGGATTTTCTGGGCCTGCGAACCCTGTCCTTTTTGGATGAAGCCAAGCGCATCATGCGGGAATCCCAGAAGATCGAAATCGACTTCGACGCGATCCCCTTTGACGATGAAAAGACCTTTGAGTTGCTGAGCCGGGGCGACACCAAAGGGGTATTCCAATTGGAAGGCGCGGGGATTGCCGACGCTTCCCGCCGCCTGAAGCCCCGGCGTTTGGCCGACATTATCGCCCTGAGCGCTCTTTACCGCCCCGGCCCGATGGAAAACATTCCGACCTATGTGCGCCGTCATCACGGTCTAGAGCAAGTGGACTACGTGCGCGACGGTTTTCCCAACAGCGCCCAGTGGCTTGAAAAGATTCTGTCGGAAACTTACGGCATCCCGGTGTATCAAGAACAAATTATGCAGATCGCCTCGGAAGTCGCTGGATTCAGCTTGGGCGGGGCCGACTTGCTGCGCCGGGCGATGGGCAAGAAAGACACGGCAGAAATGGCGAGGCAGCGGCAGATTTTTGTAGACGGCGCAGAGATTAATAAAGTACCAAAGGAAGAAGGCAATAAACTCTTCGACTTGCTGGATGCGTTCGCGAACTACGGCTTCAACAAGTCCCATTCGGCGGCTTACGGCGTCATCTCCTATCAAACCGCGTGGTTGAAAGCCAACTACCCCGTAGAGTTTATGGCGGCCCTGCTCACGGTAGAGCGGCGCGATTCCGACAAGGTAGCCGAGTACGTCTCTGACGCCCGCAAGATGGATGTGAAGGTGTTGCCACCAGACATCAATAGGTCTAACGCCGATTTTGCGGTGGCGGGCGAGGAAATTTACTTCGGCATGTACGCCATCAAGGGCCTAGGCGAAGCGGCGGTGTTGAGGATTCTGGAGGAGCGCGAGCGGGCCGGAACGTTCAAGTCTCTGGCCGATTTCTGCTCACGCCTCGGCAACAAGGTCTGCAACCGCAAGGCGCTGGAAAGCCTGATCAAATCGGGGGCCTTCGACCTGTTTGGCGAGCGGCGGCAACTGATGGAGAGCCTTGAAGACGCGATGGAAGATGCGGCTGGCACGGCAGAAATCAACGCCCGCGCCCAAAGCGGTATGAGCATGATGTTCGGCACCGAAGAAGTGAAAAAAGAGCGGCCCCTCAGAACCGGAGTAGACGCATACACCGACCTTCAGCGCCTGTCCATCGAGAAAGAAGCGTTAGGCCTGTACATTTCCGGCCACCCGCTGGAGCAGCATGAGGGTCTGCGCGAGGCCGCCAGTTGCCGCATCAGCGATCTCGATACTTGGTTTACCACCCAAAATGTGGCCCCCGGCAAGCGCATTAAAGCGGTGTTGGCAGGCATGATCGAAAGCGTGGTGAAAAAGCCTACCAAATCGGGCGGCATGATGGCCCGCTTCATCTTGGCCGACGAGTCCGGGCAGACCGAACTGGTGGCCTTTTCCCGCGCCTATGACCGCATTCAGGACAAACTGGTGAACGATATGCCCGCGCTGGTGATCGTGGAACTGGAGTCGGAAGACGGCGGCCTGCGGGCCATTGCCGAAGAAGTGGTGAGCGTGGAGCAACTGGGCGAGGTGCCCAAAGTCATGTACGTGACCATAGACCTAGAAACGGCCAGCCCCGACGCGGTGGGTGAGTTTCAGAGCGTACTGGACGAACACGCGGGCAATATGCCGACTTACTTGCGCCTGGAGACGCCCGAACAGTTCGTGGTCTATCAGTTAGATCACGCGATGGGCAGCCCACAGGCCATTAAGGTGCTGAATCAGACTTTCCCTTGGGCCGATGCGTACTTGGCCTACGATCAGCAAACCATCTTGGGACGGTTCGCGCCCAAGCCGCCCGCGTGGATGAACAAGCAAGGTGGCGGGCGGGGCATGCAGGCTTGAGGGCCGTCAATCAGCAGGTGGCCGATGAAGCCTTAACGTGGGGCTGGATGCACTGGGTAGGCTTGGCGTCATGGCCGGAAATTATCGCTTGGGCCGATGGCTGGATCATGCAGCTTGAGCAGTGGCCGAATGAACTCACCGAAATCAGCCTGTATGCCCGCGCCCGCGACGCTGATATGTCTCAGGCGCTCCGTGATCTATCGCGGGCTGGACGGCCAGAGGAGGCGGCAAAGTTGTTGGTGGGGCGGATGTTGGCGCGGCTTGATGCGGGTGACAACCCTCATGAGTTGATTTATCGGCTCTGTCAATTGAGCCAGACTAAGTTTGAACGGCCCTATGTTTTTCTGCCCGACAATCTTAGTGATGCCATTTACGCTCTAGAACTTCACAGCGAGAGTATTGACCCTGAATACGGCTGGCTCAAACGAGATGCTGCAACAGATACGCTCTGGCTCAGGCAAGAAGCATACAGGATTCTGTCAGGGCTGATTTAGCTCTAATCCACGTCTGAGTCTATATTTTCAGCTCTTTCAATGGTTCTTTCCGCATCTGGCAGTTCATCCCAACTGTTGAAATCCTGCTCTTGTTGGGGTGGCTGCCCGCGTTCAATCGGGCCTTCTATCAAAATCAGGGCAGAGTAGATTGAGTCACTGGTCATGCGGCAGCGTAACAGCTTAGATACTCCGGCTCTCCATCAAGCGAACTGACGCGTCATCAGCAGCAATTTCAACTCGTGTGGACTCGTCGCCGTGTGCATGGCGTCTTCTTCGCTCATCAGGCCGCTGGAGACCAGTTCGGCCAAATGTTGATCGAAGGTGTGCATTCCGCGCATGCCGCCTTCTAAGAGCGCCTGCTTAATTTCTTCGGTGCGGTTGGGGTCTTTGATGCACTCGCGCACGGTGGGCGTGCCCAGCATGATTTCCATGCCCAGCACGCGTCCGCCGCCCAGCTTGGGCAACAGACGTTGGCTGACCACACCCACAATCGTCTCCGA
Organism: Deinococcus puniceus; assembly: GCF_001644565.1. Lineage (NCBI taxonomy): Bacteria > Thermotogati > Deinococcota > Deinococci > Deinococcales > Deinococcaceae > Deinococcus > Deinococcus puniceus. Next base: position 356,495 of record NZ_CP011387.1, on the reverse strand, counting down.
CAGACCCAACCGGATCTGCTCGCGCTCGTGCGGGGCAAAAAAGTCGATGATGCGGTTCACGGTTCGCACGGCGTCTTGGGTGTGCAACGTGGAAAACACCAAATGCCCGGTCTGGGCCGCACTCAGCGCCGCTTCGACCGTCTCTTTGTCTCGCATCTCTCCGATCAGGATCACGTCGGGGTCTTGGCGCATGCTGGCCCGCAGTCCGGCGGCAAAGCTGAGGGTGTCGCTGCCCAGTTCGCGCTGAGAAATCAGGCCCAATTTATCGCTGTGCATGATCTCGATGGGGTCTTCCAGCGTCACGATGTTCACGGGCTGGGTGGCGTTGATGTAGTCAATGATGCTGGCCAGCGTGGTGGTTTTGCCGCTCCCAGTCGGCCCCGTGACCAGCACCAAGCCGCGCTCGTGACCTGCCAAGCCCTCAAAGGTGGCGGCGGGCAGGCCCAATTCGGCAAAGCTGGGAATGGGTTTGTTCTCGATCACGCGCATGATCAGGCCCACCGAGCCGCGCTGGTGGTAGGCATTGACGCGGAAGCGGGCCACGCCGGGCACACCGTAAGCAAAATCGGCGTCGCGGCGGGTCTGAAAGTCTTCCCACATGCCGGGACGCGGCATCATTTCGGTGGCGAATCCCTCCACGTGTTCGGGCGTCAGGCGGCTTTCACCAAAACGCCGGATTTCGCCGTTGATGCGGCCAGCAGGCGCACTTCCGGCCCGCAAGTGAATATCGCTGGCTCCCTCACGAACCATCACGGCCAGCAGTTCCTTCAGCACACTCATGCCCTGCACACTAGCGGCGGGCGTCTTACAGCTTTCCCCCAGTCGGGGGGGTGAGGGGAGAGAGTTGACTCCCCCTCTCTCCCCCCGCATTCGCTCTTGGCTCTGTCTTAGCTGGCGCGGCCCGCTTTCAGTTTTCGGCTTTCTATATCGGCGTGCTGGGTCAGGTATTGCAGCCAACCTTTGGCCGTCAGGGGGCCAAAATCGTTGTGCTCTATTTTCAGGTCGTCGTCGGGGGCCGCCGCATGGAGTTCGCGGGCCAATTCCACGCTGCGGGCGCGGGTCTGAGACAACAGGTCTTGCAGTTCGCTGAGGCTGGCCTCACTGGGCGGGCGGTAGGGGCCGTAGTCGTCGCGCTCGTAGGGACGCTGGCCCAGCGCCACACGCAGGCGGTTCTGGCCCCAGCGTTCTATGCCGATGATGTGCGCCAACACATCCCGGTTGCCTGCCATATCGGCGGCGCGGCTTGCCCGTCCAGTCAGCATCATGCCGCCGCGCTCCAGCCCTTGCCCCAGCGCGGCATAACTGGCGTTGCGAGCGGGCCGTTCTATCAGTTGGGCGGCCACCAAGCCCTTCACCTGCTGCCCCACGCCCTCGCCGTCTTTGCTGCGGCTGCGGGCAATCAGCGCGGCCACACCCACAGCGGCCACCGTGACCACGACAGGAACGATGGGAAGGGCAGGAGTGGGTTTGGAAGTCATGCCTGTCAGTGTAGACGGTGAATGCCAAGGGCGGAAGATTACGCGCTGTTTAGAACGCCAATCTCTATGACCCCACCCGGCGTACCGATGAGCGACACACCCGAATCGGCGGGGCAGGGCAACTGCTCACGCAGCATCAGCCCGTGCGCCAGCGTAAACTCTGGCAAGTCCAGATGCAGCCCGCGTGCGCCCCAGCCGAAGCCTTTGCCCACTCTGCCGCCCCTGCGGTCTGCGGCCACACACGCCAGCACCGCCGCCTGTGCGCCATCCGGCCTGAGTTTCGGCTCGCCGTGCGCCGCCATTTTAGACAGGTTCGCACCTGCTGGATCGGTCAGTTTCCAGTACCAGCCGTCTTTTTTCAGGTTCGGCACGTACACCGTGAGGCCCGATTGAAGCGCCAGCTTTCGCAGCGGCATCAGCACCCGGTCTGGCCCCACGATCAGCGTGTGCAGCGGCGCAACCGCCGGGTGCTTCAGCAGGTGCTTGGCAGCCTCCCGCGCCCCGGTAAAGTGGGGATGGTGGCCGTGCGGCGGCAGCGGATAGCCACACAGCCGCGCCCGCTCCAGTGCGTCCCAAACGGCGGTGCGGTGTGCGCCTGCGGTAGCGCCGGGTAGGGAATCGGTCATCGGTATAGGGAGCATAGCGGGCCGGGGCAAATCTGCACCCTGTCCCCAGCAAGATTGCGTAGGGTAAAGCCGTGACTTTTCCTCTGACAGAAAACTTTACCGAGGCCCTGCAACTGGCGCATAAATGGCATCTGGGCCAGTACCGCAAAGGCACACAGACGCCGTACCTGTCGCATTTGCTGGGTGTGGCGTCGGTGGCGCTGGAATTTGGCGCGACGGAAGCCGAAGCCATAGCCGCGCTGTTACACGACGCGCTGGAAGATGGGCCGGAGAATCTGACGGCGGATAAGAATGAGCGGGAGCAGGTTCGCGGGGAGTTGGAAGCCCAAATTCAGGCCAAATTTGGTGACGAAGTGGCGGCGTTAGTGCGCGGAGCCACTGAAGAAACGCCGCTGGTGGACGGAGGAAAAGCACCTTGGCCTAAGCGCAAGCTGACCTATCTGGGCAAGTTGAATCGTGAGGGAGCCAGTTCGCTGCTGGTCAGTGCCTCCGACAAATTACACAACGCCCGCAGCATCCTGACCGACGTGCTGACCGAAGGCACGACGCCGGAAGCGCGGGAAGCCTATTTTGGCCGTTTCAGTCAGGGCCGCGAAGGAACCTTGCAGTATTACCGCCTGCTGGCCGATGCCTACAAGCAGGCTCCGGGGGCGGCGGGGCGGCCCCGTCTACAAGCCCTGTTTGCCGAACTGGAGCGCACCGTGTCGGCCCTAGAAGTGGCGTGCGGTGTCACGCCCGATGAGGTTCGGCGGTATGTACCGCTGCGTTCTGCCCATCCTGACGAAGCTCTAGGGCTCATCTGACCAGAAAGAGGCCCCCATCAACGCTATGACGGGGGCTTAGTGGTGGATCGTGTAGGAATCGAACCTACAACCCGCTGATTAAGAGCTGCCCTGAACCAAAACGTCCCCAGACGGCTTGATGCGTTAACAGCCTCGTGCACGCGTTTTCTTCCGGGCCTATCCTTAGCTCAAACGCCAGTTTCCGGTGCCAGACGGCCCGATTCGTGGCACTGATGTGGCAGTGTTTAAGCTTGCTGACGGCGACGCTCACGGCTGGCCCGCTGCTTGCAAGCCCCGCTACAGTACATACGGTCTTTGTGCAACGCATGGGTGTAAATTTTTGCGCAGTGCTCACAGCGTTTAATTTTGCCCTGCCCAGTCACCGACTGAATAAAGAGTGTCCAAATAGCAGACTCTAAGTCTTGAGGTACGATCGACCACCCCAATTGACCTGATTCTTCGTTGAGTTCAGCTTTGATGTGAACGTTGATCGTATGTTCCCGGTCAATCAAATGATAGGTGAGTGTTTGTGCTTCCTGAATACTAAACTCTCTCAGCGCGGTGATTTGAAGAGTGTTGAAGATGTATTCGCGGATTGCCCCATCGGCATACTCCGCCAAAAAATTCTTCAACTCGAGAGAAGTGATCTGATGGTTGGCGTATTCGTGGAGCTTAACCGCGATGGATAGGGTTGTCATAGACAAGCGCCAACTCGAAGCTGAATCAATGACGTACTTGTCATTGATGTAAGGATTTGGAAACTGGGAAGATCGCACTACGGGATTGAGGCCATGGGTAGTCAGCATTCCGTATGTCTGGCACAGCTTCACGATGGTTTCATCCGACGCATTGGGTTGAGCGAACGCATCAAACAACTGAGGGGCATCGAGCGGGCGGGTGGCAATCCATTGACCCGCCCTTGAGGCGCAGATGTAACGTTCGTTGCGCCACGGCCAGTCTCCGTACCTCCTTAATTCCTGAGCATGAGCCTCAAGTACGGCGCGTGTATCTGGATGGTCGTTGTCGAGCAGCGCAGCAGGACGAAACCAGTGGAATCTAAGGAGCCGCAGTTCAGCCCAGGAATCTGATGGCTTGGTCATGTCACCCAAATGTTACCCTTTTCAGGATGATTCTGCTCAGAGCGAATTGATACGGTGGCGTCCGAGGAGAAACGGTTTGAGCCGTACTCGCTCAGGAGGTTCCGTGACAAAGCTACTGCTGACTGTTCCAGAGGCCATCGTCTATCAACGCGAAAAGTATGGGCACGTCTGTTTTGGGCGCGACGCACTCTACGCCATCGCTCGGTCAGGCAAAGTAAAAATTGTGAAATACCGTAATCGAAAGTTGCTCTTCCCTACGGCCACCATTGATCTGTTGATGAAAGGCGAAACTCGGGGTCTCAACTAACATGCGTCGCCCTGGGCAAGAGGGCGACGCATGGCGAACGGACTTCAACGTACCATGTACCGCTGGCCGCTTCCAACCTGACGCTTCTCCTTCTAACCCCAAGCGAACGGTGGTTGGATGAGCGAACTGCCCGCCGAAATGCAGCAGTTTCTGGCCTATTTTTCTGGCCCGCACACTTTCCAGACCATCGATGATCGCAACACCAAGGACGGTCGTGTGCCCAAACGCCGTTGGATGAGCGGCATCCACCATGACACCAGCCGTTTGCTGGCTCTGAATGAGCAGGGTGCGGGCGTTTTTCTGATGATCAATCAGGGTGACGGTCTAGGACGAAAAAACGAGAATGTGACCCATATCCGGGCTTTTTTCGCTGATTTTGATGGTCAACCCCTGCCCGAAAGCTGGCCACTAGAACCCAGTCTGATCGTGGCGACGAGTCCTGGCAAATTCCACGTGTACTGGATCCTTCCCCAACCGATCCCAGTGTTGCCATCTGCACAGTGGAATGGCTTGCAGAAAAGTCTTGCTCTGCGCGTGGGAAGTTGCCCAGATGACTGTCAGGGGCTTAACCGAACGATGCGGGTTCCTGGTTCATGGCACCGGAAGAATGAACCGTTCCTCTGCCAGATGACCGAACAAACCGACAACAGGTATGAGTTGTCGCAGATCATTGCCGCTTTCGGAAATCCGTCAGTGAAACTCAAGGAGCTCAAACCGGGTCGCGTAGCGCCAAAAGACCTCGTGGGTCAGCTTGCTGCCGCTGAGCCCGGCCAACGAAACACGACGCTCAACCGGGTGGCATTTGAGGCCGGGCGCTTGATTCGGTCAGGCCATCTCCGACGGGAAGACATAGAGCCGGAATTGCGCCGCGCCGCCTTAAAAATCAAGCTGCCCGCTGACGAAGTCGATGACACACTCCGCCGTGGGATTGAAGACGGATTCAATGCTTCAGTCACCGAGAAGGCAAGCCACCATGGCAATGTGCCTCTGTCCGTGCGCTTAATGGAGCGGATCCAAGCTGACGGTGGCGAGTGGTGGTGCGATGATCATGGGCAACCCTACGTGTCGTTTTCCCATGATGGCCGTCTAGAACACCACCCGCTGCCTTCCCAGAGCGCTCGGGAATACGTTAGCCTCTTGGCCTACGAAGCGGAGCAGAGCGTAATCAGTTCGCAGGGGAGCAATGAAATCCTTGGCTTGTTAGGTGCGCTTGCCCGCCGGGACGGGGTAATCCATCCAGTGGGCCTGCGGGCGCGGCATTTTTTGGGACGCTCTTACCTTGATCTCGGACGGCCTGACTGGCAAGTCGTTGAACTGGGAGCAGGCAGGCCGCGCCTGATGCCTGCAGGTGAGTGCCCGGTGCGTTTTGTGCGTCCACTAGGTATGGGCATGTTACCGGTACCCACCTGGGGAGGAAGTCTCGCAGATCTCAGACAATTTCTCACTGTCGACGATGATGGATTTCTCCTCATCATAGGATGGCTTTTGGCAGGGTTGTCAGGGATGAGCCCCTATCCAGTTCTGGCAATTGGGGGGGCACATGGGCAGGGCAAAAGCACCGTGTCGAGCGTGTTGAAGCGCCTCGTGGATCCGGGGCGGGCCACCCGGCGAAGCGCGCCCCGGTCGGCGCAGGATTTATTCGTTGCCGCCGTCAATGCGTATGTCCTTGATTATGAAAACCTTTCCGCTGTTCCGCATTGGATGAGCGACGCCCTGTGTGTGCTTTCAACGGGTGGGACGATGACCTCCCGGGAGCTATACACCGACCGGGGCGAGTCTGTTTTGGAAGCCATTCGCCCCGTGATCATCAATGGCATTCCCGACCTCGTAGAACGTGCCGATCTGATGGATCGTGCGCTCGTGGTCACACTCGGGGGCCTAGCTCCATCTGCCAGACGCTCGGAAGCAGAGTTCTGGCATCGATTCACTGAGGTTCAGCCTGCATTGCTGGGCGCACTGTGCACGGTGCTGGACAGTGCGCTGCAACGCCTGCCTACCGTGAGCCTGCCTGACCCCCCTCGAATGGCGGATTTCGCCCGTCTGATGGTGGCGGCAGAGCCCAATTTGCCCTGGCCAGCGGGAACATTTTTAGCCACCTACTCCGCCATGCGGAGCAAGAGTTCCTATCAGCTGCTGGAGGACGATCTGCTGGCAGCTGCCCTGATGCACCTCATGAACCAAGGAGAGTGGAAAGGGCCAGTCCAAGCGTTGCTGCTTGAATTGACCGAGCAGGCCTATCCAGACGGGCACACACCACGCGATTGGCCTCGGTCAGCCCGGGGCCTAGGTGAACTGCTCCGCCGATTGGCCCCAGCACTCTATGAGGCAGGGTATGTGGTTGAAGCGCTCCCCAGAACAGCATCAGGTGTACCTTACCGCCTCTACCAGAAATCTGGTTCAGATATACACAACGTACACAAAGATCAAAAATCTGCGTCTGGAACGACAAATTGACAACTCTGACACATGAGGGCAATGTACATTGTCTCAGCCTGTCGAACAAGCAGTTTTATGTTCAACAGGCAACGGACGCCCACTATTGGTAGTCCGTTGCCTGAGCCTGATGAACGAGCCAAAGGCCGTGTCCATCGCTGAGGTCGATCAAACCACGCCGCGAAAAACAACGTGTTTCTGGGATCCCCAAGACAACTCAACGGACTACCACTATTGACCTCGGCTGAAATTCACGACGAAAGGTAGCTGCGAAGAAGTTGTTTTGGGTGCCGGATATACCGAACGCGCTGCCACCCGATCCGGAGGCGTGCCTTCAACTCCTTCACGGGAGGATGACAAGACTTTGATTTTTCGGCTGGCAGATTCCACCCTCAAAATTCGTGCGGGCATGGAGAAATATCCAAATTTGTTGAACGCACTCGAAACTATTCGGCATACACTACAGTTGGTTCATCACAAGCAAAGCGTCACAAAAAAACACATGTCTCGAAATAGTCTTGAGCCCGGATATCACCCCCCCTAATGGGGGAATCATTCCAGGAGGATGATAGGCAATAAGTATAAATTATCGATAGTGGTCTGCATGCATAGCTCGTCATCCAAACAGATCTGTGAAACAAATTGTTTTACATGAATTCGGGGAAAAGTGAAATGGCTAAAATACGTAATATGACTATAAGCAATCTCCTTGGCAGGAGCGGAACAACAAGGATAAAATTTGAGGCAGGAACGAATATAATTTATGGTAGAAATGGTAAGGGGAAGACGACTATTCTAGATTTAGTTGCAAGTTCATTTAGCAATGACACACAGCATATCAAAGAGGTAGAGTTCTCAGAGTGCAGAGTAAGGATTGACGCACCAGAATACAGAACTGAATTAACAAAGAGTATATCACGAAAGGTCATTTACTCTTCTGCTGCTGAGGATATAGATTTTTACAGTCAGTTTCCTGAGATGGATTTCGATTACTTAGGTGAACATGATGACTTGGTTGATGAAAACCTGTTCATCTGGAAAAATCTCGACTCAAGTTCAAGTAGTCTTCCACTTGATGTCACTTATTTGAGAATAGACAGATTGCATAAGTTTGAAAAAACTATATCCGGAGACGAATCCGAAACATTCGGCAAAAACATTAAAAACTTATGGACTATCTACAATAATAGATTGCTTTCGCAGATTCAAGAGAAGCAAGAGGGTTTTATAGTCGATCTCATTGTGGGTGATGGGCCTCCTTCATATATGAGTGAACATCAGAGACGACATGGTTATCTGCAACTGATGCGGTTTGTGTCGGATCGGCCAAAGTTTAAATTAAGGGATTTCGAAATTTCGTATGAAGAATTCTCAAGGAGATACGCTGACGAACCCGGATTTAAACGTATTGTGGACGAAATATCTGGTTTGCAAGAATTTTCCGATAATATTAACCAGCCCAGAAACGCATTACAGAATATCTTGAGTGACCTACTCTCTGAGGAAATATCGGTTAGATATTTCCGCAACAACATACACTTCTACAGTCAGAGCAACAAGAGAATATATTTAGATAGACTCTCATCTGGAGAGAAACACGTCCTGTTTATCTTGATAAACATCGCAAATGCAGGAAATGGTTTAGTTATTATTGATGAGCCTGAACTCTCTATGCATGTTTCATGGCAAAATAAACTGCTTGATGCGATGACCTCAATCAATCCTGAAGCTCAAATTGTAATGGCGACCCACTCTCCAGAGATTGTTTCGTCAAACAAAAATACAAATTTTATAAAAATATGACTCAACCAAACACTGATCCAGATTTCCCCATGAGAACATCGGCTTCATTCCTTGCTACTGCTACCATGCAAGGAGCAGGAATTTTGATCATTGTTGAAGGTAAGGACAATGACCCCTATGTCTATAGTAAACTCATCCAAGCGGGCAGAACCTCAGCGCAAGTACAGTTTGCGATTATCAGAATAGAAAATGTAGATCAATCCTCTATAGGCCTCTCTAAAGGAACATCTGGAAAGCATGCTATCATTAATCTTTTCAAAGAGCTTCAAAGACGAGGCGAGCTTTCGGGTCGCATTGCTGTGGACAAGTACTGTTGTCTCTTTATGCTTGATAAAGATTTAGATGATTCTAAAGCTGCGAAAATTTCTAACCCGCATGTTGTATACACCCCTAATTACGATATAGAAAGTTCTCTATTCGAGAACACTAACATAGTCGAGTTGATTGCTGCATCGGCCTCCGCGGATCATTTAACAGTCAAAAGTAAAATAAAATATTCAGGCTCACGGGAGGTCGCTGCTATTTGGAGAGATTGGGCAGCTTTGTGCTATGCGAATGACGTATTGGGAATAGGTAGCAATATTGGCTTCAAGCCTTCCAAGATAAACGTACCTTTCCATGATAAAACAGATCCAATAGCTCTGAAAAATTATAGGGATTCACTTGTATCAGATGCATATTTAAAAGGTATACCAGAAACTCAAGTCGATTCGTTTATACAGCAAGGCTTAGATATTTTTGATAGTGGAAGCTTCCCTATAAGCTTCAAAGGGAAGTGGTTCTATCATATAATCTCATCTGCAGTAAGATCTCACTTAGCGCCATACGGATTTGATACGGGTGGTATAGATCAGAAGATGAAGTCTTCACTTAGATCCTTGGCGAATTACGATCTTATTTTATGGAATGAATTAAGAGTAGCGATATTCGAGGCAGAGTCCAGATTGATTTAGTGAAGTCAGCTAATTCTACTATTAATTTCACAGGTGATTTTACGCTCAATAACCCAAATGTACAAAAGGGCTTGACAAATTGGGGACAGAATTAGCTTAATTTTACTTATTAATTTCGGCTGCAATAAGGGACGATAAACTTTGTGGGTGACCGACCATTGGCGACCCGCGCACCTCACGCGAACTCAACTTGAAGAACGTTAACTGCAGTTCCTCCAGCTAGTCGAGGCCCAGCAACACAGTTCCAAGGAGTTTGCTGAGTTTCTGGGGGTCTTGATGAGTACGCTCCGCACTTGCAGACAACGCCTGCGACAGCAGGGGTCAGACGCCCTGCAGGCCACCGTCACCACAGGGAGAGCGCCGGCGCTCTCCCCGAGCAACGGGAAACCCTGAAGCGACTCCTCAACGAGGGGGCGCAGGTTCACTGGAGCGAACCCAAAGTACCGGGCCAGCAGGCAAGTCATTTCTAGGCGCAATGATACTGGCTCGCTCCTAGGATGGGGCTCAGTTGTTCTTCTGTCCGGGGCAGGCAACGAAACGAACTCAAAAATCTGTTGTAAGGGAACTGTATTACAGTTTTCCAGAACCAGCGTGAACCATTGATTTCGCTTGTCATCTCTAGGGAAGTCACTTACGGTAGAGCCATGAGCGATCCGCACCGCATTGCCAAGCTGGTTCTGATCGACGTGGCCCGGAACGGTGCTGTGACCACCCGCAGCATGATCGCCCGGCACGGGCCTAAACCCAATTGGCGAATCCTTCTCGAAGATGGCTACGTCACGGAACTGCAGACCATTTACGGGGCGGTGCTCACCCTTGGCCCCCTAGGCCGAACAGGCTTGGCCGAGACCCCCCCACCTTTCCCTGTCCCTTACGTGGCCGCCCCGGGTACCGCTGCCGACCGCGCATACCTGATGGACGCTATTGCAGTGCTGGAGCGTGATAACTACAGCGTTATCCGGCACCTCTACAAGAAGGCGGGCAAGGTGGGCACAGCAGCATGCAAGGGACGGGATACCACGGATCAAATCACCTCTACGGTCATGCGCGTGCCACCCGATCGCCTGCGCTATTTGGAGTGGAAGTACCACCGCTTTATCGATACGTCTCCCCGGAGCGGTGGCTACATTCCCGAGCGTCCCGGTTATCCCCGGCTGTACGCCACAATTAGCGGGGGCGGCATTCGCTTGCCGCGGCTGCGCAAACTTATGGCCCTGCACCGCGATCACCAGAGGATTCGGTGGCGCAGCCCGTTGATCGTAGCCGTGCCCGAAGAAGGTGACATGCGGGCCTACTTGCGGCAACTCGAAGCCCGGGAAACGGCATTGATCGAGCGCGCGAGCCTGCGCCCGGTGGACGAGCCCGTGACCCTCGTCCATCTCATCGTGTTGCCGTTGCCGTAAAGACTTGGCTGAGGCCTACCGCCTTGTGGCAGCGGGGCCGCCCCTCATACGGCTCGCGCACCGACCAGAAGTTGACGTAGCGGGTCTCGGCCTGCACCACCCGTGGCAGCTTGCCCTGGGCCTGCAAGAGGTTGATCTCCCGCAGCACCGACCCCGTTCGGGCGTGAATACTGGTCGCCCAGTACAGCCGCGTGAAGCCGGCTTCCGCCGCCGCCGTGACCTTCTCCCGGATCCGCCGCCGAGAGTAACCCGCATCAAATTCCACCGCCCAGTCCGACCGGCGGGAGGCGTCCAGCGACTGCACGATCTCGGCGTCCGGCCACTGCTGCGCCAGTCCCAACCCCCCCGCGCCTCGGGCCGTGAGATGCCGCCAGACCTCCCCCTCGGCCAGGGTCAGGCGTGCCCGCGCTTCGCCCAAGCCTGCGAGGTGCATCAGTTCTCTGGGAGCTTGTTGCAGCTGCTCCGGCTTCAACGCCACGAAGGTCAGGTCATGTCCGCTCTCGGCGTCGGTGACCCTGACCCGGCAGGTGCGCGTTACTCGGGGCAACGCCAGCGCGTCGGCTTCTTTCAGCCAGCCCCGGCGGGTGAGTTGCGCGGTCGTCAACACCCCGTCTATGGCCAAGGCTGCCCGCAGTTGTGCCCGCCGCGCGGCCCAATGCCCGGCAGTCATGGGCCGCCGTCCACAGGCCGAGAAGCCGATTTGCTGCAAAAGTCTGTTTGATGCATTTGGGCACGATAAAGGCAAGCGGGGGTGTGTCGCTGTGAAGATATCTTTTGTTTAGGGTTTTGTTGAGTGGGAAGAAGATAGCCAAACGAATGAACACGTGTGAAAACGGATGAAATATCATTGGCTTTACACCATAGTAATTATCAATGTCTTTAATCTGTTGACATGCTTGCCTCTGAGTTGGCTCTGGAAGTCGAGATTGATCCCAGTGTGATGTCCAAGCGAATTGGCACGTACTTTCTGGAAACGGGCCGACGGAAAGAGCGCCACCTGAGTGCACTGTCTGTCGCGCAGCTTCGGCAAGCGCACGAATTGCTCGACGGCGGGCAGGCCCGGTCATTTCGGACAGCGGTGCAGATGGTAATCGGAACCTACGCGGATCCCGTGCCGCCGGAGTCCACCAAACAGCTGCTCCAGCGCTTGGATGAACTTCAGACCACCCATCAAGAACTGATGGAGAAAGTGCAGCGGATCCTGGAGTACTTCGAGCAAGCTGTGCGGGCTGAGTCCAGACCCAACGGCTGACCTTTCCAACGCTTAGAACTGGGCTGGCGCGTGTTCTCACGGAAGGACACATCACTGACAGCCCGCTGCACTTTCCAACCCAGGAGACCAGAATGACCAGACGTGGACGCGGCGAAGGGACGATCAGCATGCGCAAGAAAGGCCAGCCGTCCAAAGGTTGGAAAGGGGCCGTCACCGTGGGTGTCAAGCCCAGTGGCGCTCTGGATCGCCGGTGGGTCAGCGGCAAAACCCGGCAAGAAGTGTTACAGAAAAAACAGGCGCTGGAAGCCCAAGTCAGCACTGGTTTAGTCACTCCTTCGGAAGGCATGACCCTGCAAGACTGGCTGATGCGCTGGGCCGAGATGCGGGACTTGCAGGGGGTCAAACCCAACACGCTGCGCAGTTACCGCGACACGGCCCGGCTGTCGATCAATCCCTACCTCGGCAAAAAACGCCTTGACCGTCTGCAACCCGCCGACGTGCAGGGGTTGTTGTTGGCCCTCAAACGGGATCAAAAGTCGGTGGCGGGATTGCGCTACACCCTGCGGGTGCTGAAAATGGCGCTCCGCAGCGCCGTGGAATTGCAGCTGATACCCCGCAGTGTGGCCGAAGCGGTGCGCGCGCCCAAAAGAGAGGAGCAGGAGATGCGGGTGTGGACGCCGGTACAGGCCAGGCAGTTTATGACAGTGGCCAACCCGCACCGTCTTGGGGCGCTGTTCCACCTGGCCCTGACCACGGGAATGCGGCGCGGTGAACTGCTGGGCCTCCAGTGGGCCGACATCGACTGGGAGGCCAGCCGCATTACGGTGCGTCACAGCCTGATTGAGGTGCGGCGCGAGTCCGAGGGCCGCATCTACCGGGGCAAACCCACGGTCAGCCGGGTGATGACCGAACTGAGCACCCCCAAAACCAAAAAATCGCGCCGCACCATCCGGCTGTCGCCGGGCACCGTGGAGCGGCTGCGTGAACACCAAAATCATCAGCGTGCGGAAGCTGCTCACTCCGGTTTGAACTGGAAACCCCAAGGCGCGGTATTTGCCAGCGAGGCGGGCACATATATTGATCCACGCAATCTGTACCGTGATTTCCGTACCCTGATCACGCAAGCCGAAGTGCCCACCATCCGGCTGCATGACCTGCGCCATACGGCGGCCTCTTTGATGATCCTGCGCGGCGTTCCGCCGAAGACCGTCAGTGAGCGCCTCGGCCATGCCGACGTGGGCTTTACGCTGCAGGTCTACACCCACCTCTATGACGAACAAAAGGACGAGGCAGTGTTTGAGCTGGAGGACGTGTTGTGAACTTGACGTGCCCCTGGGCTGGTGGATCCACAGGGGGCGCAGCGTGCCTGAATTGTCTATGACGCTGGCACGGTAGAGGGCCGGATGAGGAAGCGCGTAACGCCTCGCCCGAACTCACTCCGGGCATCTATGGAAATTGGGCTGAGCTGTCCTGCAAAGGCGAAATGCGGCGTGCTGGTTTATTTGCAATGACTGCTGTTTCTCAGCAGCACTGTCCCTAACACGATGCGGTTGGCTGGAAAGAGCAGTGCTCTGGCCGAGACGAATTGCATCTTCTCGATGGCGGGCAGCATGGGAGAGCGTATGTGGGTGAAGAATAAGGAATCTGCGGTCATTCGGCAGCACTTGTTCACTGTCTCTGACCCAAGCGTGCACCTGGGTAACGTTTTTTCATTCGCACCCTCTACCCGGTAGCGCAGATGGGACGGCACTACCGGAAGTGTAAAGATCCAGTGACCGGACGCCGCAAGCGCAGTCACCGAGTGATCGCCGCGCGGCTATTAGGGCGGCCCCTACTTTCCACCGAAGTGGTGCATCACCGGGACGGCAACAAGAACAACAACGCGCCGGAGAATCTCCTGGTGTTAAGTTCTGCGGCGGCCCACTCGTCGCTTGAGGCCCGTTTAAAGCGGAGGCGACGTGGGCAGCCCACTCTCTTTCCTGATCTGCTGGAGGATGAGGGCGGAGAACGGGTGGGGACGCTCTTTGAACGGTTGGGGTAAAGCTCATCCATATTTTGAGTCATTGATCAAAGCCTGCCTGCCTTAGCAGGAGACCGTTGGTGTGCTGTTGCTGTCCCTGCCCTGTTTCAAGCGGGTGTGCTATGCCTGACTGAGCAGGGTCAGATAAGCTTGGAAGTCGCCTGTGTACACCTCTGAAGTGACTTCGTCTCCGCCAAAAGGCAGAGCAGGCGTCAGGCAAAAACAACTGGAGCGGTCAATTCTCTGACCCGCGGCCCACAACTCTTGGTGGCGTTCATAGAACGGATCGTCATTGATGTAGTCCGGCTCGCTCACCGACATCACGGCGGAGTGCAACGACACGGCCATCGGCTGAAGTTCCTTATAGGACGGCGAAAAGCTGTAGCCCTCACCTTCAGGATCCAAGAAGTGGAGATCACCGAACGAGGTTCGGGCGAAGGGAATTAAACGCTGATCTAAGTCAAACAAAGTTGTAATCCAAGCATGTTCTGTAGGATCGAGGAGCCACACAAACCCGTCGGCCCGCGCACCAAAGCCGAACCGTTGCCAAAACAACTGCAGGAATGCAGGGTACCCGTCGAGCTGGCCGGCCTCTGGAGCTACGGGGTCTGTGACGTCGCCAAAGTGGTCGTGAAAATACGCCAGTACTTCCTCGTCGTGGGTCATAAATACAATCTCACATTCATCTTGATTTGAGAGGGGTCAAGTTGAGGCTAGGCGGCACAACATTCATTGACAGCTGTGTCAATGCTGCCCATGCGGCTTGGTCAACTTCCGCTGATGGAACCATTTCTGCCTTCCAACAGCCACGGTATCCTGCACTCTCGCCCCTACGGGTACAACCGCTTCAGGCTGGCTTCTTCTAAGGGGAAGTAGTTGTCACAGATGTTGACGATGATGGGGAGGCCACTCCCTGCCAAGGTTTCGAGCGTGGCCCGGATACCTTGGTCGGGGAACAGTTCTAGGGAATACAGGAGGGTGTTGAGGGTGTCGGCTCGCAAACGATCAAATGGGAGAGCCACCATCTGATTGTCCTCATGGCTGTGGAGCGTCACGTTCAAAAGATCCAGTTCACCTTCACCGCCGCAGCTATAGCGCACGAGGGCGGAACATCTAGGCTGCTTCTGACTGAACTCTGCCTGGTAGGGCACCGCCCACCCTTGCTCGAACAGAGCAGTAAATGTTCCTGTGGGCTGCCAGTGACGGCTCAACATCTCCCGCTGAAACAGCATCAAATCCGCGTGCTGATCCGGCGATAACTCCGCCCGTTGTCTATTCGCCACTCTGCCAACTCACGCACGGGCGTTCTTCTGCTGGCCACACGTAACCCTGTGGGTCAGGCCACTTCACTGTTAAATTTGTGGAACACGTCAAGTGCGTTGGTTGCGTTCAATTCAATCTTCTCCGACCCTGTAAAAAAGAAGACCTCGCCTGGATAGGCTGCGGCGAGCTGTTGGGAGAGTTGCGCTGCACCAGCGACCGTCATCTGATCGGCGGCGACCAACAAGGTCTGAATCACCTCCACAGCTGTTTCGAAGCTATCCACATAAATGACGTATTCGGCGCGCCCCTCGTGGAACTGAGCGGCTGCAAAACTCACGTAGGCGTCTTCAACACTGTAATTGAGTTCCATGATGCAGGTTGGAACGCGTTTTCTTCCGGTCACCTCCGCATTGAGCCAGAGGTCGTGTTCAAATGCCTCAACGTTGTTGAGCTGCCATCCTGCATCGACCAGCAGCTCCACTACACTCGCCCGCTGCTCCAGCTGTTCTCGACTCATACTTGACTGATCCATGTTTACCTCAGGTTGAGTCCAGAGAGGGCCTCAAGTTCCTTAATAATATTGCGCAGCTTGGACTGAATCGACTTAACAACCGCTGGGTCAAGCGGCCCCATTTCCGCCTCCAATTGAGCAATGGCCTGTTCTGGCGACCACGTTTCAACGCGGATGCCGTGTTCCAGCATGCGGCGAATCCCATCCTTGGAGAGAGCTTTGCCGCCTTTGACCTTCGGTGAATAGAGACCAAGCATTTGAACACGCAATCTGATGCTGCTGCTCTCAGCAAAGGCAATAAGTGTAGAAGCGCAGTTGTGCAGTTTCTTCTGAAGATCAGCGTCACAGCCTGGATCACCGCAGGGACTGCTGGACAACTGAACGATGACGTCGGAGGTCTGACCCTTAAACCGCTTGAGAACCCGCTCTGCGTTCTGAACAAAGTTTTCTTCGGCATGTTTGGGCAGCTCACCCTTTTTGCCGGGTGTATTGGTCGTCTGAATTTCGATGCCATTGATAGACGCCCGCAGGGCCACCCCACGCCGAAGGGTCATCAGTTCTAGATCGTCCGCGTTAAACATGATCTTGGTATCAGTCAGCCCCACGTTTTCGTAAGGAGAAGCACTGGCCTGAATCTGATATCGACCTCGGCGCAGGGCCTGAGTGCGCAGAGATTTGAGGCCTTGGGGCTTAAACCGCTCCATCGCCTGTTTGAGAACCGTCTTGATGTCATTGGCTGTTCCCTGTTGAGGCAATCGTCCAGAGAGGTAGGTGCGTACATTTGCTTTAACAGCACGACTGGCGGGGGTATCTCGGGTGTGATCGGCAGGAGGAGTACCCGTCTGAGTTTTCCCTGTCACTTGAGCAACAGCAGTTTTCAATCGTCCTATCACTTTATCGAGTACCCCATCCAACTTGCCCCGCACTTTGTTGATGACGGCCTTGATCTTGGCCCCCAAGTTGCCAAGGCCCAGCACTTTGCCCAAGAAGCCCAGCGCCACTGGAATGCTGCGGGCCAACGTGCTTTCCACCCCGCTAATGGCTGCCCCAATGTTTCCTGCGGCGATGGCACTCACGCTGGCGATGGCACTGGTCACCACACCCATGATCTGCTGGCCCTGTTGTACGAGGAACTGCACACTGCGGAAGGCTCCGATGAGGGCATTCACGAAGCCGCCGCCGGGGATCAGCATTGTGGCGACTTTGGTGATGCCCGCCGTGACCACGCTTTTGGTCACTTCGGTTTTCAGATTGCTCGTGACTTCGCTGCTGATAGCCCCCTGATTGGCTTTCATTTCGGAAGCTTTGTGCATGCCACCCTTGAGGGTTCTCAGCGTGTCCAGCGTGCCTTCCGCTTGGCGGACTTGTTTTTCGCCGTTTGCTCCGAGGCTTTTGACCAAGCGGCCCCGCATGGCTTGGTAGGTCAAGCCCATCACACTGAGTGATGTCAGGAATACGCCTTGCAGATCCAACTTAGCGGGGAACGCAATGCCACTGGCCCCGGTGAGCCATTGCCCCAATCCGTTCTGCAGGTGTTTGGGGGCATTCTGGGCAAAGCGGCTGAAGCCTCCTTTCAGAGCGCCGAGCAAATGACTGGCAAACTTGGCTGGATTCTTCAGGACTTGCAGGATGAGACCACCGCTGCTTCGCAACTTGGCAATGACCTGTTGCCCCACTGGGCCTAAGCCTGCCGTCAGAGCGGTCAAGCCGATCTCGGCAATTTTATGAGCACTGCCGACGATCAGGGCTTTGAGGCCACTGATCCGGCGGGTGATGGCGCTCTTGGCGGCTCCCAGATCCGCTTTGCCCATGGCCTTGCCGACTTCACCCAGTGCGCCACCCAAGTCGAGTTTGCCGAGCTCCGCTTTGAACCAAGCCCACGCTTTGGGAATGGCCCCGGTTTCCTTCAGGGCTTTGAGGACGTCTTTGAGTGGCCCTGGTACCCAGCCTGCTAAGGCATCCAGAATGGCGTTGGGATTGGCCGCCATCGTTTTGCCGGTGACCAGATCCCTGCCGAAAGCCATCGTCAGTTCCCGATAGCCGGGAATCCTGGTGAGGGCGGAGGCTAAGCCTGATTTGGCTTGATCAGCCACCCAGGTCAGGGGATTGCCCAGACGCTGAAGGGACGTAGGCTGGAGATCGGTCAAGGGTTTGAGCGAGAGGGCGTGCGCGGCTCCTGTTTGCACGCGCTTCAAAGCCGCTGAGTGGGTGTAGACCCCCGGCGCATGGGGATTGGGGGCCTGTTTTACGGGGAGGGTGGCCAATTTCTGCCCCATCTGCCGGGCTTCGCTTTCCAAGCCTGCGTCAGGATCAACACCTGCTCCGACGTTGCCCTTGCTCTGCTGCACTGTGTGGGTAACTTCATGTCCTAGAAGTTCCAGGCCACTTTGGGAATTGGGATTGAAGTGGCCGCTGCGAAAATAGATATCTGTGCCGGTGGTGAAGGCTAAGGCGTTGACTTTCTTTGTGAGTTTGTCCGCTTCGGCATCGTCATGGATGCGGACGCGCGAAAGATCATGGTTCAGCCCCTGTTCGAGGTGACGCTGAATCGCAGCAGGCAATGGGTTTCCGGCTCCACGTCGGGCTTGAATCCGTTGCAGAACGGGTTGGAGGCCTTCGGCTTCCAGTTCTGTTTTCTTCCGCTGTAGGGTCTGCTGAGTCAGGGCCGCCTGATCCTGAGCGTCTTGGAGAGCTTGACGTTGCAGAGCTTCATCCACTGCTCGTTGCAGAGCAGGCCGTTCGCCTGCAGGAATCAACGCCATGACTGCACGGGCCACCTGTCCACTGGCAGGATGACGTTGCAACGCTACTAAATGCTCAGCGTAGTGGGCTTGGCGCACCGCTGGAGGCTGACGGTCTTGACGGTAGCCCTGCTGCAAGACCTGCGCCACCTGCCGTTGCAGGGCCGTAAACTGCCCCGCTTGATGGACGTCCATCAAGCGGCCTTCGGCTTGCTCGGCTTGGAAACGCATCACGGTCACCCACTCGGCAGGCGATTGTGGTTTCAAGGGCGGAGAGGCAGGAGTCTGCTGGCGTTGCAAGGCGGCAGACAAGGCCCCGATGGGCAGGGGAGGCAGGGTGTCCAACTGCCGCTGGATCGCGCGCTGCTCCGTGGCGAGTCGCTGCACTTCAGCCTGTTCGGACTGGCTGGCTTGGAAGACCGGCTGTGCTGCACGGCGTTGAGCGGTCATCGGCCGGAAGGTATGGGCCGTCAACGCCCGCTGAACGATCTCCGTGGGCTTCGGCAGCGACTCAACCAGAGCCGGGACAGACCACTGAGGCAAGACTGCTGGCGACGTTGCCTCCTTGCGCTTGACCGACTCGTACATAGGGTCAGTTTAAGCCGAGATGGAACTGCATGTGCAGGCATAAGCCGCTCCCCCTCCTCATCATTACACCACCGTTGTCGTCTGATGCTGTGCTGGAAGGCCCGCTCGCACTCCCTAAGTCGCCGCAGCGTTAGGGGGTGTGGTCTGAATCCTGCTGTTCCTGAACGGTCAATTCGAGCTGAAGGGCCTGAAAAATGGCGATCCACAGGGGCGACACCGAGCCGCCGTTCTTGCCGCCGTTTAGGGCCCGCGTAATCTCCTGCGGCGTGCGCTCTACTGCCCGTGCCAAATCCGCCCGGCTCATGCCGCGCTCCTGAAGGTAGGCATTTACGGCTGCCCTCACCTCGTCGGTCATGGTCTCAAGTTACCACATGCTGACCATAGACAGATTCTGCTTGCATGCTATGGAGAGATCCTGCTAACTTTTGGGCAGCAGCAGGCGCGGCTCTCCCGTCAAGAATCGCCGCGCCTCTGACTTCCCAACTTCAGTGAGGAAGCGTATGAACGATAGCATTCCCCAGTTCTGCCCCCCGCCGGTGAGTCCCTGTTCGTTCCCTAGGCACACCTGATGGCCTCTTCCCAAGCCTTCTCCGGCGCGCCTGTGTCCCGTGCTCGCCAGCGTTTTTTGGGTCTGACCAACTACCATCCCCGCACCGATGCCCAGGCACAGCTTCCCTCGGCGCTGCATCTCACGCCTGAAGTCCAGCGCCAACTGCTGGCCTACTTCTATTCGCCGGGGGCGATCCGCAGTGGGCCGCTGTTTGGTCGCCGTCAGAACGGCATCCGGGTGATCACCGCCGCGGGCCGGGGCGTACCGCCGGGCCTGATCCCGGAAGGCTCGTCCGAACTGTTTGCGCTGGATGCTGGGTATGTGCTGGGGTGGAGCGACGCCCTGACCGAAGGGCAAAGCGAGATCGATTGGATCGGCCACTGGCTGATCGCGGCGAACAACGCGGTGGGCACCTATGAGGAGCATTTGGACTGGCTGCATCAGGCCCAGAGCGCGGTGGTGCTGGATGACGAGACGTTTCTGCTAACGCTGGGCAATGAGGAAGAACAGCTGGTCTTTGCGGGCTGGGCAGTGCATGCTCGGCGTCCGACGACGTTGCCTGTCACTCGTCTGCGGGGCACTGGAAGCTGAGTGGAATCGTTAGGGGGAACGCTTCTCTGCCCCTCCGGCATCTCCTCACGTTGAACGTCACTTCCCGTCCCTGACTTGATCCTCTCGGCGTTCGCCTGTCACACTTTCAGCACGCCTAGGCAGGAGCCGAGCGCCCTGTGAGCCGAAGCGGAGCACGCCCCCCAGTCTTGGGGGGATTTTTGTGCCGGGTGTAATTCAGTTCGGATCATCCGAGAGCCGTCTTGCAGAGCCGCGTGCCAACCAGGGAAGGTCTCAGGAAGGGCTATGGCGCTGAGCGCCGACGGCAGGCGCTATTTGGATGATCACAAGCACAGGCCAGAACAGTGCTCTTCATGCTCTCTATCAGCGAAGATTCTGAACCTGATCGGCTTGAAGAAAATTCGCCCTATACCTTCTAGAGCTGGCATTTGTGGCCTCTCTAGGACAGCTGAACTACATCATGCTACCTACCTGCCTTCCCTCTCAGCAGCGTGCTTTCGTAGCGCCACAAGGCGTTGTCCAGCCGCGCTGGGCTGGTCTGCATCTCTTTTGCCACATGGGTCACGGTGTCTTGGATCAGGGCGAGGTCACCGGGATGGCCTGCACGGGGTTGCCAGCCTCCGACACGTCCCAGCAGGCGCAGCAGCAGCGTATCGGGCTTCACGTAGTCTTCTACACCTAGCGACATCAGCAGGTACGGCCCCAACGCCGCACCCATCCCCCGGATTTTGTGTGACCTATCCTTGATCATTTCGCCTAGCACCATTTCTTCGAGTGCGCTGTGAGTGGCCGGAGTCTCTGTCGCTGGGTCTGCGGGCTTCCCCTGCGGTAAGGCGGCCAGCAACGCCGCTTTGGTGTTGTAGCCGCGAGAGATGAAGCGTTGGCAGACGTTGTAGGCCACCTGCACTTTGGTCTGGCCCGAAAGTTGCTGGCTGTTGCCCATCACGTCGCGGGCATATGTTGCAAAGCGGTGCGGCTCTGGGAAGCGGTCTACATCCTGCACAAACGCGGTGAAGGTCAGGCCCGGTTGATCCTCTAGCCCACTGTTCACGGCAAAGCGTTTTAGTGCGGGCAACACGGTGGTTTCGTAGACAGCCTGCGAGCTGAAGACACAATCCAGCACCGCATATACGCCACTGTGCCAATGAAAAAACTGGGGATCAGGCTTGATGTCGTGCTCTGCGATGAAGGCCCGCAGGCTGCCTTGCAGGGCTACAGGATCAGGACGGGTCATGGGCCACTGTACCGGCTCTGGTTCCCGTCCCTACGCTCCCTCTGGGTTGGCTTTAGCGGCAATGAGCGCGGCGATGCGTTCCCACGGCACGACGGCGCGGAAGGCTCCACACTGGGCCGCATCCTTCTTGCCTGCACCACGAATGGCCTCGACACCCCGTTCCAGCGTTTCCGGGTCTTCGCCCAACGCTTCGGCCAACCAGAGCAGGCCCGGCGCACACTGAAAACGGGTGTAGAAATGCCGGGCATCCTTACCGGGATTTTTGCGGTTGTATGCGCCTTCCCCGCCGTACTCTCCCAGCCAACCTATCAGGTGCCTTTTTTGCGACGAATACACGCCGCTTCCCTTTAAATGAATGCCCTCGCCCCGGCCTTCAAAAGCGTCGGTGATGGGTTGAGGGGCAGGCAGCCGGGCCACGATCATTTGCAGTTCGCGTGCGTTCATTGTTCCTCCCTAGTCTTCAAACAAGCTGACTTGCCGCGTGCCCTCCGCCCGCGCTTGCCCCAGTTCTTGCAGCTTCCGCACCGCTTCATCGTAGCTGGCCGCTGTTGGGGTGGGTGCTGCCGTTGCCTGCGCTCCGGGTGGCCGTCCACGCCGTTTGCCTTCCGCGCCTAACTCGCCCCCACCCGCCGCGACTTTGGCTTTGGCAGGCGTTTTGCTTTTGCCCTTGGGGGTGGTCGCCGCCCGCTGTGCCCGGATGCGTTCCAGCAGTACCAACGCGGGTTCATCGTTGGGGTCTTGAGCCACCAGTTCGCCCCGAAACGCTTTGGCCAGCAGCGCAGGAGTCAGGCGGTTGAAGGAAGAAAGCGCCGAAGCGTAACGGGCCTCTAAGCGGTCTGCGAAGGCAAAGAGCGATTCCACGCGGCGGACGATTTCGAGCTGTTCGGGGAGGGGGGGAAGGAGAATTGGAGAACTTCTAAGAACCCCTAAAGAAACAAACTTTTGGGTTCCCCCCCGTGCCTCAGCTATGAGAAAATTTTGATACTGAGGCGACTTCAGGTATATCTCTAAATAACGAGAGTTGTGAATTCCTTTTTTGAAAAGTCCAACATTCTTTATGCTAAATACATTATCCGTATCTATAATGCATACGTTTCCTATCGTCCCAATCATAGAAATTAGTATGTCTTCCTTATCAGCTGCTGAACGTTTTGAAATTTCCAAGTGATCGTTTTCAGATATGTACTTCACGTCACCAAAATCTAATCCCCAACTACGAATATTTTTTGATGTAATTAAAGGTATGCCTAATTCGACGTACTTCGGCGTGTCATGGGTACCATCACGTACAGAGGAAAACGCTTGTTGGGCTGATGTCTCTTCCCACTCCGCATCCCCACCCCCTCGCCACTCCCTCGTCAACTCCCCACTGACTGCCGCACTCAGCACCGCTTGCCTGAACCGCTTGATCAGCCTCGGCACCCGCTCCAGCCGCTCCCGGCCTGCGTCTACGCGAGAGAGCAGGGTCTCGAGCTTGTCCGCAATTCGGAGTTGTTCGGGGAGAGGGGGAAGGGGGAAAGGGGTTTCTGCCAACGCTTTTAAGTAGATGCCCTTCTGTGCTGTACCCCTGGCATTAGCCTCAAAAAATGTTTGCGTGATGGGGGAGTCAAGAACGTAAGCAAGATACTTAGCCACCACATTCTGCGGCTTAAGTACTGCGACGCTTCGTTGTAGCGTGAAACGCCCTAAGCCCTCTGGAACAACAGCGGTACGCCCGATTGCGCCGACGATGGTGAGCAGGACATCTCCGATATTGATATTGGTTCTTCGGTTCTCTAGCTCAAAGTCCTTCTCTGAAATTAATCTGTATTCCTCGAAATTGATTCGGCTGTTCTGAATGTTACGGGCACTCAACATGGGCAAACCCTCTGACTGACCTTTGGGCGGATTGTGCGAGCCGTCAACCAATCGAAA
Source organism: Deinococcus puniceus (assembly GCF_001644565.1). NCBI lineage: Bacteria > Thermotogati > Deinococcota > Deinococci > Deinococcales > Deinococcaceae > Deinococcus > Deinococcus puniceus. The sequence continues at coordinate 333,006 of NZ_CP011387.1, read as the reverse complement.
GCAGACCTCACCTAATGTCGTCTTCGCCCACCCTTCCGGCAAGCCTTCCCCATGCACAGTCTCAATATCCAAATCCAGTTCCATCTGCAGTTCAATCGTCACGGTCAAGGCCTTCCTTTGCTGAGGTCAGTTCACTCACACGGGCACATCGGCGGAGATGTCATTGAGGCTCAGGCGGCGGCCCAAACAGGGCACGTCCACGCTGCCATTGCTGGCCAACTCTGCCAGCGGTAAACCTCTCATCAGTGTCGAGAGAAGTGCGGCGCTCAACTCAGCACCCCGGCTTCTTCCAGCACAGTGGGATCTTCGCCCAGTTCCAGCAAGATGGCCCGCAGTTCTTCCATCGCGCCCGCCAGCTCGGTTAGGGCTTCTTCAGCCAGTTGCGCGGGTTCGGGCAAGTCGCCCTGCTCGGCGCTGTCGTCCTTCAGCCACGAGATATCGAGGCTGTCACCGCGCTCCGTAATCTGCTGGCGGGTGTACTTGCGAAAGCGGCCACCCTCGTCCGTATCCACACGTGCGGCGAGGGCATCCGGGCCACCGTAGGGATCAGTGCCGAACGCGGCCTCGAAGTCGGCAAAGTAATCGCGGGTGAACGGCGTGCGCTTGCCGAACTGGGGCATGTTGGCCCGCATGTCGTACACCCAGACCTCTTTGGTGCTGCCCTTTTCGGTTTGCCCTTTCGTCAAAAACAGCACGTTGGTTTTCACGCCCTGCGCGTAAAAAATCCCAGTGGGCAGGCGCAGGATGGTATGCAGGTTGCACTTGTCCATCAGGTCGGCGCGAATCTGTTTGCCGATGCCGCTCTCGAACAGCACGTTGTCGGGCAAGATCACGGCGGCGCGGCCATGCGTTTTCAGGGCGCGGTAGATGTGTTGCAAGAAGGCAAACTGCTTGTTGCTGGTCTGAAAGGTCAGGTCGTTACGGATGGGCGTGCCGCCGCCTTTCTTGGTGCCGAAGGGCGGGTTGCTGAGGATCAGGCTGGCTTTGCCCATCTTCTTGTGGTCGTCGCTCAGGGCGTCCCCCAGCCGAATGCCGCTGCGTTCGGGGTCGTTGGCCAGCCCATGCAGCATCAGGTTCATCAGCGCGAGGCGGTGCGTGTCGGGCACCAGTTCCATGCCGTGAAAGGCATTTTCAAAGAACTGGCGCTGCTTGACTTCGGGCCAGCCGTACACGTCCTCATGCTCGGTGATGTAATGGTGCGCGGCGATCAGGAAGCCGCCCGTGCCCGCTGCCGGGTCTTGGATGGTGTCTTCGCTGGTGGGCTGCATCACGGCCACGATGGCATCGATCAGGGGCCGGGGCGTGAAGTACTGGCCCGCGCCGCTCTTTTTCTCACCTGCGTTTTTGGCAAGCAGCCCTTCGTACAGGTCGCCCAAACCCTCTTCTTTGGCGCTGTACCAGTCCAGTGAGTCGATGTCGGTCACCAACTTGGACAGCGTGGCAGGCTTGCGAATAAAGGAGCTGGCGTCGGTGTAGATCATCCGCACCAGTGGGGCCGAGTGCTTGCCCAAATCCAGTAGCGTCTGACGGTAATGGTCGAGGCGTTCGGGGGCACTCTTGGCCTTCAGGTCTTGCCAGCGGCGGCCTTCGGGCAATTGGTGTTCCTGCCCGGTTTCCTTGGCCATCTTCAAGAACAGCAGATACGTGAGTTCGGTAACGTACTGGTGGTAGGTCACGCCGTCGTCACGCAGGTCGTTGCACAGGTTCCAGAGCTTCTGGACAATATCGTGGGTGCGGGTCATGGATAGAGCTGATTGTGCCTCAAATCCAGCGCGGCGGGCCATTACTTCAGCGGCGCGGGTGTCCAACCCGTCGGCGCAGCCTTCACAGTGATGGGCCGAATGCTGCCGACTTTGGTTGCTACACGCTGCTGTTCACAGCTGCCACTGATGGTCTGTGCCGTGTACTTGGGCGTCGGAGCGGGCGTCACGCGAATGACCAGACTTTGCCACGTTCCGCCCGATTCCACAGCCCCGCAATTGTCCTCATAAACTTGCTGTTTTGTGTTGTAGTTGAACGTAGCCATATAGCGGCGCTGAGGTTTCAACTCAGCGACCTCCACGTAGCCTGAGGTGTATCCCTGCCCAGTGAAGCCGCCCTCAAAGGCCAGTTCGGTAAACCCATTTTGGTTAATGTCCTTTACTGCGTAAAGGTTGTGCGAAAGGGCCGTGAACACGTAGTGGGCGACTATTTCATTTTTTTGCAGAATCACCAGACCTTGCTTCCAGCCCGGACGGAAATAGCAGTAGGTGTAGAGGTAGGCGGTCTGCTGCACGCCCTTAGCGGTAAAGGCACCGGGCGCGACTCCATTGATGGCAAAATCCTTGCCGTCGCAATACTCCGAAGGCCGAAAATCTTCTTCGTCCCACGAACCCAGCTGCGCCGCTTGCTCGGCCAAATACTCAATACGCCCCCGCTCGGATTCGGTGATACGAGGCTCAGGCGCAGGCAGGCGATTGTCGAACAGCACGCGGGATTGGCCGGAGGCGAGGCCGGCACCTGCCAGCAGCAGCGTCATTGCACAGGCGTTTAGAGTCATGGCCTGATGCTATGCAATCCCTGACCTCGTGCCGTGCAGATTTGCCCAGCCTTACGCCCGCACCCAGACCCCTTCCTGCAATTGGGTCAGGATCAAGGGCAGCTCACCGCTAAACACAGTCTTGCTCAGGCGCTCAAAGCCGCCCATCTGCTGCTTGAGGGGATCATTCAGGCTGTCCACAGCGCGCGTCATTGACGAGAGCAACCTGCGGAGGTGGAGCGGTCACGGTACGGTCACTGCCCGTTCCTAGAGTGGCATCAGGACAGGACGACACACTTGTTCTAGGAGGGAACTATGAAGCTTTTCAGCACATTGGCAATGTTGACTCTGGTTCTGGTCACCAACTCAGCCCAAGCCCAAATGATCCCAGCGGCGCTCGGTGCGAGTCCGGTAAGTGACGCTGTCGAGCAGATCAGGGAGGGGTTTGAGTCCACCATCAATACCGGAGCTGCTCGTCTCAACGGCACTATTATTTTCGGTCAAGGCGCAGCAACTGCCTTGATCAACCAACTTGATCTCGTCGCTGACGCCCGCCAAGGCAAATTGGTGCGAGATCTGACACTGGCGGAGCGCAATCTCTTCGCCGACGCTTATAGTCTGATGAAAACGGGTCAAGCGTGGACAAGCAATACCGTTACACAACTCAATACACTGGTCAGGAATGCCAGCAATATTGTCACTCTGCTGCCAGGTGGCAAGCAAATCCCTCTGCTTCAAGAAACGACTCCGGCGTTCGTTGCCCGCACAGGAGAAGGAACAGAATCGTTTGATTTGACATTCAAAGGGGTCAATATTGGGTTATCAACGCCATTCATGACTCTCGCGGATCAAGAGTGTCGGCCCAAAGTGGTTACGAATAACGAAGTTACTTTTGATTGCCCTCTTCAAGGCAAGGTAGCGCAACCAACTGTCTTGGCAGGCGAAGTCTCTTTTTTTCGCACCAAAACGCTTTGGGACAAAGTCCAAGGGTTTTTTTTCAAGTCTCCACCAAAACTGCAAAATTACATTACCAATATTACCGTCCTGCCGGCGGCTTTGGGAACAGTGGAAGCTGTGATGGTCGTTCCTAAAACCCGTGTCGAGAGGCAAACGCTCAGTGACTCTCGATCAGATGAGAATTCACATTGTGCAGGCGAACGCCGAACAGATTTTCTGTTTGTGGTTCCTAATGGCTGGCAGCTTGATCCAGAGTCAGCACCACAAGTGACGCCGGATGTACGGCAAAGCTCGACCTACACAGGCCTAACCAGTCGCACTGATACTCAGTTCACGCTCAGTGGGAATGTTAAAAACAGCGGGCAATGCGTCAAGGTTTCTGTGCCGTTTGCCGGTTCAAAAACGATAATTTTTGACGCCAGAGGGAAGGTCAGCGTCTCGGTGCAGTACAACGTTATTAAAAACGTAGTTGAGCAGGCTGAAGTGGCGCTGCCCAGCCAGCCTTTGCAGTGGGGCAAGGACGTCACGATCAAGTTTCCCGCCGACAGCCAACAAATGCGGGTTACAGTTACGCAGCTGAATGTGGTAACCAAAACAACGGATCGAAGCGAAACGATTGGATGGGTAGAGGTATTGATGGACAATGCCAGCCGCACAGCTATCTTGCGCCCGCTGACCCCAGAAAAAGCACTCCGTCAATAATTGACTTCGGAACCCTGTACACACTACATCTAGGGCGCGGCGACCTCAGGTTCATGTGAGGTGACGCGCCCAGACCCCTTCCTGCAACTGGGTCAGGATCAAAGGCAACTCGCCGCCGAATATTGTTTTGCTGAGGCGCTCAAACCCGCCCATCTGCTGCTTGACTGGATGACTGGGATCATCCAGCTGCGCGGAATCTAACAGGCCATCAGCCTTCAGTTGTGCGGCCAAGCGGGTGAGCCACTGCTTTTGCGGCGGTGTCCACGGGCGCGATCCGAGCAGGCGGGACAGGGCCGCGTCCACACGAGCGCCAAAAGGTTGTGGGGCTTCGCCTTCAGCGGCGGCACGGATAAAGCCGATGATGCTGGCTGCCGCGTCCACCTGCCGCACACTGGCATAAGCGCGTTGCAGTGCCACTTCGCTGAACCCCTCATTGTCCAGTTGACGTCTCAACGCTAGCAAGCTGTCGCGGGTCAGTCCACTGGGCTTAGTCAGCACCGTCAGGAGCGCGGGAATCTGATCTCGGTGCTGTTGTACATAGGTCTGAAAAGCGCTTAGGTAGTCTTCGGCCCGCACGCCGCCGGGATAAGCCTGCACCACTGACACCACCGTATCGTCATGATCACTGATGAAGATAGGTTGACCGCTCCCGGTACGGCCTGTATCCAGCACGCCCATCACGGCGGCGTGTCCTGCGACGAAAGCGGGCAAAGCATCAGGCGATAGGGTTCGCAGGTGGGTCAGGTAGGCTTCCGGCGTGAACCCCGTCTCGCCTTCAAAGGTGTCACGGGCCGCCTGAGTCAAGCGGGTTTTGATGCGCTGAAGCTTGCCGACCAGTTCATCGCGCAGGAGGGCGCGGGCGGCAGTGGTAGGCGCAGCATGCATGTCCTGTGCCAGTCCCGCAAAGGTGCGCTTCGGTTGCTGGACGACTGCTTGCATGGTGGAAAACGGCGCAGCGGCTTCATACGCCTTGACCGCGTCATAAATGCGGAAGGTGGTCTTGCCGATGTCGTCCGCGCGGCGGGTGGCCCGGCCCAACATCTGCTCAAACAGGATTCGGCTGCCCACCCGCCGCAAAAACACGAGGTTGCTGATGCGGGGCACGTCAATGCCTGTGGTGAGCAGGTCTACCGTCACGGCCACGCTGGGCAAGGTTTCGTTGCGGTAGTGCCGAATCAGGTCGTTGGGGCGGTCACTGGCCCCCGTGATCTTGACCACCGCGCTGTCGTCCAGTTCGCCGTACACCGCTCGGAACGCCTCTTTCAGCAGCCGCACCACATCGTCGGCGTGGCGGTCATTGGCGCAGAAGATCAGGGTTTTTTCAGGGCCGTGCGGGTTCAGTTGCGCGGCCAGCTCCGCACAGACGGCCCGGTTGAAGCCTTCGGCAATCACGCGGCGGTTGAAGGCATCGAGGTCAAGGCCGATGTCGTCGGGCGCCTGGTAGAGGCTCACCGCGTCGTCACCGGGGGTGTAGGTCTGAATCTGTTCCCCCTGCTTCCAGTGAATGCCGCTTTGCCCCAGTTCCGTTTGAATCACGATGGGCGGTTCATGGTCAATCAGTACGCCGTCCAGCACCGCATCCCGGTAGGTGTAGGCGTAGATGGGTGTGCCGAAAATCTGGGTGGTGTGCAGCGCAGGAGTAGCGGTCAGCGCCACTTTTACGGCGTCAAAATGCTCCAGCACCTGCCGATATTTGGAGACGTAATCCGCTTCGTTGCGCCAGCCCAATTCCACGTCGCTGAGTTCTTTGTCCAGCGTGTAGCCCCGGTGCGCCTCGTCCACCACGATCAGGTCGTATTGACCGACAGGCGGGCCGTCGCCCGCACCGCCCAGCACGCGTCGCACCATGCCCTGCACGGTGGTGACATGGACATGGGTGGTTTCATCTGCCGGGCCGTCGTCAATGGCAGTCAGGTTAAAGGTATCGGCAAAGGTGCGAGTGCCTTCCAGCCGCGTGATCTTGAAATCGTCTCCGGCCTGCTTGCCCAGCGTCTCCCGGTCAACCAGAAACAAGACTCGCCGGAAGCGGCCCGCTTTGAGCAGGCGGTAGATCAGCGCCACGGCCGTTTTGGTTTTGCCCGTCCCTGTCGCCATCGCTAGAAGCAATTCACGCCGCCCCTCGCCAATGGCTCCTTCCACTGCCTTGATCGCCTCTTTCTGGTAGGGACGCAAGCCCACCTCATATTCCAGCGGCTCGGTTTTGAGACGTTCATCGGCAGCAGCGGTGTCTTGCTCGAGCATCGCCAGCAAGTCCTGGGGGCGGTGCCACGCGGGGAGAGGATGGCTGGGATTCACCGCCCGCCGCGCATCCCGGAACCAAATGCCGCTCTCGGTTTTGAGCTGTGCGAGATAGGGCCGCCCATTGGTGGCGTATAAGAACGGCACCCGGTAGGCGCTGTCTCCCATTCCCCACGGGCCATGCGGCAGGGTCAGGCCTGCCAAGTCCAAGCTGAAGCCCCGACTGTAGCGGGCCGCCTGCTCCAGACTGCCCATGACGGCCTTCTTGATCCGCTTGGCTTCTACGACACCCACGGGGGTCAGCCCCACAAAGAGGGCGTAGTCAGCAGGGCCACTGCTGGAAGGCCACTCGGCAATAGCGATGTTCCGGCCCTTGGTCGGGCGCGTGCCTTTCGAGTAACGGAAATGAACTGTATCAACGTCCCACCCAGCAGCCCGCAGTTGCGCGTCAATCAGTTGCCGGGTCTGGGCTTCGTCTAAATCAAGGTGTTTGGCGGCTCGGCTTGCGGCAGCCACAATCGGGGCAGCGTCACGGGGAGCCTGTGCCTGCTGTTCGGCGAGACGGCGTTCAGCAGCTTCGCGGGCCTGTTCTGCTTCTGCTAGGAGCGCCCGCAATTCGCCCGCCTCATCTTTCCGTTGCGGCTCCACAAACTCGTGCCGCACGTATTCCGCATCCTGAAAGGTTCGCAGCAACCACACGCCGACAATCCAGGCAAACTTCAGCAGGTTGGCGGCCTGTTCGCGCTCACCCGTGAATTCATGGTTGGCCTCGTTGCCGCTGCGCCGCAGTTCGGTCAGCAGTTGCCAGACTTCCTGCGGCAAGATGCCTTCGCGCCGCAGCCGTGACAAGCGGGCTTGCTGGGTTTCGTCTTCGGTAAGGAGCTGCCCGGAGCGGGCCGCCACCACCCGCGAGACCAGTTCGCCGTACTGCCTCAACTTGAGCAGGGCGGTGTTGGGGTCGTCGGGCGTGTAACGTTCGGCCAAGGCTCCCAGCTGGGCCAGGAGCGGCTCAAGGGCATGCAGGTCAGTGAAGTTGGACTCAGGCGGCAGTTGAGCAGAGTAAGTAGACAAAGCGGCTCCCCAGACCCTTTCAGCAGATGGCGCATCTTGTGGCGACCGCTTTCGGGGGCTTCAACGTACAGGATCCGGTAGGGGAAGAGAGGCGAAGTTGCCTGAAGGGTCAAGCAGTACAGCATCTCTCCCGCTCAGCGTTTGATGGACTCACCGCGAATAGGGGTTGACTAATCCCTCCAACGTTGCTAATAGGCTTTGGATAGGGTCTGACCTCCCATGAGCCTGGGCCACCACTTGCATACGTGTCTGACGGTAGAGTGCCCTATGTTGAGACCTGAGGTATGGACGCTGATGGCGCCATTTCTGTTCGCGCTTATCTTCGGGTTCTCGTCCAACGAAGGCCAAACTGGAGTTAGATCATCGGCTGTCGCGGTGCCACAACCGCAGGACACGGAGATCGCCGGCATCATGACAGGAGGCGAGTTCACCCAGACACAGCAGGGAAAACCCGTGGCCAGCATCAATAAGACGCCTGTCACCGCGACGTACACGATCAAACCTGGAATGACGATCACCGGGATAGACGGTGTGCAGGTTGTTTCCCCTGAACAATGGGAAACAGCAGACCAACAGTCCGCAGAACTTAAGATCAGCAGGATCGATCCTCAAACGTTGGACGTTCCTCTGCCTGACCGCTACAACAACCTAGTCACGCCTATCTATAGAGTTGAGGCGGTGGGCAACTACGTAGCGACAGATAGCGAGAGTTTTCGGATTCGAATTCCCATTCCAACTTTGAATCCTGACTATGTCATGCCCATACGAACCACGGTGGCGATCTTGGAGAGTGAATCAGAGGAAGTGGAGGAATCTTGGGTAAGTGAATTTTGGTCGGCGGCTGTAGGAGCGAGTGTGGGTGATTCTTATGTTGAATTTGAAGCATCCATGATTGAAAATAATCTCTTCAGTGTTGTTGAGTTAATCGAGCCTTACCAGCGGACGAAACGCTAGCGACCACCGCTCGATGTGCCGACTCAGCATTGACTAGACCTCTTGCGAAAGTCAGGCGGGACGTGCGCGGGTCAGGTTGCAGAGCGCAGCGATCAGCTGAACTCGAAGGGCAAACCGACGCCGCCGATGGCGATAGATGCCCTTCAGGACACGAAAGATTTTCATCCGGCGAATGACATGCTCAATGCCCTGCCGGGTATAGGCGAGCACGCGGTTTTCTTGGCGCTGATCCGCGGATAGGGGCGACGCACGCGTCGCCTTATGGGTGGTGATGGCCTGCCCGTGGCTCCGCCAGAGTCCCTGGTACCCGGCATCCCCGATCAGGGCGGTATCGTTGGGCAGTCGCACGCCCGACTGACGGAACAGTTTCAGGTCATGAACGGCCCCCGCGCTCGTGGCGGTGCCCAGAATGCGCTGAGTCACGGTGCAGATCAGCAGCTGAAATTTCAGGGTATGGCGTTTTTTCTTGCCGCTGTACCAGCGGCGCTGTTTTTTTTGGGCCGTTCACACGGCACTTCAGAAGCATCGACGGCGACGATGCTGTAGACGAGCTGCGCTTCCTGAAATACGCGTTTTCTGGGCATCTGGAACCGCGCACTGCCAATCAAGGCCGCTTCCACGCGTTCCACCGTGCGGTGCACGGTGGTTTCATGCACGCCCCAGTCGTCACCCAGGTGTGCGAAGGTACGGTACTCACGCCAGAATTCCAGCGTCATCAGGAGTTGTTCAGCCACGCTGAGCGCGGCTGGGCGGCCAGATTTCTTTTTCCGTTCTTCCCGTTGTGCAAGCACCGTTTCCATCTCGGCAAAGGTTTCCGGGTAAACCCCGGTGCGTCGACGAAACTGCTTGCGATTCATCTTCAGCGTGCGTGTCAGACGGTCTCGCTCCACGCTGCCAGTTTAGACCACCACTTTCGCAAGAGGTCTACTAGAGTCCATACAGCAAATAGGCGACTTATAGGGCCTTTTAGGTTGGTAGACTTGACCGAGAACAGGGCTGAAGAAGTCAACGATCAGCTCTACAGAGAGTGAACTTCACGTTGTACGCGAGGATGTTCAGCGCGACTTTTAAGCGCAGACTGAGGTACGTCTTGACCTGTCCCCAGCGCAGTCCCGCGCCCACGAGCACTGAGAAAGCGGATTCGATGCACTTCCTCGCAGCTCCATATTCTTCTTTCCAGCGCGGATCTACCTGTTTCGCATTCACCTTGGGGGGGTCAGACACGTCCCCGACTGATACCCCTTGTCGCCGATCTGTTTTGGTTCGCCATACGCGGGCCAATCTCGATTCATGTCGCAGAGCACACTGAAATCGTGCTCATTTGCAGGACGGATGTCGTACTTCACAATCTATCCATTCAGCGCGCTCCAAGCGTGAAGTTTGAAGCCGTACATGGGGCCAGCGGTACTAAAGCCATGCCGAGTACCACGAAACTTGCACCGTGGCGCTCGTTTGAACGTTGAAACGGGAAGGGGCTCCGAATCGACAGCGACGAAGTCCAGGCACTGAACTTTGGTGGCGAGGTGCTCAACCACCCCTGTCAATCTGGCGAGCCGAATCCGGGCTTGAGGTTCGGATGGGAACTGCGGAAAGTGGTTGAGCTTGAGGAGCTTCCACCAGCGGCTGAAGTACGGCACCTTGTGCAGTTTTTGAAGGAGAGCCACCGCCAGAAGTTCTGCGTCCGAAATTTTCTCATGTGGATGCAGCAATTTGGCTGGGACATGAGGCGCGAACCAAGCGGTGAGTTGCGTGACAGCGACTGGAAGCGGCAAGGAAGTGAGATCTGGACGGCCCATGACCAATCCTTCCTAGCGCATTTCTTGCTCTCTCTGTCAACCCCTATTTGCGGTGACTCACAAGGTGGGTTCGCCTTCGACGACATCCAAGAGTTCGCCTACCGTCATGTCGAGGGCCTCCGCGACCCGCAGCAACGTGGAGAGCTTGAGATCGCTTTTCCCGCGCTCGATGTTGCTCATATGGCTGCGATATACGTCGATGGCCTCTGCAAACTCATCTTGACTGAACAGTGGCGTTCGTAGATCACGAATTCGTTGTCCAAGCACCAGGCGGAACTTTAGTTCCTTGGCCGTAGGAACATGTTGTTTACGGACTTTTTCCCGGAGAGGTGGCATCACCCAAGCCTGAACAGGGAGCAACCTTAAAGCGACGCTCTTAAAAAGGTTGTGCTATAAAAAGTTGCTCTACAGACCAATTCACGCACGGAGGTTTGCGATGCTGTCACATAAGATTATTGAGGTTCCTCTTCCAGTTCGGTACGAGGCAACGTACCAAGCCGAGCGTGACGTGTTCCTGAGGATGGCAGACAGGGCCCTGCATCACACGGAAACTGGGACACCATTGCGCTGGCAGGTTGATGGATCAACCAGTGACCGATTGTTCCTGCGGATGTACAGTGACCCCTCAGCCCTGGAGATGGGGTGGTTGGATCAAGAACTGGCGTTGGACGTAGGGACAGTGACAGTGACGGTGGCCATAAATACCCGCTCAGAGGGCACGTTGCGGTTCTTCCGCCGATTTACGGCCCAACTGGACGTCCTGCTGCTCAGGCAAGACGCATGAAATTGAACCCGCTTGCCGTTGCGGCAGCGTTGACCGTCACCGGCTGTCAACAGGGCGTGGATTCGGACGCACTGGACGTCTCAGCGCGCTACTTTCTTGAGAACGGCGGCTTGACGGTCGTGAGTACGTCGGCTCGACCCTTGGGCCGTCCCTGCTTGGACAGCTTGGATATGAAGTTGACCCTTCCAGACCCGATGTTCGGCACGTCGCCAGACCTCGTTGATTTTGTGGAACGGCACCGACTGGCCAAAGTCACGCGAATGGTTCGGCCTTCTGGGCGTGAAGGCGTGTCGTTGACTCCAATCCCCCCTTACGAAAGCAACTGGATTGGCTCTGGCGACGTCAAAAATTTCTGCTTTGGCAAACCCACCTTGGTCAAAGCCGAAGTGGTGGCCGATGCCAAACCCATCACCGCAGGGGTTACCGAACCGTACATCATCGCCGGGACGGAGGCACGGTCAACTCGGTTGACGTTCAGGCTGGAGGACGTGCCGGGGGGAAACTTCACCCAGGATTTGGCAACGCGGCCAAGCTTGCTGAACCGGGACGCCTTGCGGCCAGAGAACTACGGCAAGGAAATAACGCTCACCGCGGCTCTCCCAACGAAAGTCGAGAATTATAAGAACGGGCCGTAACTCCAAGCAAGGACGGTCTTGCTCTGCGGTCATAACGGCAGAGTGGCACTCGCACTACTTAAACATGGATTTTGGCCGTGCAGACGGGGTTCATGCGTGTCTGTCAGGCTGATGCATGACTGCTCCTCAGGAACATTCGCTGTCCCTCCGGCGCTTCCTGCGTCCCTTTCAGCGCGTCTTGGGACACGCGCAGCGTCGCAAGTGGTGTCCACTGTATCTGCGCGGCTTGATGTCCCCACTCGAACGCAAGAGCCTACAACCGCTGGCGGAATACGTTGCTCCCGGTCAGTACGCACAACTCCACCATTTCGTGACCGTGAGTCCTTGGAAGAAGGAACAGCTGCAAGCCGCTTTAGCCCGTCAGGCTCAACGGTTGGTCGGGGGGCCGGATGCAGTGTTGATCGTGGATGACACCGCGTTCCCGAAGCAAGGCGACTGCAGTGTCGGGGTCGCCAGACAGTATTGCGGCGTGCTTGGGAAGGTCGCTAACTGCCAGGTGCTGGTGTCACTGACCCTGGCCAAGAACGATATCCCTGTCCCTCTGGCTCTGCGTCTGTTCCTCCCGAAGGAGTGGACCGCTGACCCAGAACGTTGTGCAGCAGCCGGTGTTCCTGCGGAACACCGCGACTTCCTGACGAAAAAGGACTTGGCTGTAGCGGAAATCGACCGGGTTCGGCGTCAAGGCGTAAAGTTCAAAGTGGTTGTCGCAGATGCTGGGTACGGAAATAGTGCCGAGTTCCGTGGAGCGCTGTCGGCTCGGGGATTGACCTGGGCGGTTGGTGTCCCCAGCACACAAAAGGTGTACTCCACCAACATCCAATTGCTGACAGACAGGCGGTCCAAGACGGGGCGGCTCTTGGTGCCTATTCCCGACGAGCAACGCAAAAGCGTTGCTCAGATCTTGCATGCTCTGCCACCCTACAAGTGGGTGTCACGCACCTAGCGCCTGGGGACAAAAGGTCCTCTTCGTGCCCGTTTTGCCGTGATGCGTGTCAGGGTCGCAGATGGAGGGGAACTTCACGATGGGTCGCACCTTCCCGGAGAAGAAGTCTGGGTCGTCGGAGAACGGCGCTCCAGTGGAGAACGCAAGTATTACCTCACGAACCACCCGGCCAAGACGACCAAAATCGAGATCATCCGGGACATTAAGGCGAGATGGTCTTGCGAACAATTGCATCAACAACTCAAAGAAGAATTGGGGCTCGATCACTTCGAAGGCCGCTCTTGGCGAGGTCTGCACCATCACGCCCTGCTCTGCATGATGGCCATGACGTATCTTCAGGCCTTGCGTTTGAACGGCGAGCCGACTGACCCCTTAACCTTGCCCGCTGTTCGACGACGAGTAGGCCAAGTGTTCTCCGGAACGTTCACTCCATGTTCTATTCGTTCTCCACCGCAAGCGTCCACGGATCAGCAACCTCTCAACGTTGTCCAAAAGCCAAAGTGAGAATCTAAGTCGTGCTGGTCGCCATACGAGTCCATCCACAACTTCGGTTCTGCGTTAGCCTGTTGACCGGTACAGTAACGCATGACGACCAACCTTCCCAGTAGTTACACGGCGAGTGCGTTGCTCCACCAGCACACGCTCCATGAGCGAGGCGATGAACTGCTCTTAGCTCTGGCGACTCATGCAGGCTTCGTCACCGATCACATTAATCTGAATAGCTCGAACCTCAGCACGCTGCCAGACACGCTGCGTCGCTGTGTTGACGCCCATGTCTTCAGCGTCTACGACAACCAGTTGCGTGACGTTCCTGAGTGGCTGTGGACCTTCACCCACCTCCATACCCTGAACCTCTCGGCCAACGCCTTCGAGCATCTTCCAGATGCGCTCGGAAAACTGACTGCGCTCGGCATGCTCGACCTCGGCCACAATCAACTGACGCACATCCCTGACATTTTTGAGACTGTTCCTGACTTGGAATTCTTGTACCTCAGCAACAACCGCCTCACACAGCTTCCAGCCTCCATGCGAGTCTTGAAAAAGCTTCACTACCTCAACGTCACGGATAATGCTTTCTCCTCATTGCCGGACTGGATCGGTCAGTTGCACGGGCTGCAAGAGCTTCGCGCTTACAACAACCGGCTCACGACCCTGCCCGAAAGTATTGCCTCACTGACTGATCTTCGTGAGCTGCATGTGATGCAGAACCAACTCCACCACCTGCCTTCTACGCTCGGGCACTGCTCGCAATTAGAAAAGTTGATGGTGCAAGGCAATCACTTAACTCAGCTTCCCGAGACCCTAGGAGGATTGGGTCAGCTCACAGAGCTTGACCTGCGCTTCAATGCCTTGACAGAGCTCCCGGAGTCGGTAGCGCACCTGACGTCGTTGCGCTTCCTCGACTTACGGGCGAATGCGTTATCGACGCTGCCGGAAGGACTCGCACACCTGCCCATGTTGGAGAAGCTTGACGTCCGTTGGAATCGGTTGACGGAACTGCCGAAAGCTTTCAATACGCTCCGGGAACGCGGTTGTCTCGTGTATACCTAATCCAGTCATGGTGCCAGTTGCTGGAGAGACCTTTGGTTGATGCTGGCGGCTTTAGACCGTCCATACTGTCAGAATCCGTGTTTAAGTAGTGCTAGGACGTGTCGGCCAAGATTATGGTGGCGGGAGCACGTGCCAAAAGCCCTCGAAAGTGCCCTGCGTTTTGCCCAACCTGTGCGCCAGCAGGCCAACAGCTCGCGAGAAGCTATGCTGATGTGGTGTTGACACGTCCTGTTGGCGTCTCTTGGGAAGATCACCACCAAGTCGCACACACCTGTTCCGAACTGAACAGGCTGCTCGACACCGCCACTCGTGAAGCAGAATTATTTGAAATCCCTGTTGCTGTGGAACTCGTGGTGGAAGCATCTTCGACTGTTTTCATGCTAACGGTGGGCGGGGAGCGCAGCATGTTGACCTACGCCGTTGGGGTGCAACCGCACTTTACGAACCATTACCTGCTGAACGGCAATGCTCTTGAGCCGCTGTTTGCCTTCCTGTATCACGGTAGCTATTCGGAAGTGGACGATCACCGCACGGTGCCGATGGCCGCGGCACGCCAAGCCGCCCTGTGGTACGCAGTTCAAGGCGAGCTTCCTCCTAAGCTCCCTTGGCACATTGTTTGACAGTCACGCACGGCTGCCAGTTGTGCATGGGCGGAAGCGAGGACGACGAAGCCGACCCCACGGAGGGCAAACTAGGGCTCGTAGACGAAGGGGCGTAGCGAGAGGGAGCACATTTTTTAAAGCGATAAGCTAAGCCAGAATGTCGAATGACCTGAACCCAGTCATGACGCTTGAAAATCTTCGCATCCACCTCCTAGCTACACGCGATCAGGGCCGCACAAAAATGGCTGAAGAGGATGTGCGGGCACCTTCATGGGCGGCAGGCGACGTTGTCGCACGACTTCTGGCCAAACGACTGGAGACAGAAGGGGTAATCCGGGCTCAAGTGTGGCGGGAAGCCATGTTCAGTCCTGGCGGAGATAATGTTCGCACCCTGTGGTTTCTCTTGATATGGCGAAGTGGGGAAAGCCTTGAAGTGTGTCTGCCAGATCATCCTCAGATGGAAATCATGGTAGGACCTCCCGAAGATGCCAAGTCACCCAGCGGGCTTAACCTCTGTATTGCATTGGAAGGTTCAGAGAACCAAGCTTGGGGCAGCCTGCGCTTGTGGGGGGCAGAACTTCTCCCTGATCCTTTTCAGGAAGATCAGAACTGGCGCGTCGCTTCATCTTGTTAGAGCCAAAGCAGAATGGCCGCCAACCACAGCCAGCTCAGATAGCTTGTGGCTCGTTTGTCGTGACGCGTGGCAATTCGCCGAAAGCTTTTGAGACGGTTCACCAGTCGTTCTCCCCTGTTGCGTTCCTTGTAGATCATGGCATCGAAACAGAGATCAGGCCCTTGGTCTTTGCGGCTGGGAATCGTAATTCCAATGCCACGGCCGTGCAAATACTTTCAAA
Organism: Deinococcus puniceus; assembly: GCF_001644565.1. Lineage (NCBI taxonomy): Bacteria > Thermotogati > Deinococcota > Deinococci > Deinococcales > Deinococcaceae > Deinococcus > Deinococcus puniceus. The sequence continues at coordinate 317,401 of NZ_CP011387.1, read as the reverse complement.
TGGTGGGGTAGCTGTACCTTTTGTCACCCACCAGCCGATCAGGACGAATCTGGGGACGCCCGCGCCCGGCACGGACAACAGCGCCGGTCTCCAACAGCGTTGCTAAGAACGTCGACTCGTGCCGTTCTCTACCACTCAGCAGGAAAGCCATGGGCTTTCCGTGTCCTTCCGCACGGAGATGGATCTTGGTACTGAAGCCACCTCGTGATCATCCCAATGCTTCCTCTTCTTGTCCACCACTTGCTCCCGCAGCATATTGATGTACTCGGATGACCGTGCCATCGCCAAAGTGCATCGACCAGTCGAGCTGACCTTTTAGATCAGCTTCTCGTTGCAATGCTGCACAGATCTGCTGCCAAAGGCCTTTGGCGGTCCAGCGACGGAATCGGCTGGCAATGGTCGTCCACTTGCCGAACCGCTCTGGGACGTCGCGCCACGGCGCATCTGTTCTGAGCACCCAGAGGATGCCACTGACGATGGGACGGTGCTCCACAGAGGGACGTCCCAGACCGAGCAGGGGTGGCAGGAGGGGTGCCAATCGTTCCCACTGTTCATTTGTGATTTCTTCGCGCCACAGCACGAAAAGATACTCTCACTCCCTTAAAGTTCAACCCTTAGCCTTCGGGCCCTAATGCTTTCAGTTCGCTAGGGGTCAGTCTGAAATGCGGCCACCAGGAGAGTGCGCTTAAAACCTTCCCTGATTACCTATTGAGGGAGCGCGATTTCATTCAGACAAGGTTCATTTCAACTGGATTCATCTGGTCTCTGAGGTTGAACAGATGTACATTGCTGGATAGAGCGGCACACGGGGAAAATGCGCCCTGGACGTTGAATACGATTATTGTGTACATGGTGTATGTGTCCGCAGAGATTGTGCAGTGCTTCTGTGGCACAACACAGCCAATCTTTCCCATGATGTGGCACTGGTGTGGCACATCGATGTATTCACTCGACTGGATAAGCAAAAAACCCGCACTAGGCGGGCTTATCGGTGGTGGATCGTGTAGGAATCGAACCTACAACCCGCTGATTAAGAGTCAGCTGCTCTGCCAATTGAGCTAACGATCCAAAAGAGAACTGTCTGGGCACAGACAGGGCGAAAGGGAGTATAAGGACTCCCCTCTGCCCTGTCAAGACGGCGTACCCAGCGTCGACTCTCCTTGGGCAGGGTGCGCTCCAGCACGGCGGCGCTGAGGCCGGGGCCCCCGGACAGGTTGCCTTGATCAGCAGGGCCGACGATGCAGGAGTCGAGCGGAAGCCGGAGAACAGGCTCGTGGAATAGGCACAGCGCCCCTCCACCGCTCTCTAAACCTTCTCCCCCACCGGCTGAGCCAACTCTGCCAGCCTTTCGCCCACTTCTACAGTGAGCGCTTTGATGCCCCCGCGCGGTGGCAACGGCGGGCCAAAACGCACGATCCAACGCCGCCCGACCCGGCTGATCCCGACGGGCAGAATCGGGGCGCGGCCTTTGGCGGCAATCAGGGCCACGCCGCCATGCAGCTCTCCGCCGCCGCGTGTGCCTTCGGGGAAAATACCCACTGTTCCGCCCGCCGCCAGAATGCGCAGGCTGGTTCGCACGGCTTTCACGTCGCTGATATTTCGGTCTACCGGATAGCTGCCGCCTGCCGTGATCAGTGGCCCGGTAATGGGGCCGAACAGTTCTTTTTTCGCCATGAACTGCATATAGCGCCCCGGCGGCAGGGCGCGTGCGATCAGGAATGGGTCGAGGCCAGAGCGGTGATTGGCCGCCACCACCAGCGGCGTTCCCGGCGGCGGCACATGCTCGCGCCCATGCACTTCTAGGCGCATACCGCTGAGCAGCACGGGCAGGTAAGTGATGTCCACGACAAAGCGGTACACGCGCGGATTGACCACCGGGGCCAATTCCGATTCTTTGGGCTTGGGGGCCGGGGAGGCAGGAGTGGGCGCAGCATGGGCGCGGTCAGCACCCAAGTTCTCAGCGCCCATCGGGGAGGGGGGGGCGGCGTCACTCATACGGGCAGCATACCCGCGCCGGGCGGTTTCGTCTTCCCCACTTTCCAGCCCGCTTTCAATACGGGTCATCCGTGGCGTCGTCCGCGTCGTCCTGCTCCGCATCTGCTCCGGCAACCTCCGCGCCCCAGCTTCCAGCCAGCACCGCCCGCACCGCCTCTATGCGCTCATGGCAAGCGGCGTAGGCGGCTTTGGCTTCCTCCAACAGCGGCAACACGCGGTCTAAGTCGGCCTCGCCCGATTCCAGTTCGGCGGCAATCCGCGACAATTTCGCGTAGGCGTCGCGGTAGGCCAGCGGGGAAGAAACGTCAGGCATAGGCCAGATTCTAGCGCCGCAGCAGGTTAGGCTGAAATCTATGTCACAAAGCTCCACGCCCCCAGACTTCGCAGACCCAAACTTCACGCCCAAAGACTTTACACACTTCGACCTGACTGCCTTGCCCGCCGCCGCCTGCTACAAGCTGGTCACGGGCGTCGTGGTGCCGCGCCCGATTGCGTGGGTCAGCACGTTGGGCGAGGGCGGGCATGTGAATCTCGCGCCGTATTCCTTTTTTGGCCTGATGGGGTCAGACCCGCCTGTGGTGGCCTTCGCCCCCGGTGACCGCGCAGACGGCGTGCCCAAAGACACGGCGCTGAACATCGGCTCTGGCGGCGAATTTACGGTGAATCTGGTGTCGGCGGAGTTGGCCGCCACCATGAACGCCACCGCCACCGACTTTCCGCACGGCGTTGGCGAGGCCCAGACGCTGAATGTGGCCCTCGCAGACGGCGTGAAAGTGCGCGTGCCAAGGGTGGCCGCCAGTCCCGCCGCGCTGGAATGCCGCGAAGTGCAGACCATTTTGATTGGCCGCACCCGAATTATTCTGGGCGTGGTACTGGGTGTGAGCCTCCGCAGCGACGCCGTGCAGGACGCCGAACGCCACTATGTAAACACCAATGCCCTAGACCTTATAGGGCGCATGGGCGGGCGCGGCAGCTACGCCCTGACGCGGGAAACGTTCGTGCTAGACCGGGTGAGTTACGCTGAGTGGGAGAAACGGCAGTAAGAACGTGGTGGGTGGATCGTGGGAAAAGCGCGGGTGGGCGTAAGCGGCACAGTTTTTGGCTTCAAGCTTTGGCAACAAAGCTAGAGATTCATTTCACATCTCCACGATCCACGATCCACGATCCACGATCCACGATCCACGATCCACGATCCACGATCCACGATCCACGATCCACGATCCACGATCCACGATCCACGATCCACGATCCACGATCCACGATCCACGATCCCTCTACACTTCCTCCATGAACATCGCCCCCACCCGAACCACCCACCCCCTGCTCGATCTTCTCCCCGAAGTGGCCGAAGCCTTGGCCGCCGGAAAAGCTGTGGTGGCGCTGGAAAGTACCATCATCAGTCACGGGATGCCGTACCCGCGCAACGTGGAAATGGCACGCGGCGTGGAAGACCTGATCCGGGCGGAGGGAGCCGTGCCCGCCACCATTGCCGTACTGGGGGGCCGCCTGAAAGTGGGCCTGACGCCGGATGAACTGGAACTGCTGGCGACAGATAAAAACGTGCAGAAAATCAGCACCCGTGACCTGCCCGTGACGGTGGCGTTGGGCGGGCATGGGGCCACCACCGTCGCGTCTACCATGCGAATCGCGGCGCTGGCGGGCATCCGGGTGTTTGCGACGGGCGGCACAGGCGGCGTTCACCGGGGCGGCACGCAAACGCTGGACGTGAGCGCCGATCTGATGGAACTGGCCCGCACCGACGTGTGCGTGGTCAGCGCGGGTGTGAAGAGCATTCTGGATATCGGCCTGACGCTGGAATATCTAGAAACGCAGGGCGTCCCGGCCATCACGCTGGGCAGCGAAGAATTCCCGGCGTTCTATTCGCGCTCCAGCGGGTTCCGCTCGCCCCTGTCAGTGAAGACGGAGGAGGAAGCCGCCCGCGTGCTGCACGCCAAATGGAGTTTAGGCATAGGCGGGGGCGTGCTGCTGGCAAATCCGGTTCCCGCAGACGCCGAGATTCCTGCCGCCGACATCACCCCGCACATAGAGCAGGCATTGGCCGACATGGACGCGCTGGGGCTGACGGGCAAAGACACCACACCGTATCTGCTGGGCCGCATCGTGGAAATTACCGGGGGTCGCAGTCTGGACACGAATATTGCGCTGGTACGCCACAACGCGGCAGTAGCGGCGCGGGTGGCGCGGGCTTATGCGGCGCTGGGCTGAGGCGGAACGCAACAGCGTCTGACACAGAACCAGACTTGCAAAGCTCAGCGCACAGAGGTCAAGGTCAGCACACTGCTTCCGCCGAGTTGCAGCGAAAAATTGGCTTCTCCAGCGTCCTGCCCTTCTGGAGCGGTCAATTTGCCCTTTACCTCGGCGGCGTAGCTTTCGGTGCGGGTGGCACTCACGGGCAGGCCGTCCCGTGTCACGCGCAGTTCTCCGGTCAGGGTGTAGCTGCTGAGGGTGGTGGTCAGGTTGGCACTCTGCCCGGTCACGATTTGCTGGCCCTGCACGATCCGGGCGGCGCGGCTGAAGACCAGTAGCCCGCCCTGCACGCCCTCGAAGCGGAGTTGCTGCTCCACGCTGATGGCCTGCGTTTCGCGGTTGCCGGTGCCCAAACCTGCCAGCGGATTATTGGGCTTCAGCGTTTTGGTGCGCGTGAACACTGTGCCGGGTGTCAGGGGTTTGCCCAGAATCCCGAACGCCGCCGGATCGAAATTGGCGATCAGATCGGCGTGCAGGGCGGCCAGCAACGTATTCAGATTGCCCAGAATACCCGCCAACGGGTCGGCGTTTTCGGGCGATTCGTCGGGCTGAAAGGCCAGAGTGGCGCTCGCTCCCAGCGTCCTCACCGAACGCAGCGTGAGCGGCTCTTGCCCCTCATCGGTCAGAATGGACGTGTACAGCAGCTTGCCGGGCGTGCCCGCAGCGGGCAGCACCTTCACGAATTGCTTGAACGGCTGCACGGTCTCACCCGAACGCGATTTCAGCGCGGCCAAAAACTGCGCCTGTGCATCCTGGGCCTCGGCTTCCGGCACGCCCGTCAGCACAAAATCGCCGCCTGTGAACGTGACCCGCGTGACCTCATTGCCCCGGTATTCGCGCACCGTGCCGACTGGGGCGGTGAGGGTGAGAGACGTTGGCGCGGGAGTAGTCGGGGCAGAACTGGAAACGGGCGGTATGGCGGGAACGCTGCTCTGGGCCAAGGCTGCGACAAATGGGGCCGGGACAAGCAGGAGGGCCACGGACAGAGGCAACAGGAAACGGCGCATGGGCCAAGCCTAGCGCCTGCCTGTTGGGACTGGGTGCTGTTTAGGCCAAGCTGCCTGCGCTGATGTGCGTCGGCGTCAGGAACACTTGCCCCGGCCCCTGCAACGTGTACACGAAGCCTTCTCCGCTTCGGGCGGCGTTACGGAGGCCCTTCACGAGTGCGCCCAACTGCGGGTTCATGGTGCCCGTGTACATCAGCATCATGTCGCCGTCGACGGTCACGGTTTCGCCCGCCTGCACGTCCAATACTTCCACTTCATGCACACTGACCGGGCACTCGATCACAAACAGGCCTTCGCCGTCCAGCCGGGGCTGCATCAGGCCGTTGCCGCTCACGGCTCCCTGCACCTTTTTGTGCGTGTGGGTGCTGAGCTTCAGAGATCCCTGCGCGGCGTAGTAGGCGCGGTCATCGATGAGCATGCTGTCTTGGCCTTCCATGGTGGCAAAAATAAAATGCTTATGCGTCGGCTCCGTCCAGACCTCGCCCGTGCCGCTGACCCGCGTGCCAAAGGCCGATTCGCCGCTGCCTGCACCGCGCACCGCCCGGCTGAGGAACCCGCCTTGCTGCTGCTGCACTACGCTAAAGCTCAGGCGGCCCTGTGCATAGGACAGGATGCCCGGTTCCAGCGTCACACTGTCGTTGTTCAGCGTGAATTTGACCTGCCGCTGCCCCGTGTCGGCATAGATTTCGCGGAAATGCGGTTCAGGACTCTGCACGAGTTGGTCGGTGACGCGGCAAATGGCGTACAGCTCGGCCTTCAGCCCCCCGTAACTCTCCTCACTGATCTTGACGCGGTAGCTCACGCCGCCAAGATAACGCAGCAAGAGAGTGTAGGGAAGCTGATATGCGGGAGCTGATGGAGAGCAGGGACGCCAAAACAAGCCCGCCCTGAAATCAATTCAGAGCGGGCTTCTGCTGGTCGAGGCGACAAGATTTGAACTTGCGACCCCTACCACCCCAAGGTAGTGCGCTACCAGGCTGCGCTACGCCTCGCTGCCAGCCACAGGAATATAGACGCTATCGGCGGTGCGGTCAAGTGTGGCCCGCCAATGGGGGTATCTGGGCGCTGGCGTTTGCTGCCCACCCGCCTACCTGCAACGCGCCCAGCACGCTATCTTGCACCCCATGACTCCTGCAAACAGCACCCTGACCTTTGAACAGAAGTTGCAGAACTATGCCCAGCTGGCCGTTCGTGTGGGCTTAGGCCTCCGCCCCGGCCAGCGCGTGTTGGTGCAGGCTCCGGTGGACACTGCGCCGCTGGCCCGCCTGTTGGTACGCGAGGCCTATGCGGCGGGCGCGAGCTTCGTCGACGTGCGCTGGGACGATGACGACGTGGTACTGGCCCGCTTCGAATTGGCCCCGGAAGGCACATTCGAGACCCTCAGCCAGTGGCGCGTGAATGCCGAAACGGAAGTGGCCGAGGCAGGCGGCGCGGTCATTGCGATTCGGGCAGCCAATCCGGGGTTGCTGGCGGGTGTGGACGCGGCCCGCGTGACGGCTCATGCACGGGCGTTGGCCGCCTACCGCAAGCCCTACACGGCGCAGGTCATGACCAACCGCCTGAACTGGAACCTGATCAGTGCCCCGGTGGCAGGCTGGGCACAGGTGATGTTCCCCGACGCGAGTGCCGAAGAAGCCATTGCTCAGCAGTGGGACGCCATTTTTGCGGCCACCCGTGCCGATCAGCCTGACCCGGTCTCTCTCTGGCAAACGCATCTGGCCGACCTGAAGCGCCGCCGCGACACCCTGACGGCCAAGCAGTACCACGCCCTGCATTTCAAGAGTGGCGAAACCGACCTCACGGTGGGCCTCGCAGACAGCCACATCTGGGGCGGCGGCTCGGCAGACACCCCCGGCGGCATCACCTTTACCGCGAACATTCCCACCGAAGAAGTCTGGACAGCGCCGCACCGCAACCGGGTAGACGGGGTGGTGGTCAGCACCAAACCGCTGTCTTACAACGGCGTGCTGGTCGACGGCATCCGCATTCGCTTCGAGGGCGGGCGCGTGGTAGAAGCCACCGCCACGCAGGGCCAAGACGCCCTGACCCAGATGATCGCCACCGACGAGGGCAGCCACCGCCTCGGAGAAGTCGCGCTGGTGCCGCATTCCAGCCCGATCAGCCGTTCGGGACTGTTTTTCTTCAACACCCTGTACGACGAGAACGCTGCCTCGCACATCGCCATCGGCACGGCCTACCGCTTCAACGTGGCGGGCGGCGTGGACATGAGCTTGGAGGAGTTCAACGCGGCAGGTGGCAACGACAGCCTCGTACACGTAGACTGGATGATCGGCAGCCCGGACATGGATGTGGACGGCCTGAGTGCGTCGGGCGAGCGGGAAGCCGTGATGAGAAACGGCGAATTCGTGATCTGAGCGCGGCCTTCAACAGTGGGATGAAGAGAGGGGGCCTGCAAACGAGTTTTCGTTACAGGCCCCCTCTCTTCTCACTCACCCCCCACAGCTTTACCCGTGACGCGCCGCCAACGCTGCCCCGATGACTCCGGCATCTGGCCCCAGTTGGGCGCGGCGAATGGTCACGGGGGCGAATCCGGCGGCGTACTCGTCGGCGGCCCGCTGCACGCCCTGAAAGAAATAGTCTCCGACGCTGGCGACGCCGCCGCCCACTACGAACACTTCCGGGTCTATGGTTTTTTGCAGATCGGCCAGCGCAATCCCGATGTGCCGCAGCGCCTGAGCAATGATGCGGCGGGCGGCGGGGTGGCCCTGCTCGGCCAGCGTAAAGGCCTCGGCGGTAGACACGTCGCGGTTCAGGGCGTAACTGGCGTCGCGGGCAATGGCGGTGCCGCTGGCGACGGCTTCCAGCGCCCCGTCCAGACCCGCGCCGCTGACCGGGCCGCCGGGCCGCGCCGTGATGTGCCCGATCTCGCCCGCGATGCCGTGCCGCCCGCGCCAGATGCGGCCATTCAGGACGATGCCTGCGCCGATGCCCGTGCTGACGGTCACGTAGATGCTGCTTTCGGTGCCCCGCGCCGCGCCCATGTGGGCTTCCGCGAGGGCGGCGGCTTTGGCGTCGTTTTCCAAGATAATGCGCTGGCCGAGGCGGTCTCGCAGGCCGTCTACCATCGGCACATCGGTAAAGCCGTAGATGTTGGGCGCGAACTTGACGCGGGTGCGGTCAGCGTTGAGCGGGCCGGGAATGCCTACGCCGACCAAGCGGGCGTCGGGATGCGCCGTCTGCAAGTCCTGTACTTGGGTGGCAATGGCGTCCAACACGGCTTCCCAGCCTGTTTCGGGGGTAGGCTGGACATGGCGGCTCAGGAGTTGATCGCCGCGCAGCACGCCCGTCGCAATTTTGGTGCCGCCGACATCTACGCCGATACTGACTTGTTCTGTGGTCATGGTGGTGCCTCCGGAAGACTGGGAATTGGGAAGGGGAAAAGCTGAGGAAGATCGGTCAGCACTCTCTATAAGTCAGCACTGTAACCCGGCTTTCCAACACGGATGAACGCCCCGTCTATGCCTGCCCGTCTTCCGTTGCGCCGTCGTCCTCGCCCGCGCCCAACAAATACAACGCCTCTTCCAGCATCACTTCGGGCACGTACAGGCCCACGTCACCCTGATACCCACCCGTTTCGATTTCGATGACCGGGCTGACCATCGCCCACTGAAACGGCGTGCGAATCACGCTGACCACGCCGCCGTCCGACAGGGTGCGCCGCCAGCCCTCAGCCAACAGGCGGGGCAGGGTGTCCAGCCGCACCCACACGTCGCCCTGATACAGCACGCGGTCTTCGTAGCTGGCAGCGGTCATGGCTGAATCTCCGGGGACTGAGTCTGTGCGGGGAAAGCCAGCAACTTGCCCAATTGTTCGCGCAGCACGGCGGGCAAGGGCGTAGGCTTCAGCGCCGCGTCTACGCGCACCTGTACCGTGCGGGCGTAGGTGCAGGGCACGCCGTCGGCGGTCACGCGGGACAGCAGCGTCCACGACGTATTCCCCAGCCGTTCCACCAGCGTTTCTACGAAGACCTCTTGCCCCAGCCGGATTTCGCGCTGGTAGTCCAGTTCCAGCCGGGCGATCACCGAGCGGTCTTCGTCGTCGGGCACGCCCAGATCACGCATCAGCAGAATGCGCGAGGTTTCCAAGTACTGCACGTACACAGCGTTGTTGAGGTGGCCCATCGTGTCTATGTCGCCGTAGCGCATCTGGATTCCGGCCCGGTGTGCCCGCGCCCACTCGGGAGCCGCGCCACTGGGCTGCAAAAAGGGATCACCGCGCCCGGTCTGGCTGTGCTGCATCGTCTGTTCCGCTGTCATGCCTCCCAGTCTGACAGGCGGCCCGCGTATTAGAGCAGTTCTCCGAATTACGCCACCGAAAAAAGAGACTTTCGGTGGCTCCATTCTGCGTCCTGCTGGGTAAAATTCACTCGCTTCGCTCGGTCATTATTATGACAAATGCTTTAGGGCTTGTACCCAGTGGGGCCAGCGCCGGAATGGGCAACTGAGCTGAGCAACGGGGATGAGCAAAAGGCATGAGCCGCACAAGCTCTGCCGCTGGTTCTCACCGCTGTCTCACGGCTGTTGCTTCCCGCTGTTTCTCACTGCTGGCACGCTATGCTGGCGGGCAAGATATGGACGCCGCACCGCCCCCTTCCCCACCCGCGCCTGCACCTCAACAGGCCGTGCCGGAACGAGTGGCCGCCTCCACGCTGCCCGGCGACGAAAGCACGCCACAGGAGCAGGACTCTGGTGCTGTTCCGCCGCCGCGCCGCCGCACACTGGCGTCCCGCTGGCGCACTTGGCGACGCCTGCCCATCACCCTGATGCTGACGAGTTTGCTGGCGGGCCTCGGTATTGTGCAGCTCAGCTTCCAGTTGGGCCTGATGACCTACCGCTCGATCACTTGGACGCAGGAGACCAGGGCCGCCCAGACCCGCGTGCAGGGGCTGGAACGGGACGTACAGGTGCTGCAAGACGCCGAACGTGCAGCCAATGATCCCGTCTATTTGGAGCAGTTGGCCCGCTGTCAGGGCTTCGTGGGGGCCAAGGAAACTGTGGTGGTTTCTCCTACCGCACCCAGCACGCCCAGCGAAAACTGCAACGCCCGCCGACTGCCCTAAGCCAGTCTGGTCTGCATTCAGGCTGGCCTGATTCAGTTGGCCCAGACGCCAATCGCGTGAGAAAAATCACAGGCCGGTGCATTTCCTCACTGCCTGACCCTGTGCTGGGGCGTATGCTGGCCCGCGTATGTCACTTGTCGTTCTGGTTACCGTTCCCCCCGAACGCGCACATGAACTGGCCCGCACTCTGGTTGACGAGCGCCTTGCTGGGTGCGTTAACGTGGTGGGCGGCCTTCATAGCGTGTACCGCTGGCAGGGCGACGTGGTTGAAGACCCCGAAGCCCTGCTGATGATCAAAACCACCGGGGAGAGGTACCCCGAACTTGAGGCCCGGATCAAGTCGCTGCATCCCTACGAAGTGCCGGAAATCATCGCGCTTCCCTTTGACCGTGCCCTGCCCGAATTTCAGTTGTGGCTGAGAGACGCGCTGGAGCCGACGCGGGGCTAAGCCGCGACAGGGAAGCAGTACAACAAACGGAAGTCCCCGCCCTCAGCGTTAGCTCTGGGCGGGGACTTCCGTTGAACAACTGCTGTGATGGCGGGCCCTGCAGGACTTGAACCTACGACCCTCGGTTTTGGAGACCGATGCTCTACCAACTGAGCTAAGAACCCATCCAGCGTGCCGTTGCTCCCACAGGGGCGCAAACAGGCCCACGCAGAGTACCAGAGAGAGGCCGGACGTGCAAGGGTAGAGGCGCGGAATCGGCTGGGCCGATTGGCTTACCGCCCTTACAGCACACCGCCGCCCAGCATCAGACGCAGCGCACCGAGCGCGGCCACCACAGCACTCAGGGTGACGGCTCCTCGGTCACGGCTCAGCGCACCGAAGATCAGGCCCAAGACGGCGGGCGGCAGCACGAACAGCCAGTTCAGCCAGCCGAAAAAGGGAAGCAGGCCCAGCAAGAGGCCCAAGGCGGCCAGAACGCCGAAGATCAAAGACAGAACTCTCATGCACTCCAGTACGCGGGAGTGGGGGGAAAGGTTGCTGGCGGGGTACGGCAGACGGTCTCCAAATGCTGTCCCCGTCGGCTATTTTACGGCGCAGGCTGACCGCTCGGTAGGGGACGCCTGACCCGGCCACAGGCGCTATTCTGCACAGCGTGAGTGTGCTGCTGCCTGTGTTCCTAGAGTTGCGTGGAGAATCTGCTTTGGTGGTGGGTGGCGGCGCGGTGGCCCTGCGCCGGGCGGCGACGTTGCTGGACGCGGGCCTGAGCGTGATGGTGGTTGCGCCCGAGTTGCACCCTAATTTTGCCCAAATGAGCGTGCAGACCGCGCAACGTGACTACCGTAGGGGCGACGTTGCAGGCCAGCGAATCGTAGTGGCCGCCACCGACAACCCTGTCGTGAACGACGCGGTTGCCGCCGACGCGCGGGCCGCAGGCGCACTGGTCAACCACGCGGGTCACGCGGGGCAGGGTTCGCTGAGGTTCGCGGCCACCACCACGCGGGCGGGCGTGCAGGTAGCGGTGTCTAGCGGGCGCGAATTGCCCATGCTGACGCAGGCCCTGACCGAACGAATCGCAGAAGTGCTGCCCACACAGGCACAGTTGGACGGCTGGACGGCGCGGCGGGAAGAAGCCGTGACGCTGGAGCCGGACGCCAAAGCGGCGGCCTTGGCCGAGTTGCGGGCCGATATTCGGGCTGGCGTGGGCCTGCACGGGCGGGGAGCCGCATGACGCTGGCCTGCCCCACCGCCCGCGCCTTCTTGGCCCAGCCACACGCGCCGCACCCCACGCCGCTGGATTTTGCCGTGGTAGGCCTGAACCACCAGACCGCGCCCATAGAAGTGCGTGAGCGGGCGGCGGTGCGGGCCTCGGAGGAAGAGGCCATTCTGAGCCACCTCTCGCTTCATGCCCGCGAAGTGATGTTGCTGGCGACCTGCAACCGCACTGAGGTGTATCTGGCAGGCGTGCTGGGCGACCCGGTGGCCGCCTTCGAGGGCGCTTGGGGACACGCGCTGGCTTCCCATTTGTACGTGTACCGCGGTGAAGAAGCGGTGGCCCACCTGTACCGGGTGGCGGCGGGGCTGGACAGCTTGGTGATCGGAGAAACGCAGATTCAGGGGCAGGTGAAACGGGCATGGCAGGCCGCCCACGCGCAGGGCCTCGCCGGAACGCTGATGAACAAAGTGGCGCAGGGCGCTTTGGCCGCAGGCAAGCGCGTTCGTACCGATACGGGCCTGTCTGACCGGGTGGTGAGCGTATCGAGCGCCGCAGTAGAACTGGCCGAAGCCACGCTGGGCGACCTGACCCACCGCACCGCCCTGATTTTGGGTGCAGGTGAAACCGCCGAACTGACCCTGACGCACCTGCGGGCCGCCGGAGTGAAAGACGTGATCGTAGTCAACCGCACCGCCGAACGCGCCCGCGCCTTGGCCGAGCGGGTGGGGGGCCGTGCCTGTGCCGCCGAATACCTGCACGAAGTTTTGCCCGAAGCCGATGTGGTCATCGCTTCCAGCGGTGCGCCCCATTACATCCTGCACGGCAGCGGCGTGCGCGAAGCGTTGCAAGACCGGGCGGGCCGCCCCATGCTCCTCATCGACATCAGCGTGCCGCGCATCTTGGCCCCCGATATTGCCGACGTGCCGGGCGCACACTTGAGCAACCTCGACGACCTGACAGAAGTGGTGAACCGCAACCTAGAAGGCCGCCGCGCCGCCCTGCCCCATGCCGACGCCCTGCTGCGCGAGGCCAGCGCCGACTTGTACCGCTGGCACCTGACGCGGGAAGCGCAACGGGAATTGGCGGGGCGGCAACGGGCGGGGCGGGAGTTGGCTGTGGCGAGTGACTGAGCAGGCGGGTCTAAGGGTCTAAAAGTCTAGGGTCTGAGGGCGTGCAGCGTTGGGTTTGCTCCCTCTCCCTTGACTGGGACAGCCCGAAGGGAGGGGGGAGGGTTGGGGACTCGCAGAGCTGCGCCAGCAGAGGGGGTGAATGAGCGAAGCAATTGCCCTTCCCACTGACCACTCGCCACTATCCAATTCCCCTTTTTGCCCTACCCTGACTCCCATGTGGACTAAGATTCCTTCTGGCGGGCTGCGGATTACTGGGGCAGACCGGGTCGATTTTGTGCAGGGCCAGATGACCGGTGACCTGCGCGGCGCACCCACGCCGGGGCTGGTGGCCTGCGCCTTTCTGAATGTGCGCGGCCAAATCGAAACCTTTGCGCGGGCCTACCGCCGCACCGACGATGTGTACTTGCATGTAGACGCAGGCGAGGCTGAAGCGTTGGCCGCCCGCTTAGGGCGCTACATCATCTTCGATCAGGTGGAGGTGAAGGACGTGTCGGACGACTTGCGCTGCGTGCATGTGTGGCCGGGGGCCAGTGTGGCGGGCTGGAACGCTGACGGCCCAGACGTGCAGACCTTTGAACTGGGCGGCGGCGTGGTGCTTGTGGGCCGCGTGAACCGCACAGGCGCGGCGGGTCTGGATTTGCACTACCTCACCCGGCACGAGTCGGCAGTACTGGCCGCGCTGGACGGCGAGGAAACCCCGCTGGCTGGATTGGACGTCGCCCGCATCGCCGCAGGCATTCCCGACATCGCCCGTGACGGCTTTGTGGGCACGCTGCCGCAAGAAGTGGGGCTGGATGTGGGCGGCCCGCTGCCTGCCATCAGCTACCGCAAAGGCTGCTATGTGGGCCAAGAAATTATGGCGAGGCTGGAAGCTCGCGGCAACACGCGCTACCACTTGGCAAGATTAGAAGGCGAAAGCTTGCCACGCGGCGCAGACATCCTGCACGGCGGCAAGGTGGTGGGGCAAACGGGCCTGAATGCAGGCGGCTTGAGCTTGGCGCGGCTGCGGAAGGAAGTGGGAGACGGCGCAGAAGTCGAAGTGGGCGGCCTACCCGCAACCGTTCACCCGCTCAGCCCTGTGCCGCACACGACCTGATGCTAAAGACTCTGGCCCAAGACCTCAGCAGCGGGCACGGGGCCGACTTGCTGCGGGCCGCCCGCCGCGCCTATGCCTTGGCGTTTGCGGTGTTGGCCGCGCCGGGGCTGCCGCTGGGGGCCGTGTATCTGTTGACTCGCCCCACACCCACCCCACCCGCCGGAATCGTGGGCCTCGTGGTGGTGGCGCTGGCACTGGCCTGTGCCGCCCTGTATCTGGCCCGCCGCGCCGCCCGCGATCCCCTGTTGCCCCCGCGCCGCACGGCCCTCAGCGCCGCCATGCAGGCCGGAACTGCGCCCGCCGTTCCGTTCCTGATCGGGTGTGCCACCTTTTCACAACCGGTAGTCACGGGGGGGCTGTGGGTGCTGGCCGCCGTGCTGTACGCACTGGCATGGCAACTGATCGCAGGGTGGATGGGATCGGCTGGAACTGGACAATCAGACTCTGGGCTCTCCACCGTACCAATAAAAACCCCCGCCGTCGCGATGACAAGCGGGGGGGTTCAGGCGAGGAACGACTCAGCGACTCTTGGGGTCGAGGGCGTCGCGCAGGCCGTCACCGAACAGATTGAAGGCGAGGCTGAAGGTAACGATGAAAGCGGCGGGATAGACCAGCACGTACCAGTATTCGGGCTTGAGCCAAGCACGGGCGGAATCGACGAGTTGGCCCCATTCCGAGAATCCGCGCTCGAAGCCGAGGCCGAGGAATGAGAGGCCCGCCACGCCGAGGGGCACAGTCGCCAGATCGAGAACCGCCAGTGTGAGAACGGCGGCCACGCTGTTGGGCACAATATGTTTGAGGATCAGGCGCAGGTCACGGGCACCCAGGCCACGCGCCGCGTCCACGTATTCCAGTTGGCGGGTTCGCAGCACTTCACCGCGAATAATGCGGGCGTATCCGGCCCAGCCTGCCACGCAGAACGCGAAGATCATGGGAACGGTGGGGTCATAATCTCCACCACCGCCCTGAAAACGGGCACGCATGATGGTCAGGATAACCACTGTCAGAATCAGGGGCGGCAGCGCGAACAGCACGTCGATGAACCGCTGAATCAGGTTGTCGACCCAACCGCCGTAATAGCCGCTGATGGCCCCGATGACGATGCCCAACGCCAGCGTGATCGCCACGATGATAAAGGCCATTTTGAGTGCCGTGCGAGTGCCCCAGATCAGGCCGTAGTAGATGTTGTAGCCGTTGACAGTGCCGAACGGGACGCCCGCAGTCGGCGGTTTGGGTTCCTGTTCGAAGCTCAGGCGCTCGGTGCGGTAGCAACTGTTGGGCGGGAACAGGATGGCCCGGAACGCGCCGCCCGGCGTGTAGACCTGATTGGAATTGGTCATGTTCAGGTCGCGCAGGCAGTTGCCCGTAGGCTTGGCGAGCAGCGGCGCAAAGAGGGCGATCAGACCAAAGATCAGCGTAATGATCAGGCCTGTGATCGCCAGCGGGTTGCGCCGAAGCTTGCGCATAGCCGGACTTGTCCAGAACATCTGAAACTGGCTGCGTTTGTTGGCGGCGACAGGAGCGGAAACGGTGGTCATGAGGCCTCCCAGATGGAGCGGGCAGGTGAAACGTAAACAGCACCAATCATCAGTCGAACCTCACGCGGGGATCGACGACGCCGTACAAAATATCGACGATGGTACTGACCACCACGACCACGACAGCCGACATCATGGCAAAGCCCAGCACGGCGGCCAAATCGGTTTGCAGCGCCGCTTGCACCACCCACTGACCCACGCCGGGATAGGCGAAGATGGTTTCGGTAATCAGGGAACCGCCCAAGAGGCCGATAATCAGGAATCCGGCCAGCGTGATGATGCTGAGCAGCGCGTTGCGGCGGGCGTGTTTCCCGTTCACTACGCGGTCAGAGAGGCCTTTGGCGCGGGCGGTTCGCACGTAGTCGCTGGTCAGGGCTTCCAGCATATTGTTCCGCATGACCTTCACGATCTGGGCCGACAGCACCGTGATCAGGGTCAGGGCGGGCAGGATCATATGCCGGATCACGTCCCACGCAATATCCCAGCGCCCATTAAGCATGGCGTCGATGGACAGCATGCCCGTGTAGCGCCGCAAGTCGCCTAGGGCGAACTGGTTCAGCACACTGACCTGCCCCGCGCCCGGCAGCACGTTGAAATAGGCATAGAATACCGCCAGCAACAGGATGCCCAGCACAAAGGTAGGCAGGCTGTACCCGAATACCACAAAGACCCGGATCACTTGATCCAGAAATTTATCTTTGTGCAGGGCCGCCAATGTCCCCAGCCAGATGCCGATCAGCATGATGGGAATGGCGGTCAGGATGGTCAGTTCTATGGTGGCGGGCAGGCGCTCCCGAATGGTGTCGATCACGTCGTCGCCACTGGCTCTGGAGTAGCCCAGATCGCCCTGCAAGGTGCTGCTGAGCCAGCGCCCGTACTGAACCGGAAAAGAATCGCGCAGACCACGTGACTCGATGATCTGCTCTATGCGGGCCGCCTGTTGCTCGGTGCGGATATAGGGTGCAGCCCGTTGTTCGGGCGTCAAGAGTTGGGTCAGGCCCACGATCATGATGGACAGCACCAGCATAACCACGGGAATCTGAAGCAGTCTCCGCACAATGAAATTGAACATAAGAAGCCTCGGCAGGAAAGGTAACGGAAAGGGCTAAAAGCTCGTCAACTGAGCGCAGAAACAGGAGCAGTTCCAAATGCGGAAGCGGGGGGGCAGCCGACTGAGGCCACCCCGCCCGCTTAAGCGGGACTTGCGATGTCAATCTTACTTCTTGCTCAGTTCCTTCCAGTACGTTCCCAGCGTGAACGAGATCATGGGGTTGTAGTTGGCCTTGCCCGCACCCACGATGGTGTCGCGGAAGAAGCTGTAGTTCACTCCGGCAGGAATCAGGATGTGAGACGCCTGCTCGTAGGCGCGGTTGGCGACCAAGGAGTACAGACGGTTGCGCTCGGCGGTGTTCGTGGTGGCGCGGGTCTGCTCCAGCCACTTGTCCACGGAAGCGTCCTTCCAGGAGCTGCGCTTGGCGTAGTAGCCGTTGGAGGAGTAGAAGGTGTACATGAAGTTGTCGGCGTCGGCGAAGTCGGGTGCCCAGCCGATGCTGATCAGCGGGTTCTTGCCTTCGTTGCCGGAAGCGACCATTTCGCTCCACTGCTTGGCAGACACGTTGACCTTGAATTTGGGGTTGATGGCTTCGACTTCACGCTTCAGGATCTCGGCGATGGTCTGGGCTGCGGCGCTGCCGTCACGGTAGAACGCGGTGAGGACAAAGCCGTTCTTCCAGACCTGACCGCCCCACGCCTTCTTGAAGTAGGCAGTGGCCTGCGCGCGGTTGTAGGTGTACTTCTTGACCTTGGCGTCGTAACCGGGGAAGGTGTCGGGCATCAGGGTGGTGCGCTGCTTGCCCGCGCCCTTCTGGAAGTCGGTGATGTACTGCTGATAGTTGAAGGCGTAGCTGAAGGCGCGGCGCACGTTCACGTCGCTGAAGAAGTTGGCGGGAATGCCCTTGCCGTCCAGCTTGCCGCTGCCCAGAGTGCCCTTGTCGGTGATGTTCTGGTTCATGAACAGGGCAGTCGCGGCCACGTTAGGCAGGTCGTCAACCCAAGTCACGCCGGGCTTGCCTTTCAGCTGGGCGGTGTCGGTGGCGCGTCCACCGCCTTCGATGATGTCGGCGTCGCCGCGCAGGAAGGCCTGCTGACGAGCAGCGATTTCATCGACGCGCTGGAAGATCACGTTCTTGAGGGCGGGCTTTTTGCCCCAGTAGCCGTCGAACGCGGTAGCGAGGAAGGCGTTGGCGTCTTCACGCACGAACTTGTACGCGCCTGTGCCGCTGGGAGCCTTGTCCAGTTTGGAGTTGGTCAGGTCTTTGCCGACCCAGGCTTTCCAGTCGGCTTCCTTGCCGCTCCACTCGCCCAATCCGATGGCGTACTTGCTGTCTACAACGGCAAATCCGGTGTAGGCCAAGCGGGCCAAGAAGGTGGGGTCGGTTTTGGGCAGCGTAAACACCAGTTGTCCGGCGCTGTTGCACTCCACGGCGCGGTCAATGCGGGCCCAAGTGATGGTCTTGTCGTCGTTGGCGTTCGCGCCCGTGCCCAGCAAGCTCTCGGCGATGATGTAGTTGGCGCTGCTGCCTTCGTTGGTGACCAGCATGCGCTCGAAGGAGTACTCGGCGTCGGTGCAGGTCATGGCGTTGCCGCTATGGAACTTCACGTTCTTACGGAGGTCGAAGGTATAGGTTTTGCCCGCGTTGCTGACCGTCCATTTGGTACCCAGCAGGCCTTCAAGCTGCGAAATGCTCGCGCCCTTGTAGGTCAGGAGGGTTTCGTAGAGGTTTTCGACGATCGCACCGGAGCCGGTGTCGTAGGTGGCAGCGGGGTCAAGGGTGGGGATGTCCGAAGACCACTGGTACACGAGCGTGTCTTTGGGTGCGGCGGCAAACGCGGTGCTGGCAACGAGCAGAGTGCTAAGGATTGCTAGTTTCTTCATTGGGCCTCCTGAAAGGCAGTGGGTTGGCACAGAAAACTCCCGTAGGAGCGGCAAAACTATCTGTTCCAAGCACCGGTGTGGGGGTAAGTCGTGCGGCATCATAGCGTAGGCCAAGTGGCGGATGTGTGAAGTCTTGCAGGATGTTTCATCTGAAGGAAAGGTAAATATTCGCGTGTCCGACAGCAATTTTTCTAATGTTCGGGGAGAGCGATGTGTGTAAGTTACTCCGCTGACTTCGGCCACTCATGCGCGGCTGCGGCGTGCCATACTGCTCCCCGTGAAAAAGCGCATTTTGCTGCTGGCAGGCGGCCAATCCGGGGAACACGAAGTCAGTTTGATGAGTGCAAAGAGCGTGCTGGCCGCGCTGCCCCGCGATCAATTCGACGTGACGCCTGTGGTGATCAGCAAGCAGGGGCGCTGGCTACCGCCCACCGACACGGCCCGCGCCCTCGAATCGGGGGTCAGCGCACATGGCGGCGATCTGGTGCTGCACCGGGCCGCCAGTGCCGAGGGCTACGACGCCGTATTCCCGCTGCTGCACGGCCCGATGGGCGAAGACGGCACCATTCAAGGCCTGCTGACCTTGGCTGGGATTCCGTTCGTGGGGAGCGGCGTGCTGGGGTCTGCGGTCAGCATGGACAAGGTGATGACCAAGCAGGTGCTGGCCTCGGCGGGGGTGCCGCAGGTGGCGTGGGCGCTGGCCCTGCGGCACGAATGGCGCAGCACACCTGACACGGTGCGGGTGCGGGCCTCCAATCTCGGCTTTCCCTTGTTCGTGAAGCCTGCCAACCTCGGCTCTAGCGTGGGCATCAGCAAAGTGAACAGCGCGGGCGAGCTGACGGCGGCGCTGGATCTGGCGTTTGGCCTAGACCGCCGCGTGATTCTGGAAGCCATGACCAGCTACAAGCCGCGTGAGGTGGAAGTGGGCATCTTGGGCAACGACACGCCCATCGCCAGCCCAGTCGGAGAGCTGCAATTCGACGCCGAGTTTTACGACTACGACACCAAATACACTGAGGGCCGCGCCACCATGCACATTCCCGCTCCGCTGCCGGACAGCGTGTCGCAGCGCGTGCGCGACATTGCCCTGACCGCCTTCCGGGCGCTGGACTGTGCGGGGCTGGCCCGCGTGGATTTCTTTTATGTGCAGGAAACGGGCGAACTCTTGCTGAATGAGGTGAACACCATGCCCGGCTTCACCACCACGTCCATGTATCCCAAACTGCTGGAGGCGGCGGGCATCAGCTACAGCGAGTTGGTAACGCGGCTGGTAGGGCTGGCGCTGGAAAAGCGGTAGTTGGATCGCGGAGTGTGGTCGTGGGCAGAGAGGCACGGCATGACGCTTCTGCCCTGTCTCCTCACCCCTGCCAGCTCTTCGGGACATTCATCCCTTATTAATCCGACTGTTTTACTTAGGATTAAGGCATGAAGCTTGCCCTGATCGCGACCACTGCCCTGATGCTTGCTGGAACCAGCTTGGCTCAAACCAGCCTGACCGTTTACTCGGGCCGCGCCAAAACCTTTGTCGATCCCATCGTGCAGCAGTTTGAAAAGCAGACGGGCATCAAGGTGAACGTGCGTTACGGCACCGACGCGCAACTGGTGGCCGCTATTCGGGAGGAGGGCGCACGCAGCCCCGCCGACGTGTTCTGGGGCAACTCTATGGGCGCGCTGGGCGAACTGGCCGCCGACGGCAAGTTTTCCAAGCTGGGCAATGCGCTGACCCGCAACGTCTCGGACGACTACCTGCCCGAGACACGCACGTGGGTGCCCACCACCGTCCGCTTCCGCACGCTGGCCTACAACACCGCCAAAATCAAGCCCGCCGACTTGCCCGACAGCGTGCTGGACTTGCCCAAGATGACCAGCCTGAAGGGCCGCATCGGTTGGACGGTCAGCTACCCCAGCTTTCAGGACTTTTTGGCGGCCATGATCTCCAAATACGGTGAGGCCACCACCAAAACGTGGCTTGAGGGCATGAAGGCGCTGCAACCGAAGGACTACAAGACCAGCAACGTGGGCATGCTCGAAGCCATGCGGGCCGGAGAAATCGACGTGGCGCTCACCAATCACTACTACATCCAGCGCGTGAACCGCCTGAGCTACCCCATCGAAACCTATTTCTTCAAGAACGGTGATATCGGCAACCTCGGCAACGCGACGGGCGCGGCGATCCTGAAGACCAGCAAGAACCAGAGCGCCGCCGTGCGCCTGCTACAAACGCTGGTGGGCAAAGACGCCCAGACCTTCTTCCTGAGCGTGAACTTCGAATACCCCGTGATCGGCAACATTTTGCAGCCCACCACCATGCTGCCCTACGCCGACATCGTGAAGCGCAGCCCCCGGATTGACCCCACCGTGCTGCCCAAGAACATCGAGAAGGCGCAAAAGCTGCTGCGCGACGCCGGACTGCTGTAAGCAAAGTAGGCTGCAACAACAGCAATCGTCTCACCACAACTTGAACCACAGGCGGCTTTGTCTTCTTTCGGGGGGCAGGGCCGCCCTCCCTCTTCCCCAGCCTAACGGGACATCCCGCCCGCATTCCTGACTAACCCGCTCTGATAGCTTAAATCCCTGTGACTTCCCGCCGCCCGCCCCTGCTGCTCCTGCTGCCCGCCGTATTCACGGTGTTGGGCGTGCTGTTGCCGCTGGGGTATCTGGTGCTGCGGGCGTTTGGGGCAGAGGCAGAGGAACTGCGGGAAATCGTGTTCCGCACGCGCAATCTGGAATTGGCGGGCAATACGCTGGGCCTCACAGCGGCGGTCTTGGCCTGTACCACCGCCATTGCCCTGCCGCTGGCCTTCCTCGCCACCCGCACCGATTTCCGGCCCCGGCGCTTGCTGATGCTGCTGGGCGTGTTGCCGCTGGCGATTCCGGGCTATGTGGGCGCGTATGCCCTGATCGCCGCCAGCGGATTCGGCGGCACGATTCAGACCCTGACTGGGATCAACTGGCCGGGGCCGAGCGGATTTGGGGGGGCGCTGGGCGTACTGACGCTATTCACCTTTCCGTACCTGTTTCTGAATCTGCACGCGGCGCTGCGGGCACAAGACCCGGCTCTGGAAGACGCGGCGCGGTTGCTGGGGCGCACCCCCCTCCAAACCTTCTGGGCCGTGACCGTGCCGCACCTGCGCCCGGCGTGGCTGTCGGGGGCACTCCTGACCGGGCTGCACGTGCTGGGCGACTTCAGCGTGGTCAGCCTGATGCGCTATCCCACCTTCAGCGCGGCCATCTATCAGCAGTACACCGCCGCCTATGACCGGGTGTATTCGGCGTGGCTGGCACTGCTGCTGCTGCTGCTGACCGCCTTTGTGCTGTGGCTGGAAGCTCGCCTGATGCGCGGCGTGTCCTTGTCGCGGGTGTCGCCGGGGGGGGCGCGGCAGCCCGGTACGGTGCGGCTGGGCTGGGCGGTTGTTCCGGCGTGGGCGTTTGCGCTGACACTGGCGGGCGCGGCGTTGGTGGTGCCGCTGGGCACGGTGCTGTTTTGGCTCACCCGCGACTTTAATCCCGCAGCTTTGGCGGACTTATGGGTGGCCGCCCAGACCGCGCTGGGAGCCGCAGCGGTGGCCGCCGTGACCACCACGCTGCTGGCCTTTCCGCTGGCCTACATCGGCAGCCGCTATGGGCAGCACAGCCGCTGGGCACGCCTGACCGAGCGGGCCGCGTATTTGGGGTATGCCACGCCGCCGCTGGCCTTTGCGCTGGCCCTCGTGTTCTTTTCGTTGCAGGTCACGCCCAGCCTGTACCAAACTCTTCCGCTCCTGGTTGCCGCCTACACGCTGCATTTTGTGGCCGAGGCGGTTGGGCCGATT
This sequence comes from Deinococcus puniceus, assembly GCF_001644565.1. NCBI lineage: Bacteria > Thermotogati > Deinococcota > Deinococci > Deinococcales > Deinococcaceae > Deinococcus > Deinococcus puniceus. The sequence continues at coordinate 294,879 of NZ_CP011387.1, read as the reverse complement.
CGCACCAGCCTGACCAAAGCCACCCCCCGGCTGGAAGAAGCGGCGCGGGTGCTGGGGCTGTCGCCGCTGCGGGCACTAACGCGGGTCACGCTGCCGCTGATTCGTCCGGGGCTATGGGTCAGCGCGGCGTTCGTATTCCTGAGTGTCCTCAAGGAATTGCCGCTGACCCTGCTGCTCTCGCCCACCGGGTTCGATACGCTCGCCCGCAATGTCTGGACGTACACCGAAGAAGCCCAGTACGCCGCCGCCGCTCCCTACGCGCTGGCGTTGGCGCTCAGTGGCGCACTGCTGACCTTGCTGATTTTGCGCCGCGAAACAGGAGAGGCACAGCCGCAAGGGAAGCAGGTCACCCCGCGCCGCCGATCTGGCTCTGCTGCTCTGAACGCGCCCCCCACTCCTGAAGCCAACCCCACGCAAGGAACCCCGCTATGACTGCCACTCTGGAACCCGTCCGGCCCATGCCCACCGCGCAGCACGGCCCCCTCACCCTCACCGATCTGACCAAACGCTACGCGCCGGGATTGCCCCCGGTGGTGGGCGGCCTGTCGCTGGAGGTGCGGGCCGGAGAACTGCTGACGCTGCTGGGGCCGAGCGGCTGCGGCAAAACCACCACCCTGCGCCTGATCGCCGGACTGGAGCAGCCCGACAGCGGCAGCATCGAGATTCTGGGCCGCTCGATGACCGCGCCGTTCGTGCCGCCCGAGCGCCGGGGCGTGGGCCTCGTGTTTCAGGATTACGCCCTGTTTCCGCACCTGAGCGTGTTGGGCAACGTACTGTTTGGGCTGCGCCACTTGCCACGCACCCAACGCCTGCCCCGCGCTCAGGAGACGCTGGCTTTGGTGGGCCTCACCGTGTTCGCCTCGCGGATGCCGCACCAACTCAGCGGCGGGCAGCAACAGCGGGTGGCATTGGCCCGTGCGCTGGCCCCGCGCCCCGCCCTGCTGCTGCTGGATGAGCCCTTTTCCAATCTGGACGCGCAACTGCGCCACTCTACCCGTCAAGAAGTCCGGGCTATCTTGCGCCAGAGCAATACCACCGCCATTCTGGTCACGCACGATCAGGAAGAGGCGCTGGCCTTCAGTGACCGCTTGGTGCTGATGCGCGGCGGCCACATCGAACAAATTGGCACGCCGCAGGAGGTGTACGCGGCCCCCCGCACCGCCTTTGTCGCCAACTTCTTGGGCCGCAGCAACCTCTTGTCGGGCACGGCGTCGGGGCAAACGGCCCGCACCGCGCTGGGCCTGCTCCCGCTGATGCAATCCGCCTCCGGCCCCGTGCTGCTGAGCGTGCGGGCCGAACATCTGGCCTTTTGCGACGCCGCAGAGGGCGTAGAAGTGCGGATTTTGTCCCGCGAATTCCGGGGCCGGGATGCCAGCTACACCGTGCAACTCGGCAGTCAAGAACTGCTGGTACACGAGGCGGGCGGCCTGCTGAGGCCTGAAAACAACCTCGCCCATGTGCGCGTCACGCACGCGGCGACGGTGGTGCGGGAACTGGGCGGGCAGGCATAAGCCAGCCGGAAACGCCTCCCACACGTTTCCGGCTGCCGAGCTAAAGCTTTACGGCGAGGTCACTAGAAGCTGTTCATATCCGAGGCCACCGCGTTGTTGGGCAGGTTGTACACGCCGTTGGTTTCTTGGTCTAGGAAGGAGTCGGGCAGGTAGGCATACCCGCCGTCGCCGAAGCCGCAGCCCCAAGAGTTTTTGATGATCCAGACGCCGGTGGGGAACGTCATGTTGCCGAGGTTGATGCCAGCAATACGGACATTGTTGATGGTCACGCTGCCCGTGTTCACGTAGCCCACCAAGTGAACGGCGTGGCCGCCCCGGTAATTCTGGCCCACGAGATTCATGTTGGGCGTGCCCGCCGCGCCGATGGAATCGAAGGCCGCGTCTACGCCGAAGCCGAGCACGAGTTGGTCTCCCCTGTCCAGCATCTTTTTCATCAGCATGCGGCGGTATTCACGGGTGGCCTGGGTGGAGTTGAAGGACAGCGTGCCCAAGGAGTGCCACACTTCGTTGCCTTTGGTGGGCCGGAAATTGAAGGCGGCGTTTTCCTGAATCTCCCATTCGGGCTTCCACGCACAGTTGTTGGTGCTGCCCTGACAGACCAGTTGCGCCTGCGCGGTGGTGTCGCTGCACGCCTGATCGGCGTAGTTGGTGCAGGAATTCTTGAACTGCGTAATGGGTTTCTCACCCCCCGGCAAGGTCTGGCGGCTGTAGCTGGGGTTGTACTTCCAGCGCACCTCGGTGGGAATCATGCGCTGGCGGTTCACGGCGTCGTCGTAGTCGCCCCAGCCCGCGCCGTCGCCCAGCACGCCGTCGTCGCCGCGCAGCCAGTAGTAGGCGTACTGCTCCGACAGATTAAAGCGGGTCTTGATGCGCCGCGCGATCTGGCTTTCCAGCGCACTCACGAAGCCGAAAGCCATGCAGGTGCCGCGCCGTCCCTGATTTTTGATGGTCGTGATGTTGCCGATGTTGCCGCCGCGCATCTGCCCGAACAGCGCGTTGGTGGGCGTAAAGCGGCACGCGCCGTCGCTGGGGTTCTTCACGAAACCGTCTCCGAGTTCGCCGCCCGGCTGAGAGGGTGGTTGGCTGGGCTGCACGATAGTTTGCAGTTTCAGCAAGTCGGTGATGTTGCTGGCGATCTTGATCTGGGCCGAAGACAAGTCGATGCGGTTGCTCGGTTGCACCTGAAGTTGCGTGTTCTGGGCCTGTGTCGCGGCAGTGATGCGGGTAGCGGCTCCGCTGGTGATCGCCACACGCGCCGTTGCAGGATTGGCGAGCACAACGGCAGTGCCGGGCGCGGCAGCTTGGCTCAGCGTCTGGTCGTCCAGCCCAAAGGAACGCAGAATCTCGGAGCGGTTCACGGCGGCTTTGGCTTCGGCGTCGGCCACACTGCGGGCCACCGTATCGCGGCCATACAGCAGCACTTCCTGTTGCTGGCCGCCGCGCAGGTTCACGATGGCGGGCACGGTCAATCCGGCGGGCAATTTCAGGGTCATGCGGGCAATATCGGAGCGCAAGTCGGCCACATTTGCCAACTGGTTGGTGAGCGCGAGGCTGCTGCGAATGTTGGCGTCGCGGGCCTGCAGACGGGCGGGCAGTTCGTCCAGATTCACGGGCAGGGCATTCGGAGCCTGAAGCGCCTTCTGGAACAGGGCCGGATCAAGTTGCAGCTTGAAGAGTTGCTGGTTCTGAATGGTGATGGGCTGAAGCTGCAAGCGGTTGAGCTGCACCGTGTTGAGTTGCGGCGTGAGTTGAATGGAATTAAGGTTGATGGTGTTGTTCTGGGCCAGAGCAGTGCAGGTGAGCGCCACAGTCAGGGCGGCCAGCGTGCGGGTAAGAGACGAAGAAACCGGACGGTTCTTGTTGCCTTTCATATAACCCCTCCATCTGACACCGTGACCCTTGACACTGTGACTCTTCAATAAAAGCACTGGCAAGGTTGTGGATGCGCGGTTCAGTGCAAGCATTACACACCGGGCCTCATGATCAACCCATGATCGGCAGGGGCACACCCATCAGGCGGGAATCAGTCTAGGGATGCCCTTGATCATCTGCCGTCCAGCACACCAAAAAACGCCCCAGCCGAAGCCGGAGCGCCTTCACTTCTATCCTACTTTTAGAGTTCCAGCAACATCCGGGCCGGATCTTCCAAGAGGTTCTTGATCATGACCAAAAACTGCACGGCTTCCTTGCCGTCGATGATGCGGTGGTCATAGCTGAGCGCGAGGTACATCATAGGCGCGATGACCACTTGACCGTTTTGGGCGATAGGCCGCTCGATGATGTTGTGCATGCCCAGAATGGCGCTCTGGGGCGAGTTGATGATGGGCGTACTCATCATGGAGCCGAAGGTGCCGCCGTTGGTGATACTGAACGTGCCGCCGCTCATGTCGTCCATCGTCAGCTTGCCGTTCTTGGCCTTCTGGGCAAAGCCCGCGATTTCCTTTTCGATTCCGGCGAGGCTCATGGTGTCTGTGTCGCGCAAGATTGGCACAACCAGACCGCGCTCGGAGGCCACCGCGATACCGATATCGTAAAAGCCGTGGTAGATGATGTCTTTGCCGTCCACGCTGGCATTGACCACCGGGAAGGCTTTCAGGGCTTCGGTGGCGGCCCGCACGAACAGGCTCATAAAGCCCAGTTTGGTGCCGTGCTTGGCGACAAACTGATCCTGATACTTTTTCCGCAAGTCCATCGCGGGCTGCATGTTCACTTCGTTGAAGGTGGTCAGAATCGCTGCCGTGTTCTGCACTTCCTTCAGGCGCTCGGAAATGCGCTGGCGGATGCGGGTCATGGGCACGCGCTGTTCGGTGCGGGGGCCGCTGGGAATGGTAGCGGCGGGGGCGGGCGTAGGCGCAGTTGCAGGAGCGCTGGCCGCAGCCGGAGCCGCAGTTACACTGCCAATCGCGCCCACAGCGTCCGCCTTGGTGATGTTCCCCTTGGGGCCAGTGGCGGGAATCTGGGCGGGGTTGAGGTTGTTTTCTACAACGACCTTCCGCACGGCGGGCGAGAGGTCTTCGCGGCGATCAGGCAGGCTGCTTTGGGGCGTACTGCTCTGGCCGTCAGGTTGGGTGGCCGTACCGCCTGCACTGGCCTCATTCGCCACCGGGCCAGCCGCCTGATCTGCGGCGGGGGCCGGGGCTGCCGCTGGTGCGCTGCCTGCCTCTCCTACCGTGCCCAGCACTTCCTCGCTGAGAACGGTATCGCCCTCATTTTTCAGCACGCTTTGCAGCACGCCGTCTTGCTGGGCGGTGACTTCCAGCACCACCTTGTCGGTTTCGATCTCCGCGATGACCTCGCCGCGCTTGAGGGCGTCGCCGGGTTTCTTGTGCCACGTCAGCAGCGTGCCTTCACTGACTGACTCACTAAAAACAGGAACCTTGATGTCTGCCATAATCTCACCCTTTATACCCCTCACGGGGCGTCACGGGGGCGGGAACGGCTAGGCACACAATGCACGCAAGGGCAAAAGCGTCGGCTGAGGGCAGAAATAGCGTCATTCTGACTGTTTGGACATCTGCGCCACTGGCTTAGGCCACTTTGCGCTGTGCGGCGGCTGGGGCGGCGGCCTAGATTGACCTTGCTGCCCCGGTCACCCTTGAGGCGGTCAGGAAAAGCCCATAAGGAGTCATCATCATGCCCAAATTGAACCAGATTATTGCCGTCGAAAAGAGCGTCAAGAGCCGCGCCTTTCAGGAATTGACCGAGGCCCACCACGCGCTGCAAAAGCCTGCGCTGCTATCGGGTATCTCGCGCACCTACCGCCCCAAAGATGAGGAAGGCGAGACGCTGCCGCCCGAATCGACCCGTGTGCAGGCCAAGGCCGAGGAAATTATCCGGCAGACAGCGCAGATTATGGGCAACCTGTTTGACGTGACCGCCACCAAAGACTGGGCCAACAACGAAGCCAAAGCCGACGTGGTGGTGGGCGAGCGCGTGTTGCTGCGGCAGGTGCCCGTGACCTACCTGCTGTTTCTGGAAAAGCAACTGACCGACCTGCACACCTTTATTCGCAAACTGCCCGTGCTGGACGCCAGCGAGAGCTGGACATTCGACCCCAGCACCGACACATATGCTACCGACCCCGTGCAGACGGTACGCACCAAAAAGATTCCGCGCAACCACGTCAAGGCCGAGGCCACCGACAAGCACCCCGCGCAGGTGGAGGTGTATTACGAGGATGTGACGGTGGGTTACTGGCGCACCCTGAAGTTTTCGGGCGCATTGCCCGCCGTGCGAGTGAACGACCTGCTGACCCGCGTGCAGAAGTTGCAGCAGGCCGTGAAATTTGCCCGCGAGGAAGCCAACGGCGTGGAAGTGACAGACCGCAAAGTGGGCGAGCAGGTGTTTGCGTACCTGCTGGAAAGCTGAGGCAAACGCTCCAGATTAGGTTAAACCCAACAAGGCAGGGCCGGAGGTCGCGTTTACTTCCGGCCCCGCCCTCTTCCCATTCCCCGCCTAAGTTGCCTAAGCCACCCGGCCCATTGCCCTGCCCGCCCCACACGCCTAATCTGTGGAGCGGAGTACCACACTGAGGCTCAGCTTCAGATTGAATGGGGTCAAGGTTCCAGTGCAGGTTCGATTCCTGCCCTCGCCACCACAGTTTTCTCGGAACGCATCTTCCGGAATACGGCGAGGTAGCCCAATGGGAGAGGCAGCCCTGCCCCAAGACACAAACTCAGATTCTCGCTCCAGACTGAGTATTCGCCGCTCAACGCCCAATCAAATGCTCTGGGTCAAACGATGCTGAAGCAGTGGTTCAAATCCATTCCGGCCCGCCAAATGGGCTGGTAGTCCAGTGGCAGGACGCAGCAATTTCAAGATGAACGCAGAGCTTAAACGTGTGGGTGTGTGCAATTGGGGGGCATCCTTGGGACGGAAGACCGGCTATGTCTTCCGTCCATTTTCTATGCCTGCTTGAGCAAAAGCCACCACACACCAACAAAAAAGGACGCCGAAGCGCCCTTTTTGGTTTCGGTGTATTGGGCCTCAGCCCTGCGCTTTGGCTTCCTGCGCCAGTTCTTTTTGCTCCTGCACCACTTCGCGGCTCACTTTTTCGCCCAAAGCGGCGGCGATCACGGCGGCCTGCTCCAGCGCGTGTACGCTGGCATATCCGGCGGCGGTGCTGGCGCTGCGGGCGCGGCTGGCGTGCAGCAGCACTTGGCCGGGGGCGAGGTTGGCCTCCAGGTCTTCCCAGATCATCAGCCACGCGCCCTGATTTTCGGGTTCTTCCTGCGCCCACACGACTTGTGCGCCGGGGTGCTTGGCCAGCTCGGCACTCAGAGCGGCGGCGGGGAAGGGGTACAACTGCTCTAGGCGAATCAGGGCCGTGCCCGCGTAACCTTCGACGTCGGCGTTTCGGGCCTCCACGAGTTCCCAGTGCAGTTTGCCGCTGCTGACGATCACGCGGCGGGCCTTCTGCACGGTGTCGTCGCCGATGACCTCATGGAACCGGCCACCCGTAAAGTCCTCAAGGGGATTCATGGCCTGCTTGTTCCGCAAAAGGCTCTTGGGCGTCATCACGATCAGGGGTTTGCGGTACGGGCGCAAGACCTGACGGCGCAGCAAATGGAACATCTGGGCGGCGCTGCTGGGCACCACCACCTGCATGTTCTTCTGGGCGCACAACTGCAAATAGCGCTCCAAGCGGGCGCTGCTGTGTTCCGGGCCTGCGCCCTCGTAGCCGTGCGGCAGCAGCAAGGTCAGCCCACTCAGGCGCTGCCACTTGCTCTCGCCCGCGCTGAGGAACTGGTCGATGACGGCCTGAGCGCCGTTGGCAAAGTCCCCGAACTGGCCTTCCCATGCCACCAGCGCTTTGGGTTCAGAGGTGCTGTAGCCGTACTCGAAGGCCATCACCGCTTCTTCGGAGAGGGTGGAATCGATGACTTCCACGCGGCCCTGATGCGGCCCGATGTGGGCCAGCCCCAGATAGTCGCCGTGCATGGGATCGGTGGCCTGCTGGTCGTGCAGCACGGCGTGGCGGTGAACAAACGTGCCGCGCCCCGAATCCTGACCCACCAGCCGAACGCCGTAGCCCTCGTCCAGCAGGGTGGCGTAGGCCAGCATTTCGCCCATGCCCCAGTCCAGCGGTTGCTCGCCCCGGCTCATGGCCTTGCGGCTGTTCAGGACACGCTGCACGGTGCGGTGAACCACGAAGCCTTCGGGCACTTCGTTGAGCGCCAGCCCCAACTCGGTCAGCTTGGCCTGCGGGACGGCGGTAGACACCTCGTCTTTCCAGTTGGTGTGCAGGTACTCGCTCCAGTCCACGGCCAACTTGCTCTGCTCCAAGTTCTCCATTTCTTCTACCACTTCGTTGCCTGCGTCCAGCAAATCACGGAAGTGGTTGACCAACGCGTCGCCTTCGCCCGCGCTCAGCACGCCCGCTTCTTCCAACTTTTTGGCGTACAGAGCGCGGGTGCCGGGGTGTGTATCAATTTCGCGGTACATGATCGGCTGGGTCATGCGCGGCTCGTCGCCCTCGTTGTGCCCGTTGCGCCGGAAGCAGATCAGGTCGATGAACACGTCTTTGCCGAAGGTTTGACGGTATTCCAGCGCCAGATCACCGCAGTAAGCCACCGCTTCGGGATCGTCGCCGTTCACGTGCAGCACGGGCGCGTTGGCAATCTTGGCTACGTCGGTGCAGTAGCGGCTGGAGCGGGTGTCGCGCGGGTCGGAGATGGTAAAGCCGACTTGGTTGTTGATGACGATGCGGACTGCGCCGCCAGTGCTGAAGCCGCGCAGACGCGACAGGTTCAGCGTTTCCATGACCACGCCTTGCCCGCTGACGGCAGCGTCGCCGTGAATGGTGATGGGCAGAACGGTCTTGCGCTCGGCATCGCCGCGCCGATCCTGACGGGCACGCACGCTGCCGTGCACCACGGGCGACACGATCTCCAGGTGCGACGGGTTGAAGGCCAGCGCGAGGTGCATCGGGCCGCCGGGAGTGCGCACATCGCTGGAATAGCCCATGTGGTACTTCACGTCGCCCGCCACGTCGGGGTTGTCGCTGATCTTCTTCTTGCCGTCGAATTCGTCGAACAGGGCGCTGGGTTTCTTGCCAAAAATGTTGACCAGCATATTCAGGCGGCCCCGGTGGGCCATGCCCAACACGGTTTCCTTCACGCCGTGCCTGCCCGCCTGCTGAATAATCCGGTCGACGAGGGGAATAAAGCTTTCGCCGCCTTCCAGCCCGAAGCGCTTCACGCCGGGGTAGCGGTTTTTGAGGTACAACTCCAGCCCTTCGGCGGCGTTCAGCTTGACCATCAGGCGGCGGCGTTCCTCGGCGCTGTAATTGCCGCGCCCACGTCCGGCCTCCACCCGCTCCTGAAACCAGGCCCGCTCGTTGGAGGGCAAGTAGTTGAATTCGAAGCCGATGGCCCCGCAATACGTTTCGTGCAGTTGGGTGATGACCTGCTTGAGGGGCGCATCGAACGCGCCGTCGCGCACGGTTTCGTTCAGGTCGGCAGCACTCAGGCCGTAGTATTCCGGGGTCAGTTCCGGCACTACGGGCAGGCCGCGCATCTTCAGGGGATTGGTGTGGGCGCTGATGTGGCCGTACACGCGGAAAGCGGTGATCAGTGCGCCCGCTGCCTGCGCCGCGCCGCTGACGCCCTGCGGCACAGGAACGACGGCCCCGCCCCGGCGTTGGGTGCCGAGTTCATAAAAAGCACGCTGCACGGGCGAATGGGCGGTCTCGGTGGCCCCGCCCCGCAACTGGTCAAAGTAAACGCGCCACTCGGCGTCCACACTCTGCGGGTCGGCCAAATACGCCTCGTACAGCCCTTCTATAAAGGCTGCGTTCCCGCCCGACATGATGGTCTGCGACAGTGTCATAACGCCCCCCAGCATACCCCCGGAGTCCGGGCAAGGGGCGGTGACCGACCTTCCATTGTGTCAGCTGACGTCTCATGGAGTTGTTCCTGGCCGCGTACCCGTTCGCAGCACACGGCTGGGGTGGGTCACTGGGAACGCGCTGTTCACGGCCCAACCTAGCTCGGCTGTAAGGCAGATGTAAGGGGCGGCGGGGTTGACTGCGGCGTGAGATGTGATAAGGGTGTCAGATATGATGGGACTGGCTGTGTCCAGACCTGCTGATCAGTTCAGACTCCTGAGGCGGCAAGTTCCTGAGAGCAACTGCGTACCCACAGCACACCTCTTCAGAGCAGGCCAAGGAGCAGCCCTTTTGGAAGCGTGCCGACAAGTCGCAACAGGTGAGAGCGGGCAAGGCGGCGGGCCGACAGCGGTAACGCCTGCCCCCGACTTCGCCCTGAGCGCCCGTGTGTGCCACGACTTGCCCGTGCTGACGCTGCATTTCTTGTGGTCTTTGGCAGGGGTGCTGCACGGCACAACACTGCACTTCCCACACCTTCGATACAAATCCTGCACCGGCCACCCACTCTCCCTGCTGCACCCTCGCTCCGCCGCCTGAACCCGATGTGGACGCCCACCTGCCCCCCACCCGCCGCTGAGAGGCGACACGTGCTGCTATGCCGCTAACTGCTCTCTTGACGGGCGGCTCTTCCTCTAGGCCCCTGCGGACGCGGGTACTGTGGGCGCTGTTGGGCTTAGGCTTCGCGGCGGTGCTGGGCGGGATCGGGCTGCTGACCATGTTGATCGTGTGGCCGCTAGACAACGAGGAACGCCGCGCGACCCGCCAGCAGGCTGAAACCGTGGCGGCCTGGCTGCAAGGCCAGCAAAGCCAACTGAACACCCGCACGCGCTCCTGGGCCAAGTTGACCGATCCGCTGGTGGTAGGCGCAGACCTGCTGAGCACCGGAGACGTGCAGGCCATTGCGCTCTTAAGCAGTGGGCGCGTGACCACCGCCATGATCGCCTCTGACGTGCCGCCCGCCGACTGGCAACCCGGCACGCTGGCCCCGCGCCAACGCTTTGCCGTTCGGGGCAACCGGGTGTGGCTGCTGGCCCGTGCCAAGCGGCTGGGCGACACAGAACTGCTGCTGATGCGGGCCATTGACGCTGGGGAGCTGTCTCCTGCACCCTTCGTCACACGGGTCAGTGCCGCCTCGGAACCGGCCAAGCTGTTGCCCGGACAGGCGGCAGTAAGTGTGCCTGACGACCTGAGCAGAGCTGACCTGAACACTGCTGATCTGAGCAGCGCCGCCCCGGCCAACTCCAACGTTGAGAGTGTCCGTACCTTCGCAACCGGGCCGGGAGGCCGCGCCCTAGAGGTCTGGGTGGCGCAGCCGCGCACGCTGCACGATCAGGGGGTCAGGGCCGTGCGTACTGCCAGCCTCACGGTGCTGGTGCTGGTTTTGGCCTGTATCGTCCTCGCGCTGCGCCTGCTGGATTCGCTGGTGTTTGCCCGGCTGGCCCGCCTGCGGCGCTTCGTGCAGCGCATAGAGACCGAACCGGACACGGCGGCCCGGCTGCATCTGGGACAGGGGGAAGACGAGCTGCATCTGGTGGCCCGCGCCCTGAATCTGACGCTAGACCGCGTGACAGGCGACCACGACATCATGCGGGCGCAGGGGGAGGCGCTGCGGCTGATTGCCGAAAACGGGAACGTAGACGACGTGCTGCGCGTGATTCAGGCCGCACTGGAGCGCAGATCGCCGGGGGCGCTGGCCGAGTTGCAGAGTTTTGGGCCGCCCACGCTGGCCGGCATGAACTACATGGATCCCACCATCTGGGCCGTGTCGGTGCGGGGCCGCGCCGGAGACCGCTACGGGCAACTGCGCCTGACCTATCCGGGCGTGCTGCCCGACGATATTGCCAGCGAAGCCGCGTGGATGGCCGAACTGTTGGGCGTAGCCGCCGAGCAGGAGCGCCTGCGTGGGCAACTGTCTTTTCATGCCTACAACGACGAATTGACTGGACTGCCCAACCGCCGGGGTCTGCTCAGAACCTTGGCCCGCACCGTGCCCGACGCGCTGGAACGCGGCACGCCCGTTGCGGTGCTGTATCTGGACTTAGACCGATTCAAGCGCCTGAACGACACGCTGGGCCATGCCGCCGGAGACGAACTGCTGCGGCAAGTGGCGGCCAGAATCGGGCGGGCGTGCGGCCCCAACGATCAGGCGGCGCGGTTGGGCGGAGACGAATTTGTGATCGTGTTGCCGCGTGCGGGCACCGAAGCCGAAGTCGCGCAGATCGCCCAGCGCCTCGTGACCACCTTGGAAACGCCTTTTGAAGTGTTCGGGCACGCCTTCCAGCCCACCGCCAGCATTGGGGTGGCGCTGGCCCCGCGCGACGGCCACGACCCCGAAGAACTGCTGCGGTTGGCGGATCTGGCGATGGTTCATGCCAAAGCGCGGGGGCCGGGGCGGGTGGCCTTTTTTACCCCCGACCTCGAAGACGCGCTGCTTGACCGGGTGCAAATCGAAAACGACCTGCGCGACACCCTGCGTACCGGCGACCTGACGCTGGCCTATCAGCCCCTGATCAGCCTGAACACTGGACGAATCGAGGGTCTGGAAGCCCTGCTGCGCTGGACTCACCCCGTGCGCGGGCCAGTGCCCCCCAGCATCTTTATTCCTATAGCCGAAGACGCCGGACTGATCGGCCTGCTGGGCGACTGGGTGCTGCGCGAAGCCACCACCCAACTGGCGGTGTGGCGCAGTCAGGGCATTCAAACCCATGTGGCCATCAACGTGAGCGCGGTGCAACTGCTGACGCCCGATTTCGTGGTGCAGGTCAAGGCCGCCCTCCAGGATAACGGCCTGCCGCCTGCCGCCCTCACCCTTGAAGTCACCGAATCGCTGCTGATGGACGGCACACCTGGTTCGGCGGCCCACACCCACCTGATGGAACTCAGCAATCACGGCGTAAGCGTCTGGGTCGATGATTTCGGCACGGGCTACAGCAGCCTCAGCTACCTGCACCGCCTGCCCATTCACGCCGTAAAAGTTGACCGCTCGTTTGTGATGGGTCTCCGCAGCGGCCCCGAAGCCGAGCGCATCATCGAAACGATCGTAACGCTGGCGCACCACCTCAATTTGAAGGTGGTGGCCGAGGGCGTGGAGCAAGGCTGGCAGGCCGAGGTGCTGAAACGGCTGGGCTGCGACCACGCACAGGGCTATTTTTATGCTCGCCCTGTCGCGGCTGAGCAGGTTCCGGCCTTGTTCGCTGCACCGCTGGGGCAGGTGGTGCAGCCCGCTCTGCCGCCCTCGCAGGCCAAATGATCAATGGCTCAGGCCCTGTTGACCGAAGAACAGCAGAGTGTGTTTGGGCAGAGATCGGCAGAGTTCGGCACCTGTCCGAATCTGGCCTACGCGCGGTTGTCCGGTTAGAACCAAAGCATAAAACCGCTTCCCATACGGCGGGGAGCCTTCCGGCTTAGGCTGTGCAGCATGACTTCCTCCTCCTCTGATACACCCGGCTCTGGCACACCCGGCGAGCGCCCGGAGCAGCAGCGGCTGGGCATTGCCTTCGCGCTGGCGGGCGTGGACGAACTGACCTTTACCCGGATTTTGCGCGACCTGATGCATGACCCGGCCTTTCGCCGCCCGCTGCAAGTACAGGCCGAAGAACCCCGCCCTCACAGCAGCGCCCGCCTGACGTTGGCGTTTTTGCCCGCAGACCGGGAACTGGCGATCACAGCCATGCAGCGCCTCAAAACCCTGCTGCTGCGCTACGCCGTGCAGGTAGACAGCATCGTGGTTCCCGGCGAGCAGGGGAACTGAACTCGCACGCTGTTAAGAGTCTATAAACCGCGTCCTGCCCCGATGGGTCTATCTGCGCCCCTACGATGGCGAGAACGTTAGCCAGCCGGAATGAACTTTATTCGGAACACCGGCTCCAATCTAGTCACGTACCACACCGGGGAGACACGCGAACCTCATGGATCAACGCATTTTGCTTATCGAAGACAACCCCGACATTACCCGCGTCGTTCAGTACGAACTGGAACAGGCGGGTTACCGTGTCCTGACCGCCCCAGACGGCGTGACCGGCCTCACTAGCGCCCGTGAGAATGCCCCCGATCTGGTCATTCTAGACCTCGGTCTGCCCGACTTCGACGGCGCAGAAATCGCCCGCCGCCTCCGGAAAACCAGTTCGGTTCCGATCATTATTCTGACCGCTATGGACGCTGTAGACCGCAAAGTGAACCTGCTGGAAGCGGGCGCGGACGACTACATGACCAAGCCGTTTCACCCCGAAGAACTCGTGGCCCGCGTGAAAGTGCAGTTGCGCCACCAGCAACACGGCGAAGTGATTCAGATCGGGGCGCTGGAAATCCACCCACAAAAGCGTCTGTGCCACTACAACGGCCACGAAGTCCGCCTCTCGCCCAAAGAGTTTGATCTGCTGACCTTTTTGGCGCGGCAGCCGGGGCGCGTCTATTCCCGCCAAGAAATCGAGCGCGAAGTCTGGAACGGCGAACTGCCCAGCAATTCCAACGTCGTAGACGTGCATATGGCGAACATGCGCGCCAAGCTGCGAGATTTGGACGGCTACGGCATCATTCGCACGGTGCGCGGGATCGGGTACGCCCTGAAAACGCCCTGAGCTGAAGTTCGAACTTTGTTGAAAAGGCCCCGTGTGGGGTTTTTTCGTTTTTGGTTGGTCGGCGGAGCTTTGGCTTAAAGCTTTTGGATTGAGGTGGTTTTTTGGGCTTGTCCTACGGTGGACTCCCCCAGCCCCCGCCCCCACAGGGGTCAGGGGAGCTTACGTTGCACTAGGCAGGATCAATCTTGTCGCGTTTTTAGTCGGTTGGCTCCCTCTTCTGAACCGGAATTGCCAGTTCATTCCCAGATGGAATTGGCCCGTCCGCTAACGCGGACGACGGCCTCACACGGAATTGGGCGGCGACGATGTTGGGCGGCGATATCGGGGTTTTTGCTCCCTCACCCTTGAGGGGGGAGGTCTGGGGACTCGCAGAGCTGCGAAGCAGAGGGGGTGAGTGAGCGCAGCACTTGCCCTTCCTTAGACCCTAGACCCTTAGACGCCCTTCGTCCCCACAGCGTCCCCGCCTTACATCTTCCCAGCCTGCACTTTTCCGACCTACACTTCCCCCATGACCCTGCCGCCCAACCAGACCCTCACTGCCATTCCCGGCTTCCGGGTGGGCCACTGGACAGACCCGGTGGGCCGCACGGGTTGCACCGTCATCCTGTGCCCCGATGGAGGTGCGGTGGCTTCGGCGTCGTTTCTGGGCCCCAGTCCGGGCACGCGGGAAGGGGTGCTGCTGGCCCCCGAAAAGAAGGTGGAGCGCATCCACGCGCTGCTGCTGACGGGTGGGAGTGCCTTTGGGTTGGCGGCGGCGGCGGGCGTGGTGCGGGTGCTAGAGGAGCGTGGCGTGGGCCACGAAACGCCTTGGGCGCGGGTTCCCATCGTGCCTGCCGCCGTGATTTACGACCTCGGCGTAGGCGATGCGCGGGCACGACCCGGCGACCGCGAAGGCGAACAAGCGGCGCGGGCGGCGTCCACCGATCCTGTCGTGCGTGGGCGTGTGGGCGCGGGTACAGGCGCGACGGCGGGTAAATACCGGGGGCCAGAGCAGGCAGCGGCGGGCGGCCTCGGCAGCGTGATGCTGGAACGCTACGGGGTGCAAGTGGCGGCGCTGGCCGTCGTCAACCCGATTGGAGACGTGCTGGACGAAAGGGGCGGCATCTTGGCTGGCCCCGGCACAGGCGTGGGCGCATCGGCCTTTGCCCCTGCCGACGTGACCAACACCACCCTGATTGCCGTTGCCACCGCACACACCCTGACCAAAAACGATGCCCGCAGACTGGCCGACGCGGCGCAGACGGCCCTCGCCCGCGTGATTCACCCCAGCCACACCTATTGGGACGGCGACGCGGCCTTTGTGCTGAGCGCCTGCACCCGCCCGCCTGCTGACCCGATGCTGCTGGGCGCACTGGTGCAAGAAGCCGTCTGCGCGGCAGTCCGTGACGCCGTAAGAATGGCGGCAGAAAAAGCCTGAGCCTCTTACCGCACGCCGTACAGCCAGCGCGTCTCCAAGCTCTCCGGCGCGTCCTCAATGAACGTTTCGGAGCCCACCCGGTCAAGCACCATATTCCAACCGGGGGCTACATTCAGGTTGTAGTACACGCTTTTGTCATCGCCCCATGCAGTGCAGGAAATATTCACGCGAATGGTGGTGTAGTCGGTGGAATACAACAGACGCAGTTCATCTTTGCCTGTGCTGCTCAGGTTGTAGATGTCACCCCGCTCATAGGGCAGTTTGGGGTTGGGGGGAGCCTTCATCACAGAAAGTTGGGGCAGCCAGTACAGCGCGGCGTCACGCCCCACGATGTCGAAGTCGGACGATTGATCGTCGCAGCCCACCACGTCGTACATGTCGCCCACGTTTTGGGTCAGGGTTCTCAGTTGAGCAGGAGAAGGCAGGGCAATCTGAAACGTGCCCCCAGCATCAATCTTGCCGCGTGTCAGTTCGCCCCTGAAGGTCGAAAAGGCGAGGCCGCGTGTGCCAAGCTTCCAGCCTGCGACTTTGCCACCAAGAGTCGTGACGCCGTTTTGCGTGGAGAGGGACAACGGCGGGGCGGCGGCAGCAACGCCAGAAAGCAGCACTGAAGCGAGGAAAAACGCGGCTCGAATGTTGGGCATAGGAAAGCCTCCGAGATCAGCGTAGGGCAGAGGCTCAAACCCAGTTCTTAATCCAGCAGCTCTACCCCAGCGCCTCGGCCTCATGCACGATCCCCAGCACGCGCTCCCGAATACTGCGCTCGCCCTGCAAGTAGCGTTCGGCGCTCATTTGCACGCCAATGGCGGCCACCACGCCTTCTGCATAGTGATACGGCACACCCAAGGTGCACTGGTTCGGAATCCATTCCTCTATGGAATAGGCGTATCCCCGGCGGCGCACGCGGGCCACTTCGGTTCGCCATTCGTCGGGCGTGGTGATGCTGCTGTCGGTGCAGGCACTAAACGTGCGCGGGGAAATATCGGCGTGGGCATACAAAATCTTGCCGCTGGCGGTGGCGGTAGCGGGCAGATAGATGTCCAGCGGCAGGTCTATATCGGCGTCGGGGTGGCGCTCACGGATGGCGCACACCACTTCTTCGCCCTCCAAGATGCACAGGAAGGCCACCGCCCGAACCTCTAGAGCCAAGCGGGTAATCAGGCTGCGGGCATCGGGGAACCAAGGCAGAGCGGCGGTCAGTTGGCCGCCCATTTCGGCCAGATGCCAAGACAGACGGTATTTTCCGGCGGGCGTGCGGCGCAGAAATCCCGCGTCGGTGAGGCCCGCAAGGTAGGCGTGGGCGGTAGCGCGGGGCAGCGTGAGGTGAAGCGCCAACGCCCGCACGCCCCACTCCGGTTGCTCGGCGCTGAACGCCCCCAAAATGCTCGCGGCCTTCTGCAATGACAGCACCCGTCCAGCCTACACAGACGCGGCGAAGATGTATACAACCGCCGAGCCTGTAAGCGGTTGCAACCCTGAGCGCACCTTCAGAATGTCTTGAACACGGTTTGCAACCGGGTACGGCGCTAGATTGACGCCTGATGTTCCGCCTGCCTAGCCTCCTCGCGCTCAGTTTGCCCGCCCTCGCTGTGCTGATAGGCGCAACCTTGCCCCAAGCCGAAGCGCAAGAGAAAACAGCGGCTATTCTCTCCCCCACTGCGGCCCAAACTGCTACCGCCCAAATAGAGCGCGGAGCCGTGCTGTACCGTCTCGCCTGCGCCATGTGTCACGGCGACGAATTGGAGGGCGGCAGTGCCGAAGCCTTGGCTGGAGAGGGGTTCCGGGCCACCTACCGGGCACTTCCGCCGCGTGCCCTCTCTCACCTGATTGACGGACTGCACGGCCATTTACCACCCGTCAGCAGGCAAGAAGCGCTGGACGTGACGGCGTTTGTTTTGGACTCTAACGGCCTGCCGCTGGGGAAGGAGTTGGTGGAAAACGGGCTGGATGAGCGGTAGAAAAAACCCCCAGTCTGCTTCGCAGCCAGCCCCCCTGAAAGGGGAGCGAAAAGGCTTTAGTCCCCACCTCTAAGGGGGGGCGTTGCGCTAGCAACGGGGGGGGTTCACCCGCAAACTCAGACCTAAGCCACGCCCCGCGACAGCCGCCGTTCCACGCCGCGCTGCACGCCTTCCAGCAGCAGGCTCATGAGCCAGTACAGCAGGGCCGCCATCAGGTAGGGGCCGAACGGCTCAAAGGTGCGGGCAATGACCAACTGGGCGCTGCGGAGCAGTTCCACCACCGTAATGACGCTGACCAGCGACGTATCCTTCACCAGTCCGATCAGGCTGTTGCCGAGGCTGGGCGCGGCCACCCGCATGGCCTGCGGCAGCACGATCAGGCGCATGGTCTGTGCCCCGTTCAGGCCCAAACTGGTGGCCGCCTCGCGCTGACCACGCGGCACGCTCTGAATCGCCCCGCGAATGGTTTCCGAGAGGTACGCTCCGGCATTCAGGGTGAGGGCCAGCACGCCGCCCACCACCGGATTCAGCGTGATACCAAAGCTGGGCAGGCCGTAATAGATGACGAAGATTTGCACCAGCAGCGGCGTTCCGCGAATAAACGACACGTAGATGCTCGTGATCCAGCGCAGTGCCGCAAAGCGGGACAGGCGGGCGAGCGCCACCGCGAAGCCCAGCGGCAGCCCCAGCACCATCGCGGCCAGCGCAAAGCCCAGCGTAATTCCGGCTCCCTGCACCAGCACAGGCAACGATTGCACGGCGCTGTTCAGGATCAAGGTTATGTCCATATCGTCACCGTCATAGGGTCAGTATCTCGCAGTCTGGGCCATTAGTCCGGGCCAGCGAAGCCGAGAAAAAAAGTTTGCCCGGTGAGTGGGCAAACTGTGGCGAAGTCTTTCCTAGTTTCTAAAGTTGGTCAGAGTGTGAATCTCTCGGCCAGTACGCCCTTCCCGCTCACCGCCTTCAGGGCTTGCTGACATCCTGACCGAACCACTGGCGGCTGATCTTGGCGTAGGTGCCGTTGGCCTTGATCTGCAATAGGGCGCGGTCAATGGCGGTTTTCAGGCTGGTGTTGTCTTTGCGGAAGGCGATTCCTACGGGTTCTGCCGCGCCGATCACGCCCGCACCCTTCACGGGTAGGCCGTCTTTCTTGATCAGGTAGCCCACCAACAGGCGGTCATTGAACGCGGCGTCGATGCGGCCCGAAATCAGGTCGCTAAGGTATTCGGGAGCGCCGGGGTACGTGACCACATTGATGCCGCCTGCGCCGCGCAATTGCTGCTCGAAGTTGCTGCCGAGGCCCACGCCCACGCGCTTGCCCTTCAGATCCGCCAAGTTTTTGAAGGCGGTGGTGGCATTCTTCCGCACGATGATCTGCGGGCTGCTGTAGGCATAAGCGTTGCTGAAGCCGATGGCTTTTTGGCGCTCGGCGGTAATGCCCACCTGATTCACGATCACGTCGTATTTGCGGGCTTGCAGTCCGGCCAGAATGCCGCTCCACTCGGTCAGTACAAACTCGGGCTTCAGGCCAAGGCGGGCGGCCACAGCTTTGGCAATGTCCACGTCGAAGCCCACCAGTTGGCCCTTTTCGTCCTTGAAGGTAAACGGCGCGTAAGTGCCTTCCATGCCGATTTTCAGCACGCCGGGGGTGAGAGTGGTGGGGCGCTGGGCAGCGGCGGTAGTGGCGAGGCTCAGGGCAAGGGCGGACAGGATCAGGGTGCGTTTCATTGGGATTCCTCCGAGAAGTGGTGAGATCAGGCGCGGCAACTGAACGGCCAGTTCACACACGCGGCCTCAGAGTCTAAACCTGTTGACCTATTTTGTAAACTACTTGATAATGGAAAGCTCAAGGCCCAGCTAGACACCTCTCCAGTTTTATGCAGTGGGGTCTAAACACGCCTTTACACGCCACTCGCCCAAAGCTGGGCCAGCCCGCGCAGGCTGAGGCCATGACCGACCAAGACCACCAGAATCCCGGCTATGACCCCGCCAACACCTCTCCTGCCGAGGGCCAGAGCAAAGAGATTTCGCCCGAAGAGAAAGGCAAAGCGCCGAACAGTGACCCAGCCGCCAACAAAGAACCCGCCGAGGGGGGCCGGAGCGAGGTGGAAGGCGGCGGCGCAGACACAGGCACAGAGCCGGGCCTGAACACCACCAAGGGCTAAGCGCCTCCGCATGACCGACGGCTCTCTGTTTCCTCAACAGTCTGCGCCTGCACCAGCCGAAGCCCTGAACGCCGCCCAACCTGCCCCAGCACGGGCCGAGTTGCTGGCATGGATGGCTGGCTTGTTGCGGGCCGAATACGGTGAGCGCCCCCTGATTCCCCGGCGTGTGCCCATGCATGAGCTGATCAGCACCATTTTGTCTCAGCGCACCACGCACGCCGATGAGGAAGCCGCGTATCAGGAATTGTGCTTGCTGGGCGACTGGGATGAGATTATTGCGGCCCCGGTGGACGCTGTGGCCCACGCCATTCGCCGCAGCAACTACCCGGAAAGCAAAGCGCCGCGTATTCAGGCCACCCTCAGCGCCATCAAAGCCGAGCGCGGCGGCTACGATCTGGACTTTTTGGCCGAGTTGCCTGTGGCCGACGCCCTGAAATGGCTGACCAACTTGCCGGGAGTGGGCGTGAAAACGGCGTCGTTGGTGCTGTTGTTCAACTTCGCGCGGCCTGTGTTTCCGGTCGATACCCACGTTCACCGCGTGACCACCCGCGTGGGCGCAATTCCGCGTATGGGCGAGCAGGCGGCCCACCGGGCGCTGTTGGCCCTGCTGCCCCCCGACGCGCCGCACCTGTACGAACTGCATGTGAACCTGCTGCGGCACGGGCAAAAAGTCTGTCACTGGACAGCGCCCAAGTGTCCGGTCTGCATTCTGCGGGACAAGTGCGACGCCCACGCGATTTACGGAAACCGGGTTCCTAGCTTTGGGAAGTAGGGGCGGAAAGGATGTTTAAGGGTCTAAGAAAGGCGTGTGGGCGGGGCGTTTTCAGGCTGCACTCAGCCACCGAAACACCACCGCCCCAGTACCTTAAACAGATCCTAAACCCTTAGACAATGCTCCACGAATGCCCAGCTGCGCCTTACTTCCCGCCACCGCCCACCGCATTGCCCGCCGTCACGCCCGAGGTCAGCGCCTCGCGGATACCCTGCGCGATGCCCACTGCCACGCGCTCTAGGTAGTTGGCGTCTTGCAGGTTCAGGCCGTCGACCGGGTGGCTGGCGTAGCCGATTTCGACGAGTGCGGCAGGAATCCGGCTGTTGCGGAGGACAGACAACGATTGGTTGGATTTCAGGCCGCGTGAGAAGGCCCCCGTGATGCTCACCATCTGGCGCTGCAACATGCTGGCAAGGGTGCTGGACATCGGGTGGTTGGGATTCCACCACGTTTCTACGCCGTAGCCGCGCAGGGCGGCGTTGGCCTCCATCGCGTTCACATGGATACTGACGAACAATTGCGTGCCGGGGCTGCCCATCTGCGCCCGCATCTGCAGATCGGTGTTCTTGACGCTGTTCAGAGCGCGGTCAGTGTCGCGGGTCAGCACCACGTCCACGCCCGCCGCCCGCAGCAGGTCGCGCACACGCAAGGCCACGCTCAGCGTCACTTCTTTTTCTATGACGCTGCCCACTGCGCCCGGATCGCGCCCGCCGTGCCCCGGATCAAGGACGACACGCGGCTGCACATAGTTGGCGCTCAGGGCCAGAATAGCGGTGCCCCGCGTGGCCAGAACAGGCGGCACACTGGCAATCAGGCGCTCAGCGGGGGCCAGCGGCGTCAGGTTGGCCAGCGCGGGCGAGAGGTCAAGGGCCAGCCGGGCGCGGTCACTGCCAGAGGTGGGCGGCAACAGCTGGGCACGCCACCCACTGCGGGCGGTGGTGGGGGTGGCCGTCACCAACGTGATCTCCACACCCTCGTTGGTGGGTTCGAAGCGCCACGTGCGGACTTCGGGGCTGACATTCTGGCCACTTTGCGGCATCACGCTCAGGCCCGTCAGGGCTATACGGAGGCCTAGCGCGGTGGGTTGAATGGTGTAGGTGCTGCCGGGCGGCAAATCCAGAACCACGCGGGTCAGGCCGGGATTCTTGCCAATTCGGGGGGCCGTGAGCAGTGCGCCGGGCTGCGCTTGCCCAGTCACGCGGCCTGTCAGGGCGCTGGGGCGGGCGGCGTTGGCATCGGGCAGCGCGGGGGCAGGCGCGAACTGCTTGCTGGGCTGCACCATGTCGCCGGGGGGCAATTGATCAGGGTTGACGGCAGACGTGGTGGGCGGCGCAATTGGGGCTGCCGCAGTGGGTGCAGCAGGGCTGGGAGTCTGGGCCGTGCGGCTGGGCGTGACCGCTGCTGCTGCGGTTGGGGCCACCACCGGAGCCGGTACCGCCGCTTTCAGGCCCAGCGGAGCATTCAGAACCGCGTTGGCTTCGGCAGTGGTGGCACTCGCGGGGGGTGCAGAGTTGCGCACCAAGGCCCGCAGAGACTCGCTGGCTCCACCCGTGATTACTGCGCCGAATTCGAGGATCAGCACGCGGCTTCCGGTGGCCAAGGTGGCTTCACTGGCCCGCCACCCATCGGTAAACGAGAGCGGAAACGGCGTGAATACGGTGGCCTGCCCCCCGCCTGCCCGGTATTCGCTGACGCTGCCGCCCAACGCTGCGGTCACGGCGGGCAGCACCCGCGCCCCCTGCACATCTATTCTCAGGCCCGTGAACGTGGGCATCAGGGTATACGTCACGCCGGGCGCGAGGTCAAACACCACGCGGGTCTGAGAACCGCTGTTGCTGGTGCGCGGATTACCGAAGGTGACGTTCTGCACCCCCGTCAGGTTCAGGCCGCTGCTGGGAGCCGATTGGGGCGCAGAGGTCACGCCGCGCAGAGTGGGGGAGGTTTGGGCCGGAGCCTGCCGCAAAAAGGGGTCAGCCGGGGAAACCCCTTGGGCCGCCGCTCCGCCGCACGCTAGGGCAAATGAGAGGAAGATGGCAGGCTTCTTCATGGATTCACCCACTTTAACGGCAGGGGCGTGAGAAACACTGTCATGGCGCTCATTAAGCCCGTCTGACCTGACTTCATGAAGTGGGTAGGGTCTGTTGGTGTGAACGATTCTACATGCTCTCTGACCGGAAGTCGAACTTTGCACAGCGGCTGTCCACTGCGGCCCGCCCTTCAGAAAAGGTGCATCCAGACTTGATTGTTTCGTAACCACGCGTAGCCAGTCAGGAGCCTGCGCGTATGCTTCAAGCCTTCAGTCCGAGTGGAACGCGCCGTTTGGATGGGCCAAATCGCGGATTCCTCCCCGTTCAAGGAGATGACCATGACTGACCGCAGCAGTGACCGCAACCAAGCCAACACCGATCAAGCCACTACCGACCAATCCAACACAGACACCGGCGATATGATGGCAGACGCCGGGAGCCTCAGCAGCGCCGAAGCCGAGCAGATGGGCGCGGGTGCAGGGCGGGGGGCCAAGAGTGAACCCGGCGCACAGGCCTCCGACGACTACATAGAGGAACACGTCCAGAGCGGCAGCGATCAGCCAGCGGGCAACTCCGAGATCTCGCGCTCCAGCGACTAAAGAGTCGTCCCCGAAGCAGCCCCGACATCAAACCGGGGCTGCTTTCGTGTCTCTGTGTTGCTGCTTGTGTCTGCTCCAGCGCCACTGTCACGCCGCATCGTTTAGGGCAGTTTGCCCAGCAGTGGCGTCGGCACCGGAATCCCCACCCACACGTCATCGGGAATCAGGCGCACCGGGACTGTACCGATCTGAATGGGATGACGGTGAACGAAGTTTTGCTCATAGAGCCGGAATTGCGCGTCGGTTTCGGTCAGTTCGTCCGAAAAAGCGTCGCGGAGGGCCGTGAACTTGACCTGAATCTGCCCGCCCTGCTTGGGGGTTTCTCCCCGGCCAACGACCTCGGCGGTCAGCCAGTCGGGGGTCTGCCCGATGTTTGGCCCCATCCACAATCTGGCTCCCGTGGTTTCGCCGCCCGGTACCACTGAAACTGGCACGCTGACCACCACCGGTTTCCCGACCCGCAACTCCAGCGGCAGGGCCGGAAACTGCACCGTGATCTGCTGTTCCAGCGGCACCAGACTCAGGGGCGTGCGGGCCACTTCTTCTCCGGCATACCACGCCACCAGCTCGGCGGGAAAAGAGTCGTCGGTGTACTGGCGGTTCATATACACGCGCAACTGGTCTGTCTGCTGGGCTGCTCCGGTCAGGCGAGCCGCAGCGGTTTTAAGCTGAAAATACGGCGCGGTGTCGTAGCTGGCCTGCATGGTGTAGGTCAGACTCCCCCGAAAAGATCGGCTGTGGTTGACGGTGGTCAGCGGCACAGTGCCGTGCGTGTCCTGATAGATGCTGACTTCTGCCGGGGCGCTGAGCGTGATGTCGGGGACGCACACGAGCGACGGACTGATCCAGTCGGCATGATCGAAGCTTTTGCCGTTGCCGCCATCGGTGACCACCAGACGCACCGACGATTGCCCGCGCAAGTCCACACTGACCTGTTGGGTGGCGCTGGCCCCGGTCATCAGGCCGCTGTCGAACAGCTTGCCCGTGTCGCCCCACACCTGAAACACGGCGCTGCCCCGGTCGCCCACAGCGTCGTCCAGCCCAACTTGAGCTTTAAACCGCACACATCTGGCCCGGTCTTGCCCGGCGAGGTTGTATTTCAGTTCACTGGGCGCGTGAACGCCGTAGCCCTTGGCATACCTGACGCCGTTCAGGGTCAGCGGTTGCCCGTCGCCGCCCACCTGCTGCCCATTGCTGCGGTCTGTCTCTATCGGCCCCCAGCCGTTGGTGGCCACCACTGCCCGCTCGTGGGCCAGCGAATTGAGTCCGTCGGGCATCAGGGCTTGCGGCTGGAGGCGGGAAGGGGAAGCCCAGTGGCCCTCATGCGGCAGAGCGTTCAATTCTGCGTCCAGACCTGAGTCGGGCGTTTGCCCGCAGGCGGCGAGAGCAAGGGTCAGCAAGATCAGCGGGGGCCGCCACCACCATCGGTTCATAGGGGTTCCTCCACAGGCATATAGGCCCACAGGCAAATACACCCACACAAGCACTCACTTTGGACAGAGAGTCAATCGTAGTTGACCCGCCGTGAGACGAACGTAAATTTACCGTCAGACACGTCGTTCATGAAGGTTGAGCCGATCTTTAGTTTGGGGTCTAAGTTGTGGCTTGGCAGGAGTGTGGGAAAGAGCACAGGTGCGCCGAGTCGGCCCCCGCCGAGGCCCTGCGAGTGCGATTTCTGTGACCGTGCCCCTTCACAGGGCGGCTAGACTGCCTGCCATGACTTCCGCACGCAAATCTATTCTGGTGGCCAACGACGACGGTATCTTCTCGCCCGGTATCAAGGCGCTGGCTCTGGCGATGGCCGAACTGGGCGACGTGACGGTGGTCGCGCCCGATGTGGAGCAGTCGGCGGTGGGGCACGGCATCACCATTCGCCGCCCGCTGCGCTTCAAGCACACGGCCTCGGCAGGCTTTGGCGATATTCCGGCCTACCGAGTCGACGGCACCCCCGCCGACTGCGTGGTGCTGGGCGTGCACCTGCGCGGGCGGCCCGATCTGGTGGTCAGCGGGATCAATCTCGGCCCCAATCTGGGCGACGACTTGACCCATTCCGGCACGGTGGCGGCGGCCATAGAAGCGATGGCGCTGGGCATCCCCTCTCTCGCTTTCAGTCAGCAGGCCACGGCGCAGGGCGAGTACGATTTTGGGGCCAGCGCCGCCTACGCCGCCCGACTGGCCCGCGAGGTGCTGTCACGCGGCCTGCCGCCCCGCACGCTGCTGAACGTGAACTTTCCGGCCCGAGACTTTGGCGGCGTGCGCGTGACGCGCGTGGGCGATCACCGCTGGGAAGACAGCATCGTGACCCGCACCGATCCCGAAGGCCGCGAGTATCACTGGGTGGCCGGAACAAGCCGCGCCGCCGACGCCGCCGACATCACCACCGATTACGGCGCGGTACACGCCGGGTGCATCAGCGTCACGCCAGTGCGCCTAGACCTGACCGCCCGCGACCTGATGGCCGAAGTGGAGGGGTATTTGCCTGCGCTGGGAGCAGAGGTGGTGGGGAGGTAGGGGGCGTTGGAGCCGCGTGTCAACCCCCCGCTGCTGGCGCAATGCCCCCCCTTAGAGGGGAGGACAACAGCATCAACCTCGCGCCAACGCTTCCAGTTGCTTGCGGTGCTGGCGCATGTGCAGGGCGGCCATCTTCAGCCATTCCAGCGCCGTGAGTTGGCCCATATACGGGTGGAAGTAGGTGCGGTCAGAGGTTTCGGAGGCGTGGGCGGCGGCGTGCAGCAGGGCGGCGCGGGTCTGGGCGTGCGCGGCGCTCAGGTCGGCCCAAGCTTGATCGGGGCCGGGTTCTAGGCCAGCCGGAGCTTTCCGTTTGCCGTCCACCATCACGCCGGGGGTCTGGTCGGTGGGGCGCAGCGGCTTGTCGGACAGCAGCAGGGCCGCGATTTTGGCCGTGCCCGCATTCACGCGGATGATGTGATCGCTTTCCTGCGCCGCCGTCCACTCCCGCCCCGGTAGCGTGGTGTTCCAGTGCGGCTGCACAGCTTCCACAACCCGTTCAAAGGCGTCCAGCTCGCGCTCTAGCCGAACCTGCACCTCGGTGGGCGTGGGGGCGAAAGCCCGCAGCAATTGGCGCTGCTCGGCCTGCTGGTCTTGAAGGCTGGCTGAATTGTCGGTCATGGCGACCAGTTTAGACCGAGTTCAAGCTGGAGGGAAGGGCGGCTGAGGGTCTGAGGAGGGTCAAGGGCGTGAGCTGCGTCACCGCTACAGCAAGCAAAGCACCAGCCTGAGCCGATGCTGCACCCTGTTCTTTGACCCTTCGACCCTTAGACCGCCTACCAAACCGCCAACACCACCCCGCCCCCCAAACGTGCCTTCGCAGATTGCCCTTCCCGGCTGCGGCAGGCTAGACTGACTGGCTGAATGTCTGGCTGCCGCACCCGTGCAGGTACAAGGGGGCGGCGCAGGTGACAAAAGGGGTGTGGAGTATGGCAGAAAAAGACATTGATAAATTGCTCTCGATGACCGACAGCAAGTACCGGTTGTCGGTGGTAACGGCAAAACGCGCCTTGCAACTGCGTTCGGGTGCGCCCAGCGTATTGCCCACCGAGCAGCGCGTGAAGACGCACAACCTCGTGACTCAGGCCATGCGCGAACTCGCCACCGGCAAGCTGATCGTGGGCACCGAGCTGATGGACGAAGCCCGTTTTCATCAGGATTACGTGCGGCAGCGGCAAGCCCAGCTTCAGGCCATGCTGAACGCGGAGCGGGAACGCGAGCGGGACTGAACCCCGCTGCCAAGCCAGAAAAGATAAACCCAGAAAAGACAAGAAGATGAACAGAGAGGGCCTGCCAGATGGATGTGGTGGGCCTGATTTTTTGCCGCTCTCAGGTCTGCGGCTCAGATGAGGGCGGCACTGGCAGGCAGCGCGTCCTCTACAGTAGCCCCTATGATTCAGGTGGCCTTATGAGCAGGACGGTGCGTGTGGCGGTTCTATGTTGACGGCATTCGCGGTGTTGCTGAGCGTCACGGCGGTGCTGGCCTACCTCAACGAACGCTTCTTCAAGTTCCCGACGACGGTGGGTGTCACTTTGGCGGGCGCACTCGCCAGCATCATTCTGATCGTCCTAGACAGCTTCGGCATCGGCGGGGCACGCAGTTGGGCGTCCGAACTCCTCGAGACGCTGAACTTTACAGAATTCGTGCTGAACGGCATTCTGAGCATTCTGCTGTTTGCCGGGGCACTGGGCCTTGACGCCCGCCAAATGCTGAAGCAGCGGAGCAGCATCCTGACCTTGGCGGTGGTGAGTACCATCATCAGCACCTTCCTGATCGGCTTCGCCGCCTACGGCATCTTCGGGGCGCTGGGCCTCGGCGTGCCGCTGCTGTGGGCGCTGCTGTTCGGTGCACTCATCAGCCCCACTGACCCGGTGGCCGTGCTGGATTTGCTGAAGCGGGCCAAAGTTCCTAAACGCATCGAAACCCTGATCGCCGGAGAAAGCCTGTTCAACGACGGTGTGGGCGTGGTTATTTTTCTGGTCATTGCGGGACTGGCCGGAATAGGCGATTCCCATACCGCCCCAACTGCACTGGGGGCACTGACCCTGTTCGTGAAAGAAGCGGGCGGCGGCGTGCTGCTGGGAGCGGCGCTGGGCGGCATCGGCTACGCCATGCTCAAAACCATCGAATCACACGCCGTGGAAGTGCTGCTGACGCTGGCCCTCGTGATCGGTGGCTACGTGCTGGCCGCGTCGCTGGGCATCAGCGGGCCGCTGGCGATGGTGGTGGCGGGCCTAATCATCTCCGCCTTCAAGCACGAGATTTTTACCGCCCACACGTTCGAGTATGTGGAAGGCTTTTGGGAAACGCTGGATCAGGTGCTGAACATCGTGCTGTTCGCCTTTATCGGGCTTGATGTACTGCTGACCGACGTGACGGGGGTGCAGGTGCTGGCCAGCCTGCTGCTGATCGTGGTTTCACTGGCGGCCCGCTGGATCAGCGTGATCATTCCGTTTCATTTTGTGCGGCGGCGCGATGGCTACGGCGCGTACACGGCGCGGCTGCTCACGTGGGGCGGCCTGCGCGGCGGCATCGCCATCAGCCTCGTGCTGGGCCTGCCCGACAGCCCGGATCGCTCGCTCTTGGTCACGGCCACGTATGCGGTGGTGCTGTTTACGATTGCCGTGCAGGGCCTGACGATCATGCCGGTGGTGCGCCGAGCGGTGGCGGGAACTGGGGAGAAGGATGTGGACACTGGGGTGTAGGCATTAGCAAAACAAGGCCAGCTATTCATAATGTTTGGCTGGCCTTCTGTTTGCCTTACACCCTATGTCCTACAACCCCTTTACCCCCGCTCGCGCTCGCGCAGTACCAGCTGCACCAGCCCCAGCGTCAGCAACTCTTCTTCTGGCGGCTGCACGGGACGCAGCGCCTCCACCACAAAGCGGCGCGAAAACAGGCTGCGGCGTTTGCGAACGCGCAGAGTGGGCTGCCCGCCCGCATCGGTGACGGTGTAGGTGGGATTGATCAGGTAATCGAAGCCCATAGCGATCAGGTCACCGATGAACGGAATGGCCCCGATGACGCCCTCGATGATGCCCATCCACGGCTGATCGTCGCGGATGGTGAAGGCTACATGGCCCGGCGCGTCCAGCAGTTCGTAACTGGCCGCCCACATGGTTCGCATGCCCTGAGCCTGAAGCGCCCCCACATCGCTGCCGTCTACGCGGCGAATCAGGCGCTTGGCCCGCCAGTCCAGCGCCCCGGCCATCAGCCCCTGCGCCCGCATGCCGTAGATCTGGCGGGTGCGGCCCTCGTCGGCAAATACCTTCACCTCGTCGCGGATACTGAAGGTCTTTTCCTTCACCACCGCCACGAGTTCCCCGCCCGCGCCCGTGACGCGCAGTTCGGTAAAGAGGCTGAACTTGAATTGCAGGGTGAGCGGATACTGCGCGGCGGGCAAGGAGGTCACGCTGTAGAGTACGGCCTCAGGGGTGCGTGGGTTCCCACAGCTCAAACCGGGCGTGCGCCTGCCACCACTGTGCCGCCGCTTGGGGTTTGCGGGCTTCGGGTTGAAGGGTTTGAATTCGCACCGCGCCCACGCCGCAGGCCACGATCAGGGCGTCACCGTCGGCCCGCAGAATCTGGCCTGCCTCTCCCCCGTTTTCGCCTTCCACGACGGTTAGGCCAGCCAGTTTCAGGCGGCTGCCGCCCACAAACGCGGTGGTTTGCGGCCACGCGGCCACGCCCCGGTGGCGGTTGACTACGGCCTGCGCCGACTCCTGCCAGCGCACGAAGCCGTCTTCTTTGACCAACAGGGGCGCGTGTGTAGCTTGACTGTCGTCTTGGGGAGTGGGAATCAGGGTGGGCAAGTCATGCAGCGCCGACACGATCAGGCGGGCGGCCTGCGTTGCCAGTGCATCGGCCAACTCCAGCGCCGTCCAGTCGGGCGCGATAGGCAGGGCTTCTTGCCGCAGCAGAGGCCCCGTGTCCATGCCCTCGTCGGTTTGCATGATGGTGGTTCCCGTGACCGTTTCGCCCCGGATCAACGCCCACTGGATTGGGGCCGCGCCCCGGTAGGCGGGCAGCAGACTGGTATGCGTGTTCAGAAACCCGTGCCTGGGCACGGCCAGCAGCGATCCCGGCAGGATTTTGCCGTAAGCGCAGGTCACGGCGACATCGGCCCCGCACTCACGCAGTTGGGCTTCAAAGGCGGCATTACCGCGCAGCTTGCGGGGTTGCGCCAGCGGCAGCCTCAGCACGGCGGCGTGGGCGGCCACCGGCGGCGGCGTCAGCTTCAGGCCGCGCCCCACCGGTTTGTCGGGCTGGGCCACCACCAGCACCACTTCAAACTCGGCACGAATGGCGTCCAGCACGGGCAGCGCAAAGGCGGGCGATCCGAAGAACGCCACGCGGGGGCGATCAGGACTGGTCAACCCAGCCGCTCCAGTTGCCTGCGCCGCTCGTGTTCCGCCAGATCGTTCAGGAAGGTTTTGGACTGGCGTTGCAGGCCTGTCAGTGCCTTGCGGTGGTCTTCCATGATCTCGGCGGGCAGATGGTCTAGGAACAACACGCCGTCCAGATGATCCATCTCGTGCTGGAAGACTCGCGCCAAGTAATCGTCGGCCTCAATGGTGCGCTCTTTGCCGTCCAGATCGGTGTAACGCACCTGTACAGCGCGGGCACGCGGCACGCCTTCCTCGTAGATGCCGGGAATGCTCAGGCACCCTTCCTGATAAGAACGGTCTTTTTTCTTGTCGATCACACTCATCACGGGGTTGATCATCACGAAGTCGCGCAGCACCTTTGACCGCAGATTGTCCTCGCCGCCCTCGTTTTCTTCCTCGTCGTCCTCGTATTCCACGGCCACGAACAGCCGCACCGACAGGCCCACTTGCGGCGCGGCCAGCCCCACGCCTCGCTGCTCAAACATGGTTTCCAGCATCTGATCGGCCACTTCTCGCAGCGACTGGGTATCAAAGCCCGGCACCGTCAGGCGCTCATCCGGCTTCAGCACACGGGCTTTGCGCCGCAGCACCGGATCGCCGTAAAGACGCATAGGATAGATACGGGGGTCAGTCATAGAAACACCGTCCATAGAAATACGTTCATCGGGGCACCTTCACAATGGCTAGTTTTACCAGACGCTAGGCCTACAGACGGTGTGTACTCTCCAAAGCTCCGGGCCGGAAGAGTGGGACGAGGCCCGGAGCCGCCCTGTCAGACGAACCAAAAGAAAAAAGCCACCGACTGGGTGACTTCTTCTTTTAAAGCGTTGTGTTCTATATTCATCCTCATTCAGATGACTCCGAAATCCGCCGCCGCTCCCCGCATCACGGGCAAGGTCACTTCGCGTGGCTTGTCGTTGCGTGGGGCAGTGTTCACCACGGGGGCGGGTTTGGGAGCGGGGGCGGGCGTTACTTTTTCGTGTGTCATCTCAGGCCGCCTTTCCGGTGGTCATCACGCCGTATTCGCGGGCGCCAGCCTTCATCACGCCGTATTCGCGAGCGCCAGCCTTCATCACGCCGTATTCGCGAGCGCCAGCCTTCATCACGCCGTATTCACGAGCGCCAGCCTTCATCACGCCGTATTCACGAGCGCCCAGCACCATTTGATCGGTGACGCCGTTGCTGGAAAAAGCTCCCATTTCTTGTAAGAGGTCTGTCAGAGTGTGTGTAGTATGGCTGAAGTTCATGACCAAAGAGTAATGAGGAGGCCGTGAGGTGACCCGATGAATGCCCCGAATCAAATAGAAACCGCTTTTGAGACGGGAAATTACCGGACTGTCATCACACTTGCTGCCGAGTTGCAGCAAATGAACGCTGCCTCTTGGCGAATGTTGGGATTGTCACATCTTCGCTTACGCGAATTCGAGTTGGCTGAGACACCGTTAACCCGAGCTTCAATCTTGGGTGATCCCGAGGCGATGGTTGAGTTGGGCAACCTCATGCGCTTAATGGGACGCTTCGAAGATGCTGCCCAACATTTTGCACACTTGGGGCCGATGCCCGCTGGAGAACTGAGCCTACGCCTTCAGCGGTGGTGGGGAACGACGGAATTTCAGATGGGGCAAGTGGAATCTGGCCTAGCACGATGTGAGAAGGCTTGGCATGGCTATATTTCGCTGGGCGACGATGAGTTGACCGGGCGAATAACCCAAACTCTGGCACAGATGTATAGCGTTCTGGGCAACGTCTCCCGCGCCCTCCAACTCAATAAGGAAGCCTTACGTGTCCTGAGTGTAGACCCAGTTCCTTATCCACGCCTCTCCACGCTGCAAAGCATTGCCGCAATTTATATTGAGGCACGCCTCTTCGATGACGCGGAGATTTATTTAAAAGAGGCGAGGCGAATCTTATCGAATTCAGAATATTATTCTGATCAATGGATGATTTTGCTTCTCACGAATGAGGCGGATGTCTATCGCTTGAAGGAAGATCGCCCTCGAACGTTGCGCGCCCTATTAGAATTACGCGAATTGTTGAATGGTACGAGTGAGTACGAATCGCGTGTTTGGGTGGCTTCTCGCTTGGCCGAGTTTCACAGCGAGCAGGGGCAGTTTGCACAGGCGCTGGAAGCCCTGCACGCGGGTGTGGACGCAGGTGAGGAATTGCCACCCGCCCTGCTGGTCACACGCGGCGTGGTGTTCCGGCGGCGTGGGCAGATAGAACTGGCCCTGCTGGATTTCGAGGCCGCCCTCCCCGGCGTGCGCGAATCGGGCGACTCGCATCTGCTGACGCGGGCGCTGCTGCACCTGTCGGATTCGTTGCGGCGGGCCGGAAGAGGGCCGGAATCGGTAGAGGTGCTGCGGGAGGGGCTCGAGCGGCTGCTGCAAGACAAGGACAAGGCGCGCTTCCGGCCTGATCTGGAAGAACTGAGTGAACTGACGCACAGCGCCATGCTGGAACCCCACGTGGCCCCGTTTATGGAAGCGGTCATTGAGAAAATTGCGGCCCTGACCGGAAGTGTGCCGCTGGATGAGGAGCGCCTGATTCATGCCCAAGTGGAAACGCTGGGACGAACACGTGTGGTACGCGACGGGCAGCCGGTAGCCCTGACCTTGCACGGCAGCGCCCTGATGCTGGTGTATCTGGCGCGGCATCCGGGGCGTACCCGCCAAGAAATCCAGCTGGATCTGTACCCCGACAAAGACCCGGTGGCCGGATCGAATTACATCCGCAGCGTGATTCGGGAACTGCGAGAGGCGCTGGGCAAGGGCGCTGTAGTGCACGCGGGGCCGCACAATATGCCGCGTTACTCGCTGGGGCCGGGCATCAGCCTGACCATAGACGTGCAGGAAGTGGAGCAGGCCCTAGAGCGCGCCGATATGGCCCGGATGCTGGCGCTGTACCGGGGGCCGTTTCTGAAAACCGTGACCGACAGCGAGTGGGCCGACGACTTGCGCGAGCAACTGCAACGGGCCGTGACGGGGGCCATTCGTACCCAGATGCGCCGGGCGCGGGAGGCAGGCGACCTGAAACGCGCCCTGCTGCTGGCAAACCAACTGCTGCGCGTAGACCCCTACGACCCCGAAGTGCTGGTGGAGCGGGTAGAAGTGGCACGCGGGGTGGCTTCCCCGCAAGAAATCGCCCGCTACGTGGTGGAAATGCAGCGGATGGGAACGTAAGCCGCGCTCGGCCCCGAAACCGCGTAGCCTAAGCCTATGACGGGCAACGGCAACGCAGAAAGCAGCAGCGACACGACCACGCACGCCAACTGGCCCACCTTGGTGCCCGACGAAGCGCAGCCTTGGCACACGCTGGAATCGCGGGAATTGGTGCCGGGGCCGCGCTCGGTGGTGCTTGACCGGGTGGATATGGGCGGCGGGCTGGAGGGCCAGTATCAGTACCGTCCACGCGGCCCACGCGCCATTTTTGTGCTGCCAATAACCGCCGAGGGTGAAGGCGTGCTGATTCGGCAATACCGTTATCCACTGCGGGCTACCGTGTGGGAAGTGGTGGCGGGCGGCGTGGAGCGCGGCGAGGAACTGCACGCGGCAGCCGTGCGCGAACTGCGCGAGGAGGTGGGCGGCGTGGCAGGCGAGTGGGTGGCCTTGCCGGGGTTCTATCCTCAACCCAGCATCAGCGGCGTCATTTTTTATCCGTTTCTGGCGCTGGGCGTGGCACTGGGCGACACGGCGCACGAGGAAACCGAAGTGATTGAGCGCGTGGTCATGCCTTTGCCCGACATTTACGCGCTGCTGGAGGCGGGCCAGATTCTAGACGGCCCCAGCAGCCTGACGCTGTGGCACTCGCGGCGGCTCCTCATGGAGCGCGGGCTGCTTTGAGTGTAGATTTACAACTTCCTGACCTGCCCCCGCCCTTCTCCACACTGGCCGCCGCACACCGCCACAGCGCCGTGATAGAGGGAAGCGAATTCTTGGCCTTTGCCGAACGCGCCGACACCGCGCCGGAAGCGTTGGCACAGTTGGCCGCGTTACGTACCCGCTACCCTGACGCCACGCACCACTGCTGGGCCTACCAGATCGGCCCGCTGTACCGCTTCAGCGACGACGGCGAACCGGGCGGCACGGCGGGCGCACCGATCTTGCGGGCTATTGGCGGGCAGGGCGTAGACCACGTGATGGTGGTGGTCGTGCGCTATTACGGCGGCACCAAACTGGGTACGGGCGGGCTGGTGCGGGCGTATGGCGGCACGGCGGCAGAGTGCCTGAGAACCGCCCCGCGTGTGCTGGTGCGTGGGCGCGTGACCCTGCGCGTGGGCGTGGGCTTTGGGCATCTCAGCGCCCTGTATCACCTGTTGGGCAGCGTGGATGCCGTGCGGGGCGAAGAAGAATTCACGGCGGCGGGCGTGCTGTTGCCCGTCAGCCTTTATCCCGAGGATGCGCCCGCCTTTGCACAGGCGATGAGGGACGCGACGAGCGGAGGGGCGACGGTGGCGGTGGTGGATTCTGCTTGAGGTGAACCCCCCCGTTGCTGGCGCAACGCCCCCCTTGAGGGGAGGACAACTGATCTTTTGCGCTCCCCTTTAAGGGGGGCTGGCTGCACAGCAGACTGGGGGGTTCACACGCAGCATCACTCCGGCTCTGATCCGGCACGCTCTACACTCCCCCCATGACCTCTTCCCCCACCCTCCCCTACCGCATCGGATTTGGCGAAGATGCCCACCGACTTTCCGGGGGCCGCCCACTGATTCTAGGCGGTGTGCCGATTCCCAACGCCGAAAAGGGCGCGGTGGCCCACAGCGATGGAGACGCCGTGCTGCACGCGCTGGCCGATGCTCTGCTGTCGGGCCTCGCACTGGGCGACATCGGGCAGTACTTCCCCGATACCGACGCGGCGCACAAGGGGCTAGATTCGGCGGTGATCGTGGCACGGGCGCTAGACTTGGTGCAGGAGCGCGGTTACGTACCCGCAAATGTGGCCCTCGTGGTCACACTGGATAAGCCCAAGCTCGGGCCGCTGCGGGCCGCCATCGCACAGAATGTGGCGCTGCTGCTCGGCCTGCCCGAATCCGAAGTCGGCGTGAGCTTCAAAACCTCGGAAGGATTAGCCCCGGATCATGTGCAGACGCGGGTCACGCTGCTGCTGGTGCGCTCTGCATGAGCATGGAACTTCCCGTCCCGCCACTCCTCCACGTCGTGCTGTTCGAGCCGGAGAAGGCCGGGAACGTGGGCAACGTGGCCCGCACCTGTTCGGTGTTGGGGGCAGAGCTGCATCTGATTCGGCCCTTCGGCTTCCACCTGCATGACCGCGAATTCCGGCGGGCCGTGATGGACTACATGGAAGGCGTGGCCCTCCACGAACACGCGAGCTGGACGGCGTTCGCGGCCACCTTGCCACCCGGTGCGCGGGTTTGGGCCTTTACGACGCACGGTACGCAACTGCACACGCGGGCAGGCTTTCAACGCGGCGATTATCTGCTGTTCGGCCCCGAATCGCGTGGCCTGCCCGTATGGCTACGCGACGCCCTGCCCCGGCTGAAACTCCCGCAACCCGGCGGGGGCCGCAGCCTGAATCTGGCAGTGGCAGCGGGCGTGGCGGCGTTCGAGGCGGGGCGGCAGATCGAGGGGTGGTGATTGGGGGGTGTGGGAAGGGCGTTCAGGGGGCTTGGTCTAAGGGTCTGAGTGTCTAAGAACGGCATAAATGCGCACTCGTCCCCACCTCTAAGGGGGGGGCGTTGCGAAGCAACGGGGGGGGTTCACCTTCCAACGCACCCGCCCCAGCAACGTTACAGACCACTCATCCTTTTGCTCCTCGGCATAAAGTACCCCTATGTCTTCTCCTGCCCCGTCTGTCCCCGACTTTGATGCCAAACTTGCCCGCTACGCCGACCTGCTGGTGCGCGTGGGCGTGGGCCTGACCGCTGGCGGCAAAGTGCGAATTGGTGCGCCTGTAGAGGCCGCCGCCTTTGCCCGCTTGGTGCAGCGGGCCGCCTACCGCGCCGGGGCGCTGGATGCCCGCGTGGTGTACACCGACGCACACACCGATTTGGCCCTCTACGAAGACGGCTCCGATGAAGCGGTGGCCTTCCTTCCCGCGTGGCAAGCGCAGGAGCGGGAAGCGATGGTGGCCGACGGGTACGCCTTTATCGGCATTTTGGGAGACGACCCCTCGTTGTTGGCAGGCGTGGACGGAGGTCGGGTGGCGCGGCGCAGCAAAGCTCTGGCACAAGCTTTTCAGAAGGTCAGCGAGGCGTCGGGCAACTTCGAGGTGAGCTGGACGGTGGCGGCCATTGCCACCCCAGCTTGGGCGGGGGCCGTGTTTCCCGACCTGCCCGAAGCCGAAGCGGTGGCCCGCCTCTGGGACGACATTTTCGCCGTGACCCGCGTGGACACGCCTGACCCGGTAGGCGCATGGCAAACGCACTTGGCAGGCTTGCAGGCCCGCACAGACCGCCTGAATCAACAGCGGTTTGCGGCTCTGCACTTTCAGGGCGAGTTGGGCACCGACCTGACTGTCGGACTGGCTGATGGACACTTCTGGCAGGGCGGCGCAGAACGGGCCAAAAATGGCGTACTGGGCGTGCCCAACTTTCCCACCGACGAGGTGTTTACCGCCCCGCACCGTGACCGCGTGGACGGCGTGGCCGTCGCCAGCAAACCCTTGAGCGTGCGCGGGCAACTCGTAGAGGGCATTCGGGTGAAGTTTGAGGGAGGCCGCGCCGTAGAAGTAAGTGCCACACGCGGCGAAGACACCCTGCGCCAACTGATCGGCACGGACGAGGGCGCGGCCCGCTTGGGTGAAGTGGCGTTGGTGCCCGCGAGTGCGCCGGTGGCCCGCACCGGAACCTTGTTTCTGAATACGCTGTTTGATGAAAACGCCGCCAGCCACATTGCGCTGGGCCGCGCCTACCCCACCACCATTCGGCCTGACCTGATCGGGGCCACAGAATCCACAACCTCTTTTAGCGATTTGGGCGGCAACCACAGCCTGATTCACGTGGACTGGATGATCGGCAGCCCCGGCATGAACGTGGACGGCGTGCGGGGGGACGGCAGCCGTGAAGCCCTGATGCGGGACGGCGAATGGGTGATCTGAGGTCTGTTTTTCAGGGGCACAGGTAAGCCAGACGCCCTCAAATGTCAAACCCCGGCTTTCTTCATCCTCCTGAAAGCTGACTGTGTGACTAGGCCCGCTACAATGCCCGCATGAGCGACGCCTATACCGACCTGCCCCAAGGCTTTACCGTCACGCCCGAACTCAGCGCCGAGCGCCAGATCAAGTTCACCGCTGCCCCCGAACTCGGAGACGGCATCGAACCCGGCAAGGACTACCGCGCCGTGCTGGACACCAGCAAAGGCCGCCTGATCGTCGACCTGTTTGCCGACGACGCCCCCGTGACCGTCAACTCCTTCGCCTACTTGCTGCGTCATCACTACTACGACGGCATCAAGTTTCACCGCGTCATCGACGGCTTCATGGCGCAGGCGGGCGATCCCACTGGCACGGGCAGCGGCGGCCCCGGCTACGACTTTGAAGACGAATTTGGTAGCGACCACCGCCACGACGGAAAAGGCGTGCTGAGCATGGCCAACCGTGGCCCCGGCACCAACGGCAGCCAATTCTTCGTGACCTTTACCGCCACGCCCCACCTGAACGGCAAGCACACCGTCTTTGGCCGCATCGTGGAAGGGCTGGACGTGCTAGACCGTCTCACCCGCATTCAGCCCGGCTACCCCGGCACGCCCGACATCATCGAAAAGGCGTTTTTGATCGAGCGCAGCCAATAACACCGCTCGTGGTGAATCCGAACAGATAACAGCTTGATCGTGGAGGGTGGATCGTAGATCGTGGGAAACTGCGGCTGCGATCCACTTTTTCCGTTGGGGCCGCGTGTCAACCCCCCAGTCTGCTCTCCTGCGGAGCTGTATCAGTTCGCAGCCAGCCCCCCTTAAAGGGGAGCGCAAAACCTTGTGTCCCCACCTCTCCTGCGGACTCGCAGAGCTGCGGAGCAGAGCTTTTCAAGTCTAAGGGGGGCGTTGCGCCAGCAACGGGGGGTTCACCCACACCCCCAAATGCCCCACACTATCCCCATGCCCCCTTCCCCTCCCCTGCGCGTTCTGGCCCTGTGTCTCGGCAATATCTGCCGTTCTCCGGTGGCCGAGGCGCTCTTGCGGCGGGAATTGACGGCGGCTGGGGTAGACGCTGTGGTCGACAGCGCGGGCACAGGCGATTGGCATGTGGGCAGGCCCACCGACCCGCGCAGCATAGACGTGGCGCGGCGGCATGGGCTGAGGCTGACGGGCAAAGCGCGGCAACTGCTCCGGCGTGATTTTGTCGACTATGACGTCATTCTGGCGATGGATTCCCAAAACGCAGCGGAGGCCCGCGCCCTAGCCGGAACGCCCGGAGCCGCAAGCCGCGTGCGCCTGATGCGCGACTTTGACCCACTCGCCCCCGGCGCAGACGTGCCCGACCCGTATCTGGGCGGGAAGGCAGGCTTCGAAAGCATGTTCGAGATGCTGGAACGCAGCGCGGCAGAGTTTGCGAGGCAGGCCGCCCAGCCACAAAACACAGACCAAGCTGATCCAATCTGAATCTGAGAGGGAATCGTGAGAATTCCGCAGTAAACTGATCGTATGGACAACCGCACGAACCTCGACGACTATCTCGCGGGCTTGGGAATTAGCGAGGCCGACGAGGACGAGGTCACGCCGCCGCCGCCTGTCAGTGACGCCCCGGCAGACGCTTTGCCCGCCGAAGGCACGCCCAATGAAGACCCCAAAGAAGTGCTGGAACGCTTTCTGAACGCCCTGACCAGCCGGATGGACGACACCCTCAGCGTGTCGGTGCAGCAGGCCGAGGACGCGCTGGAAGCCGAGATTACAGGTGAAAACGCCGCCAAACTGGCAGGCCGCGACGGTCGATTGCTGGGAGCCATAGAGGTGATCGCCTATACGGTGCTGGCGAAACAGGCGGGCCGCAGCGATCTGCGCGTGCGAATCGATGTGGGCGGCTTCCGCAAACGGCAGGCCGACACCCTGACCAAATTGGCCGAACGCCTCGCCATTCAGGTCGCCAAAAGCGGCGAAGCGCACGAGCTTCAGCCGATGCCCGCCTCCGAGCGCCGCGTGATTCACATCGCCCTGAAGGAACACCCGGACGT
This sequence comes from Deinococcus puniceus, assembly GCF_001644565.1. Lineage (NCBI taxonomy): Bacteria > Thermotogati > Deinococcota > Deinococci > Deinococcales > Deinococcaceae > Deinococcus > Deinococcus puniceus. The sequence continues at coordinate 255,947 of NZ_CP011387.1, read as the reverse complement.
GATGAGCGAATCGGTGGGCGAGGGCGCGTCCCGCCGCCTGATTATTCGGCCTCGGCACGGCTAGCACGCTCCAGCATTGTCTGTGGCGACGGTCAACACTTGGCAACTTCAGGCCTCCTCACGCTTTGCAGAAATTGGCCTGCCTTCCCCGAAAACCGATGCCCGCGAACTGCTGAAATTCGTGTTGGGCCTCAGCGATACGGCCCTGTTCTTATCGTCTGATCGGGAAGTGTCGGAAGATCAGGCCGCGCGACTCTTGGCCCTGATCGATGCCAGAGCCGCCCGCATTCCGCTGCAGCACCTGTTGGGCGAAGTGGAATGGGGCGGCGTGCGCCTGAAATCGGACGGGCGGGCGCTGATTCCTCGGCCCGAAACCGAATGGCTGCTGCAATTGGCGCTGGAAGCCTTGCGCGGCAGAGTCAATCCTCGCGTGCTGGACGTAGGCACAGGTACGGGCGCACTGGCACTGGGCCTGAAAGTTGCCCGCCCCGATGCCGCCGTGACCGCCACCGACATCAGCGCGGAGGCTTTGGCATTGGCACAGGAAAACGCCGCGCTGAACGGGCTGGACGTGCAGTTTATGCAGGCGGACTTGCTGCAAGGTTTAGCTGGCCCTTTCGATCTGATCGTCAGCAATCCGCCCTACTTGCCCGACGCCGACCAGCACAGCGCCGACCCCGAAGTGCGCTACGATCCTCACTTGGCCCTGTATGCCGGAGCCGATGGCCTGAGCGTGGCACGGCCCCTCTTGGTGCAGGCGCGGGCGGCACTTGTGGCAGGCGGCGTATTGCTGCTGGAACTTGACCCTCGCAACGCGCCCACGCTGGCCGCCGAAGCCAGAAGTCTGGGCGCGGTGGCCGAGGTCTTGCCTGATCTGGCAGGCCGTGAACGCTTCGTGCGGGCCAGTTGGCCGACCCGCTGACTCGCCCTATCCCGTAAGGCACATGCAGGAGCAATGGTGCCCGGAGAGCCTAGATGGGCAGCGTGTGGCGAGGCCGGAGATTCACCGAATCACGGTGTCTGCGAATTACTTTGTCTACGTCCGACAGGGTAAGTGTGTCCATCAAGGCTTGACGGTATTGCAGTCGGCGGGCCACCGGGACAAGTTCGTAGCACCAATACTGCGCCATTAACGGATTGATCCACAGTTCTGAACCGCGTGTGCGATCCGTGGCGTGGTAGTCACCGTATTGACCTTCTATGGCACTCAGGATGCTGCTGTTCACGATGCTGACATGACGCGGCATCTGCTGAAAAACAGCCTCGCACGCTGCCCGGTACAGTTGCACAGGCCTTTGCTCCGGCGTGAGGCTAAACGATCCCAGATAAGCCCCAGCGCGGGCCAACTCTGCCGTTGCTTCCAGCACATTCCAATGACTGACTCCGTGAAAATGGTCTATGCCGAATCCCAGTGACACCATGTATGTTTTCAATTCTGGCCTTTCTTCAGCCAACTGATAGACGGCACACAAGCTCACAGCGTCCTCATGGGGTGTGCCCAAATCCGCCTCGTCGCCGCGCATCAGGGCGTCTGTGCCGCCGTCGATCAGAATGATGGTGTCTATGCTCAGATGCTTGACCAGAGCGCGGTAGGCCGCCAACAGAGGTTGAACGCCTGTTTTACGTAGCGCGAAAACATGTGGCGTTTCGCCCTGCGCTTGCAGCCAGCAGGACAGGTAGTATTCCGGAAAATATTCGCTCTCTGAGACGCGAAACTCTGGCGTAACTTCTATCAGCGCTGGGGCCAGAGGATGCGGAGCCAGCGGCGAGAATGAGGAGAAGGACAGGTTACCTAGCGTGACCTCCATTCCCTCGGCCCGCAAGGCGAAATACAAGGGCAGGCCGCAAAACACGTCGAAGCCGCCTCCCATTCCAGCGATCAGGACGCGGCGGGAATCCTTGATGGCCGAAAAGAACGGGGGCTGCAAGCTGGTCAGCATAGGGGAAATCCTCTCACATTCTTGGGCCTGACCCACATCAGCTCTGTTGTCACCCCGTCTACCACCCCCGTCCAGCCCGCATGAACAACCCCGCCCCGGCCCCGGCTGAGGGTGTTAAGGTGGTGTACGGCAGTCGGCGTGCTTGGGCGCGTTCTCTGTACACCATTCGGCTGCTCTCCGAGTTGTCTGGAGCAGTTCTTCCAAATGCGTCCCGCGAGACGCCCCCGGCCCCGTGTGGGTTGGCTCGTCCGTCCGAGAGACGGTGATGGAGGTTTCAACTATGTTCAGCACCGCCACCTTCGAGCGTTGCCCCGGTCAGACTTGGGGAGACGCCCGTTCTACTTTGATGCCCCGGTGCTTAGCCGCCAAAGAAATAGGAGCGAATCTATGACCCAGCCCGCGCACTTTCAGCCCCACCCCGACCTTGGAGAACTGCGCTACGAGGGCAAGGCCAAGCGCGTGTACGCCACCGCCGATCCTGCCGTATACATCGTGGAATACAAGGACGACGCCACCGCCTTCAACGGGGTGAAGAAGGCCCAGATTGGCGGCAAGGGAGCCATCAACAACGCGATCACGGCGGCCATTTATCCGCAACTGGAGGCGGCGGGCATTCCCACCCACTTCATAGAGAAGCTGAGCGAGCGGGAGCAGCGGGTGAAGGCCGTAGAGATCGTGCCTGTGGAAGTGATCGTGCGGAACGTGGCGGCGGGCAGCTTTTCCAAGCGGCTGAACATAGAAGAAGGCACGCCCCTGCCCCGTCCGGTGGTGGAGTACTGCTACAAATCCGACGCGCTGGGCGACCCGCTCATCAATACCGATACCGCCGTCAGCCTCGGCTGGGCTACCGAAACCGAACTGGCCCGCATTCGTGAACTGGCCCTGCAAGTGCGCGATTTCCTGACGCCATTTTTCTTGGCACGCGGCATCAAACTGATCGACTTCAAGTTGGAATTTGGCAAGCTGGCCGACGGCTCAATCGTACTGGCCGACGAAATTAGCCCCGATACCTGCCGCTTCTGGGACGCCGAAACGAACGAGAAGATGGACAAAGACCGCTTCCGGCGCGATCTGGGCGGCGTGGAAGATGCCTATGCCGAAATGCTGAAGCGCGTGACACAAGGCGTCTGAGGGTCTAAGGGTCAAGGGTCTAAGGCGCTGGGCCGAAACCCCGTTGCCTTCGCCTCTTTTCTCTGACCAACACCCACCTACAACCTTCTTTTGCCGTTCTTAGACCCTCGACCCTTAGACTTCCCCGCCCCTTAAACACAGGAGGAGCCACCATGTCCCCCGAACCCACCAAGACCGACCAAGCCACAGTGTTTCAAGCCACCGTGTTTCAAGCCAAAGTGTTCGTGACCCTCAAGCCGTCCATCCTCGATCCACAGGGACGCACCGTCGAACGGGCCCTGTCTCATCTGGGGCAGCAGGCCAGCAGCGTGCGTGTGGGCAAACTGATTGAGCTGCAACTGGAAGGCGAGCGCGGCGAGGTGGAAGCCCGCCTGCAAGACATGGCCGTAAACGTGCTGAGCAATCCCGTGATGGAAGACGTGCGCTGGGAGCTGGAAGAAGCAGGCGTGGTGGCACAGTGATGGGCCGTGCGAACCCCCCCCGTTGCTGTGCAACGCCCCCCCTCAAACTTGAAAAGCTCCGCAGGAGAGGGGAGGACAGTGCTTTTGTTCGCCCCTTGAGGGGAGATGCCCGCAGGGCAGAGGGGTCTTCTCTGTGAACGTCGCCGTCATCCAATTCCCCGGCTCCAACTGCGACGGCGACGCCCTGCACGCGGCCCGCCTGACCCTCGATCCGGACGCCCAATTCGTGTGGCACACCGACGACGGCTTGCCCGCTGGCACCGACTTGGTGTTTTTGCCCGGAGGCTTCAGCTACGGCGATCACCTCCGCAGCGGTGCAGTGGCGGCCCGCAGCCCGATCATGAACGCGGTCAAGGCCCATGCCGAACGCGGCGGCTACGTGCTGGGCGTGTGCAACGGCTTTCAGGTGTTGACCGAAGCTGGCCTGTTGCCGGGGGCACTCAGCCGCAATACCGACCTGCATTTCCTGTGCCGCCCGGTGCATCTGCGCGTAGAAACCAGCGACACCGCCTTTACGGGCGCGTACACAGCAGGCCAGATCATTGAGATCCCGATTGCTCACGGCGAGGGCAACTATTACGCCGACCCTGAAACGGTGGCGCGGCTGGAAGGCGACGGGCGCGTGGTCTTCCGGTATGTGGACAACCCCAACGGAAGTCTGAACGACATCGCCGGGATTATCAGCGAACGGGGCAACGTGCTGGGCATGATGCCGCACCCCGAACGCGCCGTGGAAGCCCTGCTGGGCAGCGAAGACGGGCGCGGGCTGTTCGAGTCGCTGAAGGGAGTATTGGTCAAATGACGGGTCTACAAGCATTCTTATCCGAGCAGTACACCGCCGAGTTTCAGGCCTTCCGCACCGTGCTAGACGCTGTGCCCACCGAGGCTTTTGCTACCGCCACATTGGGCCACAGTCCCGCGTGGCACGCCCTCCACATTGCCGAGTGGGTGCGCCTGACGGTATTGCAAGACCGCACGCCGAACTATCACCATCTGGGCTGGGAAGACAAGCCCTGGGTGGGGCCGATGGGTACCGAAGCCGCACCAGTCAGCGAGACCGCAGACAAGGCCGCGATTCTGGCCCATCTGGACGACGTAGGCGCGAAAGCCGTGGCGTATTTGGCCGCTGCCAGCGACACCGAAATGCAGGGCATGACCTTTTCCCCCAGTGCCCCCACCGGAGAGCGCCCCCGCCTCGCCGCCCTCGGGATGCATGTGCGGCACATCGCGTATCACCGGGGGCAAGTGGCGCTGGGCAGGAAGGAGCAAGCATGACCGCAAGCGCTCCCTCCCTGCGTGACCGCGCCGCCACCTTCGGCCTCAGCGAAAGCGAATACGACCTGTTGGTAGATGGCATAGGCCGCGAGCCGAATGCTTTAGAGGCCGCTATCGTGGGCGCGATGTGGTCTGAACACTGCGGCTACAAGAACTCCCGGCCCCTGTTCAGCGCCTTCCCCACCACTGGGCCGCAGGTGTTGCAAGGCCCCGGCGAGAATGCGGGCGTAGTCGACATCGGCGACGGCTGGGGCGTGGCGTTCAAGATGGAATCTCATAACCACCCCAGCGCCGTAGAACCCGTGCAGGGCGCGGCAACGGGTGTAGGCGGCATCCTGCGCGACATCTTTGCGATGGGCGCTCGGCCCTTTGCGGTGCTGGACAGCCTGCGTTTTGGCGACCCCGACAGCCCCCGCACCCGCTTTCTGGTCAACGGCGTAGTCGACGGTATCGCGCACTACGGCAACGCGATTGGCGTGCCCACCGTGGGCGGCGAAGTCACCTTTCACCCCAGCTATCAGGAAAACCCGCTGGTGAACGTGATGGCCCTCGGCCTGCTGCGGCACGAAGATTTGGCAAAAGGCACCATGGGCGAAGTGGGCAACCGGATCGTGTACGTGGGCAGCAAAACTGGGCGCGACGGACTGGGCGGCGCGGTGTTCGCCTCTGCCGACCTGAGCGACGCCAGCCAAGCAGACCGTCCCGCCGTGCAGGTGGGCGACCCCTTCATGGAAAAACTGCTGCTGGAAGCCACGCTGGACGTGATCAACGCGGGCGTGGTAGCAGGCGTGCAGGATATGGGCGCGGCGGGCTTGGTGTCCAGCACGTGCGAGATGGCCTACCGCGCCGGACTGGGCATCACGATGGATTTAGACCGCGTGCCCACCCGCGAATCGGGCATGGTGCCGATGGAACTGTGCCTCTCGGAGTCTCAGGAGCGCATGATTCTGGTGCCTGTTCCGGGGCGAGAAGATGAGATGCACGCCCTGCTGGACAAGTGGGAACTGGACGTGATCGACATCGGGCAGGTGGAGGCCCATGACCGCTACCGCCTGACGTGGCGTGGCGAAGTGGTCTGTGATTTGCCCGTAGCTCTGCTGAACGAAGCCCCGAAATACACCCGCGAAGGCGTGGAATCTGAAGACATCAAGGCGGCCCGTGAGCGCGACCTGAGCGGCCTGCCCGTGCCCACCGACCTCGGAAGCGTGCTGCTGCAACTGCTGGCGCATCCGACCATTGCCAGCAAACGGCCCATCTACGAACGTTTCGACCATCAGGTGATGACCAATACGGTGGTGGTGCCCGGAGTCGCCGACGCCGCCGTGATGCGGGTAAAGGGGTCAGATAAGGGTGTGGCCGCCACCAGCGATTGCAACCCGCGTTTTGTGCAACTTGACCCCTATACCGGAGCCGCCGCCGCTGTGGCCGAAGCCGCCCGCAACCTCGCCTGCGTGGGCGCGACGCCGCTCGCCATCACCGACAACCTGAACTTTGGCAACCCGCACCGCCCCGAGGTGTATTACCAGCTTCAGCAGGCCGTGCAGGGCATCGCCGACGCCTGCCGCGCCCTGAATACTCCGGTCACGGGCGGCAACGTGAGCCTCTACAACCAGTACGTAGACCAAACCACAGGCCGCACGGTGGCAATTCACCCCACCCCCACGATTGGCATGGTGGGTGTGCTGCCTGATGTGAACGTGCGGGCCACGCTGAACCTCAAGGCGGCGGGGCAGACGTTGTACTTGTTAGGTGAGGTGGGCGATTCCATCGGAGCCAGCCAGTACCTTGAAACGGTGCATGGGCTGGAAGCGGGCCGCGTGCCTGCGTTAGACCTCGGTCTGGAGGCCCGCGTGATCGCCGGAACATTGGCCCTGATTCGCACCCACCTGACCGACACCGCGCACGACTGCGCCGAAGGTGGCCTAGCCGTCGCATTGGCCGAAATGGGCATGGCGAGTGACGTGGGGCTGCAAGTGACCCTGCCCGGAACCGCCCGCGCCGACGCCCGGCTGTACGGCGAAGCGCACAGCCGCGTCATCGTGGCCGTCACCGACGCGGACGCCACCGAGCGCACCCTGACGGAACTGAATGTGCCGTTTACCCGCCTCGGCCTCAGCGGCGGTGACAGCGTGACCATTTCGCTGCCCGACCAAGATTTACAGTTGAGCGTGAAGCTCTCGGAACTGAAAGCCGCCTACGACGCGCCCCTGCGGGAGATTTTGGGATGATGGTGGGTGATAACTGGACAGACAGCCCAGACATGGACGCCGATTTCGACCCCGCCCTCGACAAGCCCCGCGAGGAATGCGGCGTGTTCGGCATGTACTCGCCGCACGCGCTTGATCTGGCTTGGCTCACCTACCTCGGTATTTTTGCCCTCCAGCACCGGGGGCAGGAAGCGGCAGGCATGTGCGTCAGCGACGGCGACAAGTTCCACGTGGAAAAAGACCTCGGACTGGTCACGCAGGTCTTCGACGAGCGGCGGCTGGAGCGGGTGCGCCTGCCCAACGCCCGCGTCAGCATCGGGCATGTGCGCTACAGCACCACTGGCAGCAACCTGCGCTTCAATGCTCAGCCCCTCACGACCCGCACCAACAAGGGCATTTTGGGCCTCGCGCACAACGGCAACTTCGTGAATGCCCGTGAAGTTCGCAACCAGATGCTGATGGAAGGCGCACTCTTCGCCACCACCAACGACTCTGAGGTGATGCTGAACCTGATTGCCCGCGAGTCGCACATGGACTTGGTGGAAGCCACCGCCGGAGCTATGCAGCAACTGAAGGGCGGTTATGCCTGCGTACTGATGAGCCGCACGGCCCTGATCGGATTCCGCGACCCCAACGGCGTGCGGCCCCTCGTGATCGGGCAGCGCGACGACGGCGCATACGTGATCGCCTCTGAACCCTGCGCCCTGTACACGGTGGGCGCGAGACTCTTGCGTGACGTGCTGCCCGGAGAACTGGTCTGGGTGGACGAAAACGGCCTGCATAGCCTGATGGTGCATCCCGCCGCCCCGACGCCCTGCGCCTTCGAGTGGATTTATTTTGCGCGCAGCGACGGAGAACTGGACGGCGTGGACACCTACGCCAGCCGCATTCGCATGGGCATGCAACTGGCCCGCGAACATCCCGTAGAGGCCGATGTGGTGGTGCCTGTGCCCGATTCCGGCATCGGCGCGGCCATCGGATACGCCCGTGAAAGTGGCCTGCCCTTCGACTACGGCCTGTCTAAGAATCCCTACGCGGGCCGCACCTTTATTGCGCCCACGCAGGAAGCCCGTGACCTGAAAGTGCGGATGAAGCTCTCGCCCACCAGTGCGGTGCGCGGCAAACGGGTGATTTTGGTAGATGACTCCATCGTGCGCGGCACCACGTCCAGCCTGATCGTGAACCTGCTGCGCGACGCCGGGGCCACCGAAGTGCATTTCCGGGTGTCCAGCCCGCCCATCAAGCACCCGTGTTTTTACGGGATCGACACCGCCGCCCGCAAAGAACTGGTGGCGAGCACGCACAGCTTGGAGCAAATCCGCCAACTGATCGGGGCCGATACGCTGGCCTTCATTAGCGAACGCGGGCTGGCAGAAGCCGTCAGTGGCCCCGGCCTGTGCTTGGCGTGCTTCAACGGCGAGTATCCGGCAGGCACGCCGCTGCTAAACGATGTAGATAAGTTGGCTTTGGAGGTGTAACCTCAACACTCTACCGAAATCAACTTATCTACAATCGTATATACTCAATCCCAGCCAATGAACTTTGACTGGGATTTCTCCAACTTGGAACACATTGCCCGGCACAAAGTCGAGCCGGAAGAGGCGGAGGAAGTCTTGGCCGATCCTGCGGTGCTGAGTGTCGCCGCCCACCGAGGGCCGCGAGGCCAGCCACGTTTTGGCTCACTGGGAGCTACGGAAATAGGGCGCGTGCTGGTCATCTTTTCAGAACTTCGGGGCCATAAAATTCGGGTAGTGACGGCGCGGCCTGCCACTGCCGAAGAACTCAGCTGCTATGAGAATGAGGAGTGAAGATGACCGACACCGCCAAAATATCACCGCCAGAAGCAGCTTCGCCGGAACTCCTGCCCGTCAATTCTCGGAGCGAAATTCCCGACTTTGCCACAGAAGAGGAATTCGCTGCGTTTTGGCAGACCCACAGCCTCGGCCCTGACCTGATTGAAGAAGGCAAGCACGATTCAGAAGTTCAGGCTTTCGCTGCCCGCCTGCGCGGAAGTGCGGAGCGCCCAACGCCGCGCCAACCCCGTCAGCCCAAAGCCACTTTTATGACGAGCCTGCGCTTAGATGCAGACGTGGAAGCCCGCCTCAGACACGTAGCGGCGCTGAAGCAAGTGCCTTACCAAACGCTCTTGAAGCGGTTTGTGGATGAGCGGTTGTATGAAGAGGAAAAGCGGTTAGGAGTGGTTTAGAGCGTTCACCCCACTTTCGGCAACACCAGCACGGGCACAGGCGAGGCGCGAATAATTTTGCTGGCATTCGAGCCGAGGAAGACGCGGGCCAAAATTCCCATCCGGCTTGATCCCAGCGCCAAGACTTCACCGGGGTGCCAGTCCACCTGCCCCAATGCCTCTTCCCAAGATTCGCCGTCTGCGAGGGCCACGCTGATAGGCGGCGAGTGTCCGGCCAACTGCTCCTGCAACCGCTCCAGCGCAGATTTCGTGCGCTCCCGCCAAGCATCCACGATCATGTTTTCAGCTTTGTAGCCCGCCAGCGAGGGGTACATTTGGCGGTCTCGCACGGCAAACGCCACTACCCGCAGCGGCACACCCAAACGCCCCGCAAGCCGGAGCGCCTCCAGCACGGTGCTGTTCGAGACTTCGGTTCCGGCGTAGGCGCAACTGAGCCGGGTAACCACCTGACCGGGCTGGGGTTCAAATCCTTGCGGGGCCAGCGCTACCGGCAAGCTCGACAGGTGCAGCAGTTCGCCCGAAACGCTGCCAAGGCTCAGGCGTCCGCCGTTGCTGCGGGCTGAGCCGACCACCAATACATCGGCCCCGGCCTGTGCCGCCGCTTCACTCAGGCCTGCGGTGGTGGACTTGGCCGCGTGTTTGAGATATTGCACTTGCACCTGCGGCACATCTTGCAGCAGGTTCCGAGCACTCGCCAGCGTTTCTTGGGCGTGTTCATCCAAATACCGGGCGTATTCCTGATCCACGGCACTCAGAGACGGATGATTCCAGACTTCGGGGACGACAGTGCAGACGATCAGTTGTCCGGCCTTGGTCTGATGCGCCTCGGTCTGGCCCATCAGCAGGCGGCCCAGCGCCAAAGCTTCCCGGCCCGCCTGATCTTGGGTGTAGCCCACCAGCACCGTTGTTGCGGGCAGCGGAGTTGGGGGCACTGGAGTGATGGGCAGCAGGGTCATGGGCGCTTTTTCCCTTGGGCCAAGCGCGAATGCCGGATGCCGTAGGCAAAGTAGCCCGTCAACGCCACCGCCATCCAGATGAAAAAGACGCGGTACGTTTCGGTGGGCAGGTCTTTGACGATGAACAGGCACACGGCCACGCTCAGGCCGGGAATGACCCACGGGCCAAAGGGCAATTTGAAGCCGCGCTCCAGATTGGGGGCCTTGTAACGCATCACGATCACGCCCACCGAGACCAGCGAAAAGGCCACCAGTGTGCCCATGCTGACCATGTCCCACAAGTAGCCCGAATCGACGAATCCCCCGATCAGGCCCACGATGACGCACACGAACACCGTATTGACCACCGGGGCCAACGTGCGGGGACTTACGGACTGGAACGCTTTGGGAATCAGGCCGTCGCGGCCAATGGCAAACAAGATGCGGGTTTGGCCGTAAATGGTGACCAACGTGACGCTGAAGACTGAAATCACTGCGCCAGCCGACAGCAGCACAGCGGGCCACTTGGCCTGCATCACGTTCTGCAAAATCACGGCCAAGCCTGCTTCCTGATCCTTGAAGGCGGCGGCGGGCTGTGCGCCCATCGCAGCTACGCAAATCAGGATGTACGCCGTCACCACGATCAGCAGGGCCAGCATAATGCCCAGCGGCACGTTGCGCTTGGGGTTTTTGACCTCTGCGCCCGCCGTCGCCACCGTGTCTAGGCCGATAAACGAGAAGAAGATGGTGCCTGCTGCAGCCACGATTCCGATTTTGTTTCCTGCATCGTCCGTACCGCTGAGGCCGAATGGATTGAAGGGCACGAAGTTGCTGGGGTTGAAGGCCGTGAACGCCACCACCGCGAAGAACAGCAAAATGCCGACCTTGATGAGCACCATGACGGCGTTGATGGCCGCCGATTCGCGCGCGCCGCGCAAGAGCAAAAAGCAGCACATAGCCACCAAAATGATCGGCGGCAAGTTGATGTGCCCAGCGTGAATCTCCATGCCTGCCTCGCCGCGCACGATCATGGGCGAGCGCAAAGCTTCGGGGATACTCCAGCCTACCGAGTTGGTGAGGAAGTTGTTGAGGTACTCCGACCAACCGATAGACGTAGCACTGGCCGCAAGCGCATATTCCAGCAGCAAGCACGCCCCTACGATGTAGGCCACCAGCTCGCCCATAGAAACATAGGTGTAGGAATAAGCAGACCCAGACGCCGGAATACTAGACGCAAGCTCGGCGTAGCACAGCGCGGTCAGGGCCGCCGCCACCCCCGCCAATACGAACGACCACACCACGGCGGGGCCAGCTTTGGGTACGGCTTCGGCCATCGCAAAAAAGATTCCGGTGCCGATGGTGGCCCCGACCCCCAGCATCACCAGTGCAAAAAGATTCAGGGAGCGGCCCAGTTCGCCGCTCCCACCGTGTGCGCCTTCCGCCTCCGCATCTGCGGTCTTGGTGCGCGTCAACTGCTGCCATAAACTTTGGGTCATCTCGTTATTCCTCCCATGCACGGCCGCGATCCCTTCTGATCGTTGGCCGCAGAGTTGGCCGCTAAACCAGCAGGCCGCGTCTCCACCCTGCCCTCAGAACGAACCTGTGGAACTTGAACGGTGCAACCCGGAAAGACACCCATCCCGAATTGCCTGACCAAAGGAAACCTCTGCAAAGCTGAATGGGTTGAGACAATGCCACGTCGCTCGACCCTTCCGATGGGCTCCCCTTTCCACTCATCGATTGTGAATAAATCGATATTCAAGTGTACATAGATTACATTTGAAGCTGCACGGCCTATGTAGACAGGCCGTTCAACTCAGCACGACACCACCCCCCACACCTCATCGGGCTGTGGAGGGTGCATGAGACTGCACGACCTGAGGTTTGACGACCAGCTTAGGAACTTATTGAATGGCTACTTGTTCCGCCGGCCACGCAGAGCCAGCACGCCGCCCGCACCCGCCAACAACCCGCCGATGGCCGCCAAGCCCACCGTGAGCATCACGCTGAGTCCGGGATTGGCGGTGGTGTTGTTCCGCAGTGCGGAGGCCACCGCGTGCAGTTGATTGATGGAAATCACGTTGGCAAACAGCAGCACCAGTGCGCCCACGATCAGCAGGACGCCCAGCACACCCATCAGACGGGGAAGGAGATTCATAGGGGCATGATAGGCCGCTGCGGGCTACGGCGGCAGGGAAGCCCTTTACTGGCCCTTGTCGTCGCCCGGAGTGGTGCCGAAGCTGGTGCCCGTGCTGGCCGCACTGTCCGATTGGCCGGGTTGCTGGGGCACGGCTCCATCGGCGTCGCGGGTGCGTGTGGGGCCGCCCGTGACGGTGGGCGTGTCAGTCATGCCGCTCTCCGACTCGTCCGTGTACCCGGCCCGCTCGCTCATGCCGTTTCCAGCGTCGTTGGGCAGGCCGCCCAGAGTGCCGTCATCGCTTTTGGTCATACCTCCAGTCATAGCGCCCGCCTCTGGCCTGTGCGTGACGGCAGGCTAAAGGTTCGCTGGGAATCGGCGCAGGGGGAGGCAGGCCTTGAGCTCTGGGCCTTGAGCCATGAACTTCAACCTCTGTTCTTAGGCCCTTAGACCCTCGACCCTGAGACGCTGTGACTCGCCCGGCCAAGCCCCCGCCCCTGCCCTAGAATGCCCGCATGACGTGGTCTGACGATGCCTTTGAAGAGCGCCTGAACGGTGCAGATTTGTATTTTGAGGTGACCGGGCCAGAAGATGCCGACGCTCCAGCCATCATCTATTTGCACGGCGGCCCCGGCTACAACAGTTATTCCTTTCGGGCGCTGTTTGGAGAACGGCTGGAACACCGCCGCGTGATTTATCTGGATCAGCGCGGCTCGGGCCGCAGCGGGCCACTGGAAGACACCGAGCAGGGCGACACCGCACTCGATTTGGATACGTTGGTGGCCGATGTGGAAGCCCTGCGCGATCATCTGGATTTGGGCAAGGTTATCCCGCTGGGGCACGGGTTTGGGGCACTCGTGGCGCTGGAGTATGCGCGGCGGCATCCTCAAACGACGGCGCGGGTGGTGGTGGTCAATCCGTGGGTACATTTTCCCGAATTGGCCCTGACCCTGCTGGCCGAGGCGAGCGCCCGCCGCAAAGTGGCCCTTCAAGACCCCGCCGCCGACCTGCGGGCCAACACCCCGGAAGGCGAATATCCGGCGGTAGGCAACGCCCGCGTAGAAGCCGCCTTCGAACTGCTGAACGGGCGCGACCTGCTGAATGCCATGCAGTTTAAAGACGCGCCCAGCCGCATGCACCTCGAATTTGCCGATGCCGGGGGCCAGTTGGCAGGCGGCGGCGAGGTGCAGGAAGCCTTGGTGTATCAGGGCATGTGGGAGTTTGAGTACACGCCCTTTTTGCAGGAAGTTCGCCGCCCCATCTCCGTGATCGCGGGCGCACATGACCGCACGAGCTACCCGGAGCAAGTCGGCTGGCTGGCCGACCTCGCCGACGCAGATGTAACCGTGCTGGACGCCGGACATTACCCGTGGATAGATGACGAAGAAGCCTTTGCCGAGGCGTTGGAGGAGGCATTGACGCGCTAGGTGGGTAAACGTTGGCGAGATCGTAGAAAGTAGATCGTAGAACGTGGGAAAAGCGGGGCGCTGGAGCAAGTACGGCGCTCCGGTTGTTTTGTATGGCAGACCCAAAATCTTATCGCCCGTTGAGTGTGAGGCCGTCGTCCACGCAGTGGGCGGGCCAATTCCATCCTCAAGACGACTGGCAATTCAGCTTCAGACGAACGAGTTAGCCGAGTGTGGACGCGACAAGATCAATCCTGCCGAGCGCAGCGACAAACTCCCCTGCACCCTTCGGGGGCGGGGGCTGGGGGTGGGGGAAAGCGTGGGAGCAGCCAAACAGAATTCCTTTTCTGTGTGGACAGGTGCGTTGCTGAACCACCCTCTCGACTCCGCAGCGGCGAGGCGTCCGTTCTGCGAGACAAGCTCTACAAGTCCCACGAGCGGCGAGGGCAAAGGCTCACGCTCTCTCCAGCGTCGGTTGGCAGCCGCCCACAACCCATCTCCATCTTTCCCAAACCTGTGGCTGCACACCCGCACCCCAGCCGCTAGACTCAGGGCCTATGGCCGACCTAGACCGTGTACGTGAGGCGCTGCGTGCCAGCATGACCGCTTGGGCAACGTTGGAAGTCCGGGGCGATCAGGCCCGCGTGACGCCCGCCCCCGACCCCGATGCCTTGGCCGCGCTGCTCGACCGGGTCGACCCGGCGTGGGGCATCGGCTGGGGCTGCGACTCTATGACGCCGCCTGTGGTGCGCGCCCGCCTGACCGTACTAGGCGTGCAGCGTGAAGGGCTGGCGCAGGCGCACTCGCTGGCCGATGCCAAGCTGGCTGCCTTGGCCGATGCGGGCCGCCTGTTCGGGGTGGGCAGCAGCACAGAAGGCCAGTGGGTGGAATACGACGCCGAGGACGGGGCCAATACCTCTGATCTGGACGCGGACGCCGAGGACGGGGCCGTGAGCATGACGGGGGCCGTCCCTCTGCCGCCCGAACCGCCCCGCGACCCCCAGATGGACAAAGCGCGGCGGCACATCGAAGACCTGATGGAGCAACTGAAAGCGGCGGGCAAGGGCGGCGCGGCGGCGCGGGTGGTGCTGCGCGGCTACGGCGAAACGGTGGACGAGAGCCGGGCCATCTACAAGGAACTTCAGGGGATTCTGAAGGGCTAACGCCGGATTTGCCCGGCAGCGTGGCCCGGACGTGCGCCAGAATACGCAGCGGCAACAGCCAGCAGACAGGAGGCGAGACGCGTGCAGAAGTTTATTGCCATAGGAGACGTTCACGCCGACTGGGACGGCCTGTGGGGGGCACTCCGGGCAGCGAGTTGTGTGGATATGGAAGGACTGCCGACGCCGCCCGTGCGGATGGGCCTCTATCAGGTCATCCTGATAGGCGACCTTGTGCATCCCAAAAATCTGCGTGAATATGCCCGCCTCACTGGGCTGCTGGATTTTGATCCTCGCAACCACGACCATCTGTTTCTGGCCGCACGGGAACAGGTCAAGCAGTTGGAGCGCCTGAAAACCTATCAGGAGGCCGCGCCACACGCGGTGCATATCATTCTGGGCAACCATGACGACGCTGTGCTGAATACCTCGTATGTGCTGGGCACGACAGGCGGCATGGTGCATGTGGAATTCGACCCGGCACACGGGGGCATCCATCTACCGCACCACCTCAGCACGTGGATACAGGGCTTCCCGCGTGAGGTACGCATCGCTGGGGTGCAGTTCGCGCACGTCAGTCCTATGCCCGCCCATACCTACTACGACGACCTCTTTTATGCCGACCACTCCACCAAACGCTGGTTCCGCGAGTCGCCGGAATACGTGAAGATGGCGGGCTTGGCTTTCGGCGTATACGGTCACACACAGCTGGAAAAAGGCATTTATATCCACGCAGAGGGAGGCAAACGCCCCGACTTTGCCATGATCGACGCCCTGCAAAGCCGCGAATACCTAGAACTGATGCTGGACACGAACGCCCGCACGCCGGTTCAGAGTGTCCGGGCCGTGCCGTTTTAGGCCCACACCACCCTGATTTGGGGTCGGCAATCGACAGTCCGGTTGACAAGGCGCAGGAGCGCGGCTATCCTTAACCCCGCTGCTTTTCAGTGTCTTCTTACGGAGAGTCTGAGGCGGCATACAATTTAAGGATTGGTCCGGTAGTGTAGCGGTTAGCATATCTGCCTGTCACGCAGAAGGTCGCGGGTTCAAATCCCGTCCGGACCGCCACCCCTTTCCCTTTTGGGAATTTCGGCAAAGTAGCTCAGCTGGTAGAGCAAACGACTGAAAATCGTTGGGTCGCCGGTTCAAATCCGGCCTTTGCCACCAACAGCTTTCAGCCCCGTCCTAGACGGGGTTTTTTCGTTTTATACCGAGTCTCTGAGGGAGATGAGATGGGCCGAGTCGTGTGCTCTAGATTGGTGTGCTCTGAGCAAACCCACACATAGTTCAGTGGAGCGTCACAGAGTAAGGAGGATTGCTGCTTTTTGGGAAAATCTTTCCCGTACATCAACTGGGATGAGAGCGTTAAGGCCCAGCGCTGAATCTGGCCGCTGCACTGGAAAGCTGCACTGCAGAATGGGTCGGCGAACGGCGGCCAATAAAACGGGCCAGCAAAAAACCGTGTTGACACCGCATGAAAACATCCATATACTTTTTGAGCCTGCAAACAACGGGCCAGTGTAGCTCAGTGGTAGAGCAACTGATTCGTAATCAGTAGGTCGTCCGTTCGACCCGGATCACTGGCTCCAAAGAAACGCCCCGCCTAGCGCGGGGTTTTTGCTTTATCGTCTGGCGCAGTCGCCGTTCACAGCCCTATATACGGTTGCGAGACTGGAGCAGCCCACCCCCTACAAGACCACCCGCAACCGCTCCAGCCCTTGCAGCGCAAAGTTAGGACGGTGGGAAATGGCCTGCTGCGGCACCACAAATTGAGGAAAACGGGTCATCAGGCGGGTCAGGAAGGTGGTGGATTCCAGCCGCGCCAGCGTTGCGCCGAGGCAATAATGCGGGCCGCCCGCGAAGGCCAGGTGCGTGCGGGCATTGGCCCGACTCAGGTCTAGCGCGTGTGGCTCGGCATATAGGCGGGGGTCTCGGTTGCCACTGGCGTAGCTGAGGCTCAGATGCGTTCCGGCAGGCAGGGTCACGTCGCCCAGCGTGAGGGGCGCGGAGGTGAAGCGGCCACTACCCCGCACAGGCGACAGGAAGCGCAACAGTTCCTCGGTGGCGTTGGCGGCGCGGCCCACAGGATCGGCGGCCAACCACGCCCGCTGCTCCGGATATTCGGCCAAGGCGTGAAAGCTTCCGGCGATCAGGTTGCTGGTGGTTTCGTGGCCTGCCACCAAGAGCAGCACGGCGTTTGCCAGCAGTTCGGCGCTGCTCAGGCGGCCCCCGCCTTCCCCCTCGGTTTCGGCGGCGGCCAGCGCACTCAGCAGGCCCGGTTGTGGCTCGGCCCGCAGGTCGTCGGCCAGCGTCCGGAAATACTCGCGCATCTGCTGAGCATCGGCTTCAATTTGTGCCCAGCGTTCGGGGGGCAGATTCACGCCGCCCAGCAAGTCCGCCACGCTTTCTGACCACGCCCGGAAGCGTTCGGCGTCTGTTCCGGTGAGGCCCAGCATCCTCACGATGACCGTGACAGGCAAGGGGTAAGCGACGGCCTGCACGATGTCTATTCCCTCTGGATCAGTGCTGGCGGCAGCCTCGGTCAGTAGATCGTCGGTGAGGGCGGCAATAAACTCTCGGCTTTCCTCCAGCACACGCGGGGTAAAGGCCCGCTGGGCCAGCGAACGCAGGCGCGTATGACTACCGCCGTCATGGAACAGCATCATGGGACTCATGACCGCGTAACTGGCGGTGTGGCTGAAGCCCTCGCCGCCTTCAAACTTGATGGTGCGAACGTCGGGATGACGCAGCGCCGCCGTGATTTCGGCGTGTCCGGTCAGGACGGCCAGCCCGTGTGTGGGCGATAAAAGCACCGGATTGACGGCCCGCATTCGTTCTAAAAACAGGGGGTCTTGCAAGTGTGCGCCCTGCCAATACGCGCCGATCAGTTGCTCTGCACCGTTTTCTGCACTGTCAGGAGTTGCAGTCATGCCTACAGGCTACCCCCGCGCCCGCCTGCTAGCCTGACCGCATGCGCTTGGTGGTAGGAGTCAGTGGTGGCAGCGGCATTCCGTATGCGGTGGGCGTGTTGCGTGCCCTGCATGAACTGGGCGTAGAAACCCATCTGGTGGTGTCCAGCGGCGCAAAACGGGTCATGAGTGCCGAAGGCGGGCCGCAGTTGCCTGACCTGACGGCGCTGGCGACCCACGTGCATGAAGACCGCGATCTGGCGGCCAGCGTCGCCAGTGGCAGCTACCGCACCGATGGAATGCTGATCGTGCCGTGCAGCGCGGGCACTCTTGCCAAAGTCGCGCACGGTTTTGCCGACAATCTGGTGTCGCGGGCCGCCCACGTGACCCTCAAGGAGCGCCGCCCGCTGGTGATGGTGGTGCGAGAAGACCCCTTGCCACGCCCTATGCTGCAAAACCTCTTGGCCGTTCACGACGCCGGAGCCACCGTGATGACTGCCAGCCCCGGTTTCTATCACGCGCCGGAAAGTGTAGAGGAGTTGCTGCACTTTGTAACGGCCCGTGTGCTGGATCAGTTCCGGCTGGATGTGCCGGGATTCAAGCGGTGGAAGGAGTGACTGGGCAAGAAGTAGCCGAACAAAACTCCAAGCCCAAAATAGCTGCCCTGATTCCGGCGGCGGGGTCTGGAACACGGCTGGGACGGGGGCCAAAGGCTTTTGTAGAAGTGGGCGGTCTGAGTTTGCTGGCCCGCAGCGTGGTCTGCCTCAGCCCGTACGTGGATGAAGTGCTGGTGGCCCTGCCCGCTGGAATGCAGCTTCCAAACGGTATGCAGGCGAGGGCCATAGCGGGCGGCGACACCCGCCAAGCCAGCGTATTGGCCCTACTACAGGCCACCGACGCCGATGTGGTACTGATCCACGATGCCGCCCGCCCCTTCTTGCCCACCCGCGTGATCCGTGAAGTGGCCGATGCCGCGTGGGCCGTGGGAGCCGCCACCGCCGCGCTGCCTGTAGCCGATACCTTGGTGCAGGCCAAGGAGAACACCGATTGGGGAACCTTAACCCCCCGCGAAGGTCTCTGGGCCGTGCAAACGCCGCAAGGCTTTCGCCGCACCGCGCTGCTGGCCGCCCACGAATCGGCGCAACAAGAGGGGCACGCCGCCACCGACGACGCCGGACTCATTGCCCGTTTGGGGCAACGTGTGGCCTTGATTCCCGGTGACGCCCGCCTGTTTAAAGTGACGACACCGGGAGATTTGGCACTGGCGGAAGCGGTGGCGGCGGTGTGGGACGGCGAGGCGCGAACGTAGATGGTAAATCGTGGAACTTAGAAAAAGCGCAGATGGGCGTGAGCGTTAGAGATTTTGACTCTAGACTTTGGAAACGATCCTAAAGATTAATTTCACATCTTCACGATCCACTTACTTGCCTTGTTGTGCCAGCCGCAAAAAGTACGCGCTGCTCTTGTCGTTGGGGTCAAGCTGCACCGCCTGTGCATAGGCCTGCGCCGCGCCGCCAAAGTTGCGGGTTTCGTAGCGGGTACGGCCTAACCATGCCCATGCTTTGGCATACTTGGGGCTGAGGGTGGTAGCTTCCAAAAAGCCCGTCTCAGCCGCCGTTTTATCGCCTGCCGTGTAGCGGGTATATGCAGCGCGGAAGGCCTGCACTGCCCGCAGGCCCACACTCGCGCCTTCCTGCGCCACCGAGAGGTTGTAGCGGTCTGCGGCAGTGGCGGTGGGGAGGGCCGCCGCGCCCGTGTAGGCCGCCAACGCCGCCGGTGCGTCTCCCAGCTCAAGGGCCAGTTTGCCCGCCTCGCGCCACGCTTCGGCAAAATTGGGGGCGTCAGCGGCGGCCTGCTGGAATCCGGCCAAGGCTTGGGCTTTGCGGCCCGCATCCAGCTCGCCATAAGCACGGCTAAAAGCGCGGGTGGCGGCGGGGCCGTAGCGTCCGGCACTCTGCGCCAGCGCCCGGAAGTAGCTCAGCGTTTTGTCGGCGGGTTGCAGCACCAAGGCCCGGTCATAGAGGGTCTGGGCCTGTGCATAATTCCCCGCTTCCAGCGCCGTGCGTGCGGCCCAGGTGGTACAGGGCACGCTGGCCGGGTCTAGTTTCAGGCAATTGGCGAAAAATGCCGCCGCCTGACTGGGCTGATTGCGCGTGTAGGCCGAGTAGCCGAGGTTGTACTGCACGCTGGCCGCGCTGGCCGTTTCTGCCGCTGCTGCCCCGTTTGGTACGGCGCGGAAGTACGCTTCCCAACCCAGTTCGGCCTGCCGCCAGAAGCCCACTTCGGTATAGATTTGGGCACGCAGACGCAGGTAATCCGGATTGCTGGGCGCGGCTGCGACGGCGCGTTCTGCGGCAGCGGCGGCCCGTTTCCAGAGGTCTTGGTCGATGCTGGCGCTGCCCTTCGGATAAGTGGCGCGTGCTTTGGCCGCCAAATCGCCCGCTTCGGCTGCTGCCTGTGCCGCCGTCTGGGGCGTGGTGGCTGTCGTTACGGTGGGCGTCGCAGTAGGAGTGGCGGTTTGGGCTTGCGTGCCGCCGAGCAGCAGGGCTGTCAGGATCAGGGTGGTTCGGGTAAGGGTCATGGGGTCTCCGGCGTAACCTTGACGGGATGAGGATGGAAGTCGGGCCAGCACTGTTTTGGTCAGCATAGGCAGCGCAGATGAGGCCGCCTCTGCTTCAGCTTCAGGCGGTCTTGGGGGTTTGGTGGGTTTGCGGTCAGAAAGGGGTTAAGGTTTGGGTCAATGGGTGTGTCCTACGTGGCACTCCCCCACCCCCCAGCCCCCGCCCCCACAGGGGTCAGGGGAGCTAAGCGCTCCGCTCGGGAGGATTGATCTTGTCGCGTTTTAAGTCGGCTAGATCGTTCTTTTGAAGCGGAATTGCCAGTTTATTCCAAGATGGAATTGGCCCGCGCGTTTCACGCACGACGGCCTCACACGGAGTTGGGCGGGAACGTGGTGAGGTGGCGGTGACTGGTTTTAACTCCCTCTCCCCTTGCGGGGGAGGGTTGGGGAGGGGGGAAGTGAGCGTTAGCGATTGCCCTTCCTTAAACCCTCAGACCCTAGACCCTTAGATCTTCTCCAATCAGCTCAAGCGCCGTCCAGTAAACCCAAAAATGCCCGCAGCACTTCCGGGTCAAAATGCGTGCCAGCCCCGTCTTCCAACATGGCTTTGGCCTGAATCAGAGAAAAAGCGGGGCGGTAGGGACGGTCATGGGTCAGGGCGTCGTACACGTCTACTACGGCAAAGATTCGGGCCAGCAGTGGAATTTGCGTGCCGTGCAAACGGTCTGGGTAGCCGCCGCCGTCCCAGCGTTCGTGGTGAGAGCGCACAATTGCCAGCGCTCCGGCGGGCAGAGTGGGCAGGCGGCGGGCCAGCGCTTCGCCCAACACGGTGTGGGTACAAATCAGGGCGCGTTCTTCGGGCGACAGGGGGCCGGGTTTCAGCAGCACGCCGTCGGGCACGCTCAGTTTGCCCAAGTCGTGCAGATACGCACCCTGACGCAGGGCGTCCTGATCGTCGGCGCTCAGGTTCAGGGCCGCCCCAAGGCGTTCAGCCAGCGCCACCGTGCGCTCCGTGTGGCCCTGCGTCTCAAAGTCGCGGGCTTCCAACGCCATGCCCAGCGCCAGCATCGCGCCCTCGCGGGATTCGGCGGCGCGGCGTTCCTCGTGCGCACGCTCTAGGGCCAGCGTTCCGGCATTGGCAAAAGCAGCCAGCAGTACGCGGTCTTGGGCCGTAAAACCCGGCGAGATTCGGCCCAGCGTCAGCACGCCCAGCACTTGGCGGTCTTGGGTCAACAGCGGCGCGAACATCACGTCCTGATCGGGGGCGTTACCCACCCGCACGGCGTGAGCGGGCAAATCGTGGGCGGGAAGATGAAGGACAGCTCGGCCCAAGCACGCCGTTCTTCCTCCTGCCGCTGTGGTTTCCACTGCCAACCGCTCGGCCTGTTCTATGGCCTGCCACGACAGCCCCTCGCCGCGCCGCAGCACCCAGCCCAACGCCTTCGCCCCCGGATCGGTAAATTGCTCTCTGGACACCGTAGAAATGGTCAGCGTATCGGCCTGAGGATCGAAGCGCAGAAAGTAGGCGTAGCGGGCAGCCATCAGTTCCACCACGCCCAGCGTCAGGGCTTCTTCCACTTGCGTCGGCGTGCGGGCCACCAGCAGCGCGGCATTCAGCTCCAGCAGCGCACTCAGGGCGGCATGTTCGGCAGCAGAGTCGGCGGCGGCGGCAGAAGGCGGCAGTTCATACGACTCTTCAGGGGCCACAGACCGCCCTGAAGCATTGAAGGTCATTGGACGCTGCTCCTGACGTTCAGACAGAAGGCTTGTGACCCCAAATGCCTACAACTGAAACCAGGCAAAACAGGCCGCTGCATAGGCACGAGCTTGGCAGAAATGTTACAGATGCCATGCGAAAAATTTGGTGTACAGCACGGATTACCCCCCAATTGACAAGTTTTTGTCCGGGGATGATGGCCGACCCATGAGGAGGCGCTCAGAGTTCAGTCAGGATGGCCCGCGCTGCGGCGTCAGCCAAGGCTTCCAGTGTGGCCGCGTGCGCCACCGTGACGTGCATGAATCCGGCAGCGCGGGCAGCGTCGGCGGTTTGCGGCCCCATCGCTGCCACCCTAAAGCCCGTACCTGCCACCTCTGCCAAAAACCGCGCCGCACTGCCCGACGCCAACGTGACCACATCGGCCCGCAGCAGGGCTTGCTGCGCTCTGGGCGTCAGCGGGGCGGGTTCGGTACGGTACAGCTCGGCCCGCGTATAGGTCAGACCACGTGCTTCTAGGGCATGCTGCAAGTCGGCTTCGGCCAGTTGCGAGGTCAGGTGCAGGGCGGTGTCTCCCGCTTTGGTGAGAAGCTCTGCGCCCAAGTGCCGCGCTCCCGGCGTACTCGGCACGAAATCGGCCCGAATGCCCCGCACCGCCAACGCCCGCGCCGTGCTGGGGCCGACTGCCGCCACGCGCACGCCTGCCAAGTGCCGCCCGTCCAGCCCCAACTGCTCTAGGTGCTCGAACAGGGCCGACACCGCCTGATTGCTGGTGAGCAGCAGCCACGACACGCCCGACAGATCGCGCAATTGGGCATGCAGGCCCGCAGCATCGGCGGTGTCGGCAAAGCGGATCAGGGGCACTTCCAGCACGCTGGCCCCGCGTGCCCGCAATACGCCGCTGAGGGCGCTGGCCCCTTCCCGCGTGCGCGTGACCACCACTTGCCGCCCGGCCAGTGGACGCTCTGAATGTTCAGTTTCGACGGGCGGCGTGAACCAGTTCAGACTGTCGCGCAGGCGCACCACTTCGCCCACTACCGTCACGGCGGGCGCTTCCAGTCCGGCAGCCTTCACTTCGGCGGCAATGGTCGCCAGCGTGCCCACCGCCACCCGCTGCCGGGACGTGGTGCCCCACTGCACGGTGGCGGCGGGCGTTTCGGGGGGTCTGCCTGCGGCGATCAGGTCGCCAGCAATCTGATCCAGATTCCGCACGCCCATCAGCAGCACCAGCGTATCTGCACCCGATAAGGTCGCGTAGTGCGCCCCACCTTCCTGCGTATTACCCGTCAGCACGGCAAAACTGCGGGCCACCTCGCGGTGAGTGACCGGAATGCCCGCGTAGGCCGGGGCCGCGATAGAGCTGCTGATGCCCGGCACGATCTCGAAGGGCACGCCCGCCCGCGCACAAGCTTCGGCTTCCTCGCCGCCGCGCCCGAACACGAACACGTCTCCGCCCTTCAGCCGCGCCACCCGTTGCCCGCCGTTGGCGAGTGCCTGCTCCACAATCAGCGCATTGATCTGCTCCTGACTGATGTACTCCGAAAAGCCCTTTTTGCCCACGTAGATGGTGTGGGCGTGCGGCGCGTAGTTCAGCAATTCCGGGTTGGCGAGGTAGTCGAACAGCACCACGTCGGCTTCCTGAAGCGCCGTCATGCCCCGAATGGTCAGCAGCCCCGGATCGCCCGGCCCGGCCCCGATCAGGGACACGAAGGCGCGGGCAGAGGCAACGGGAGCGGAAGCAGTCATATCGCTACAGGCTAAAGGAGCAGGGGCGGGACAAATGCGGGAGAGTTACGCTCCGGCCTAACTCCAGATTTTGGCCACTTTAATAACAGCGCAAATGCCCTTGCAAAGAAAGGCGGTTATTTTGCAGGCAAGCTATCTACACACGTTACTATCCCTTACTTTTGCTAAACGCTCGCCAAAGGGTTAAACCCGCCACAATAATGCTGGATGCGATTAAGCCAGCGTAGTGGTCAAAAACATTGCCAATTATTGCAAATATCGCCAAACCTAATAGAAACAATCCAGTGCCTATAGCAATCTTTTTTAACATCAGCTATCTCCCCAAATTTTACGGTTTTACATTATAATCATTTATGATGCATCGCTTAAGATAGATTACAAGAACAGCTTACCCTGAGATTTTAATCAGAGTAAGCTCCATAAATTGCTTATACTTTAATAGTGGTACTCAGCTGTGGCAACATTTGTAATGAACCCACTAGGCCCGTTGGATGCCACTGGATTGGACACTGCGGTTGATGTTTGCCCCGTGGGTTTCGGGCTGTGGTTTTGAGGACTGTCACCTTGGAACGTCGCTCGCATCAGAATTGCACCCAACTGACATCTTACGAGTTTTCAAAACGATGTCTGGAACGCACTTTTGGCCCCATAGTGGGGTGTGAACCCAAAAGAACCGCGCTCCAGACGCCTGTATTCTGACATCCTCACGTGCTTTTCAAGGTCGCAACATCGAGCCTCGTTTGAGGTGTTCCTCGATCTATTGCTGGATGGTTCTGGCCGGCCTTTGCCAGAACGGGCCACCGTGAAATCACCGGCAGCGATCAGCCGGTTTCTGAATCACGCCGCGTGGAACACCCGGCAGTTCTGCCGGGTCATGCGCCAGCATGCCCTGCAACTGTTACAGCATGAATGGCGACTTCGGCCTCATCAGCGACCTCGCCTCGACCTGCTGGTCGATTTGACCAGCTTGGAGAAAAGTGGCAAGTTCGCTGACCTTGACGACTGGATGCACACCTTCAACAGTGTTCATGGCGTCCATCTGGTGGTGCTGTATCTGTGTTGTGGTCAACTCCGGTTGCCTTGGGCCGTTCAGGTGTGGCGGGGCAAAGGAACGCCCTCACCTGCACAACTGGCCCTGAAGTTGCTCCGTACCGTTCCCCCTGCGCTGCTGTCAGGCAAGCGGCGTCCCCGTCTGCATGCAGATGGGGGGTTTGAGAGCATCGAATTCATTCAAGGTGTGCTCGCTCACGGCCTCGACATCGTGGTGGGTGTCCGGTGTACACGCAAGCTCGAGGATGGCCGTCAGGTGCGCGATCTCATGGTCAGAGGCGATTTGGTCAAGCCCACAGGGCTTGACCAAATCATGTGTGTCTCCTGGGTCTGGCTGCACCGCAACCAAGAGCCGGAACAACGCTTTGTGATGTCCAACCTCAATCTCGGCGGCGTGTATCTGGCACGGGTCGGGAAAGGGCGCTGGCGGATCGAAGCCTTCTTCAAAACCATCAAGGGGCGCTTTGGACTCGAACGCTTTGCTCAACACAGCAAACAGGGCGTATTTCGCTGGTGGTGCCTCTCCACGTTGGCCTTTTTCCTCTGTCATTTCCAAGATCTGGATAGCCCCGTGAGGACACCACAGGTCTGGCCAGATTGGGGAGACTTGGCGAGAACCCTACGGTTCTCGTTCGTTCCAGAGGTGCGTCGCCAGGCACTTTTACTCGAGTTAGCTGCCCTCGACGCCTTCCAGCACGCACAAAACTGCGTGAAAACTTAAATCGTAAGATGTCAGCCAACCTATTGGCAGGTACAGTTGCAGACTCA
The DNA here is from genome assembly GCF_001644565.1 of Deinococcus puniceus. Lineage (NCBI taxonomy): Bacteria > Thermotogati > Deinococcota > Deinococci > Deinococcales > Deinococcaceae > Deinococcus > Deinococcus puniceus. The sequence goes on along the minus strand of NZ_CP011387.1, from coordinate 230,342 downwards.
ACGACAAATGTCCCAATCTTTTGAATAATTTCGAGATAGCCGCCCCCACCGATCATTTCTGCTTCTTCGATATTAAGTTTTTTTAGCATTTGATACCCACCTTTTATTTTAATTCTTTGAGGCTTTCACTATGATTGAGTAAACTAACTTTACGCCACTCAATTTAGTGAATGAAATGCCCGCTGCACTTCACTGCTTTAATATATACATCGTATAGCTTTTTTGAGATATGTCTTTAGTTATATGTCTTTAGTTATATATGCCTATGCGGCGTTTTGTGCTACCCTGCCTGAAATTACAATTCTGTAACCATCTAGTTTTCGACCTGTCTGGCCGATTGCAGTTCCGAGGCCGGTCAAATTTGTCTTGGGGGAGAGGCAACGTAAAAGTCACACCCCAAGTCTGTCACGGCTGAGTTGCGGCGGCGCCTACTTCTTCTGCGCCTCTTTCGCCTTCTGCCAGCCATACGCCCGCACAGCGTCTACCGCGAACCACACGGCCAGAATCAGGCCGATTGCGCCTGTGACCCAGCTTTCGGCACGCAGGGCAAAGAAGGCCGCCACCGCGCAAGCGAGCGCCAGCAACACACTGAACAGCAACACTAGGTGGGGGGGCACGCGGCGTCCGAACATAGGATCAGGATACGGTGCCCAATGTCACGGGATTCTGTCTAGCTCTACAGGAGCGGGCCTCTGGTGGCTGAGAGATTCCTGACCGTTCGGCCCCGCCCGCCGTGCCACACTGACGCGAAAGATGCCTGACTTTGACGTGATCGTAATGGGAGCCGGACACAACGCGCTGGTGACGGCGGCGTATGCGGCCAAGGCGGGCCTGCGGGTAGGCGTGTTCGAGCGGCGGCATATCGTGGGCGGGGCCGTGAGTACCGAGGAACTGGTGCCCGGTTATCAGTTCGACTACGGCGGCAGCGCCCACATCCTGATCCGCATGACGCCTGTGGTGCGCGAGCTGGAACTGACCCGGCACGGCCTGCACTATCTGGAAGTCGACCCGATGTTTCACGCCTCGGACGGAGAAACGCCGTGGTTTATTCACCGTGACCCGGAGCGTACAGCGCGGGAACTGGACAACCTGTTTCCGGGGCAGGGCGAGGCGTACAGACACTTTCTGGACGAATGGACGCCGTTTGCCCGCTCCGTAGCCGACTTGTTCAACTCTGCGCCGGGGCCGCTGGACATGGGCAAGATGATGGTCAGCAGCGGCAAAGGGCGCGACTGGCAAGCGCAACTCTCGCGCATCTTGCGGCCTTACGGCGATGTGGCCGCCGAATACTTTACGGAGGAGCGGGTGCGTGCGCCGCTGGTGTGGATGGCCGCGCAGAGTGGCCCGCCGCCGACCGACCCCCTCAGTGCGCCGTTTTTGCTGTGGCACCCGCTGTACCACGAGGGCGGCGTGGCCCGGCCCAAAGGCGGCAGCGGCGGCCTGACCAAAGCCCTGCGGCGGGCCATAGAAGCCGAGGGCGGCCAAGTCTTCGTGAACGCCCCGGTAAAACGGATCGTGGTGAAGGGCGGCAAAGCGCAGGGAATAGAGCTGGAAAACGGCGATATGTACACGGCCAACGCGGTGGTGTCGGGCACGCACGTTCTGACCACCGCCGCCGCCCTGCCCGACGAACACGTTCCCGCAGCGGCCCGGCAAGTGCGCGTGGGCAACGGCTTCGGCATGGTGCTGCGCCTCGCCCTCAGCGAAAAGGTGAAATACCGCAACCACACCGAACCCGACAGCCGCGTGGGGCTGGGCCTGCTCATCAAAAATCAGCAGCAACTGATGAAGGGCTACGGCGAATATCTGGCCGGAGAGCCCACCACCGACCCGCCGCTGATCGCCATGAGTTTTAGCGCCGTGGACGACAGTTTGGCCCCTCCGGGCGGCGAAGCCCTGTGGCTGTGGGCGCAGTATTACCCCTATCAACTGTCTAGTGGCAGTTGGGAAACGCGCACCGCCGAGGCCCGCGAGAACATCTTGAACGCCTTCGAGCATTACGCGCCCGGCACCCGCGACACCATCGTGGGCGAGTTGGTACAGACCCCGCAGTGGCTGGAGACCAATTTGGGCCTGCACCGGGGCAACGTGATGCACTTGGAGATGAGCTTTGACCAGATGTTCTCGTTCAGGCCGTGGATGCAGGCCAGCCAGTACCGCTGGCCGGGCGTGAAGGGGCTGTATCTGACCGGGGCCAGCACCCATCCGGGCGGCGGCATCATGGGCGCGTCGGGGCGCAATGCCGCCCGCATCGTGGTGAAGGATCTGACGCAGCGCAAATGGCAGAATCTGGGAGCGAGGTTGGCCTCCAAATGACGCCGCTGCTTCGGCGCGGGCTGCTGGCTTTCGCGGCGCTGGGTGTGGCTTTTGCCGGGGCCTTGGCGGTCATGGCTGGACTCGTGGGCGGCTGGGCTGGCATTGCGGTAGGCGTGCCGCTGGCGGGCGTGCTGGCACTGGCGGGCGATCAGGTGGGGCCAGCGTTTGCACCCACACTGCGAACCCGCGCCGCTGAACTGGCCGCCCAGACTCGCCCGTGGATGGCCTTCCTCGCCCTCTACGTGCTGCTGAAAGTGCCCGTTCCGCTGTGGCCCGAAGGCTTTTCGTTGCTGGGCCTGCTGAGTACCGGGGCGCTGTTTGTCTCTGCCTTCCTGTACGTGCAGGAGAAGGAAAACGCGGCCAAAGCGGTGGCGATGGCGGCAATGGCCTTCGCGGTAGGCCTCGGCATAGAGGTGTTGGGCAGCCGCACCGGGTTTCCGTTCGGGGTGTATTCGTATGCCACCGCGCCCGCGCCCACAGTGCTGACCGTGCCGCTGATCGTGCCGCTGGGCTGGTTCGCCTTTACGCTGGCGGGGCTGCTGCTGGCCGGGGGGCGGGCGTGGCTGGCGGGCGTGCTGCTGGCCCTCTGGGACGTAGGATTAGAGCCGCTGATGACCGCCCAGCGCTACTGGCTCTGGAACGATCCCGCGCCCGTGTGGGCTGGTGCGCCGATTCAGAATTTCGTGGGCTGGTGGGCGGTAGGCACGGCCATTGCTTGGACATTTATGCGGATTGCGCCGAACATGTTCCGGCGGCAGGAACGCAAGCCTACGTTTGCCCTCGCCTACCCCATCGAAGCCTTCTTTTTGCCGGGGGGCTTGGTGCTGGTGGGCAGATATGTAGAGGCGGGCGTGACGTTGGTGGCGATGTTGCTGGGGCTGGGTTTGGCGCGGCTGCTGCGGCAGGAGCGCGGGCAGGCGGCGGGCGGCCAGCGTGCCTGAGCGTCTGCCCAAAAAAGAAGCCCATGCCTGGGCGACGTGGATGGTCAGGCGCAGCATTCGGCGCAGCGTGCAGGGCCAGTTGGCGGGCGTGTGGGTGCGCGGCAACCTGCCCCCCTTCTGCCCCACAGGTGGCCTAGCAGGCGGCGCGGTGCTGGCTCCCAACCATCATTCGTGGTGGGACGGCTATGTCGTGCTTGAAGTGGCGGCGTGGGCTGGGGCAGACTTCCGTGTGCTGATGACACCGCATCAATTGGGCCGCTTTCCTTTTCTGCGTCGGGTGGGAGCCTTGGCCGCCGCACAGGTGCGCGAGGCGGCCCGTTTTGCCCACGCCGGAAGCTGGATGGTGGTCTTCCCCGAAGGCGCGGTTCGGCCCTCTGGCCCGCTGCAAGAAGTCCGGGCAGGCGCGGCGTGGGTGGCCCGTACCGCTGGCGTGCCGCTGGTTCCGGTGGCCCTGCGCGTGCTGATGCGCGGCGGTCAGCAGCCCGAAGCCTACTTGCGCTTCGGCTCCCCTGTTTCAGAGGCGTTGTTGCCCCAGGCCATCGCGCGGGAACTGGCCCTGCTGGACGCCGAACTGGCCGACTCCGACCCCGAACAACCGCTGGCCGGATACCTGCGTGTGTGCGGGCGGCGCGTAACCCCCGACGATCCGGTGGCCCTGCCTGCGCGGATGCTGACGCGGATCACGGGTGACCGATGAAGGGTGCTCCTTCAAAGCGCGACTGGGGGCGGGTTTATCGCTCCGTGGCAATGGGATTCATCGTCAGCAAACTGGTGGTGATGGCGGTCAATGCCGTCACGTTTCCCCGGTTGCGGCCCCGGCCCCTGCCTGCGGGCGGCCCCCGCGTGTCTATTCTGATTCCGGCCCGCAACGAGGCCCACAACCTGCCGCGCACGCTGCCCGGTGTGCTGGCGCAGGGCGCACACGAAGTCTTGATTCTGGACGATCACAGCACCGACGGCACGGGCGAGCTGGCCTGCCGACTGGGGGCGCGGGTCATTCGGGGAGAAGACTTGCCCGAAGGCTGGTTCGGCAAGCCTTGGGCCTGCGACCAACTGGCGCGCGCTGCTACGGGCGACATCCTGATTTTCACCGATGCCGACGTGACGTGGGGGCCGGGGGCGCTCGGCGCGGTGGTGCATCAGTTGGAAGCGAGTGGGGCAGACCTGCTGAGCGCCCTGCCCAGGCAGGACAACCAGACCCCCGGCGAGCGCCTGCTGACGCCGTTGGTCGACCTCGTGGTGCTGTCGTATCTGCCTTACCCGGTGCTCAAGTTGCCTTTTCCGGCGGCGAGTGCAGCCAACGGGCAACTGATGGCCTTTCGCCGGGACACCTTCGAGCGTGCGGGCGGCTACCGCTTGGTCAGGAACGAGGTGCTGGAAGACACCCTGCTGGCCTCCCGCCTGAAAGCGCAGGGCGGACGCTTGGCGATGGCGCTGGGCGGCGACTGCATCGGCGTGCGGATGTATTCCTCATACCCGGAATCGGTGCGCGGCTTCGGCAAGAATTCGCTGCCCCTGCACCTCAATTCCCGCGCCCTGATGACGGTGGCCCTCGCCGGACATTTGGCGGTGTACACGCTGCCTTGGCTCTTGCCATCAAGTTCGTCTGGAGGGGCTGCCCTACGCCTGCTCCGGTTTGCTGGACTGCTGGAACGTCCACTGACCAACCTGATCACAGGCCGCCGCAAGCCCGCTGACTTGGCCGAAGGGCTGCTGGGGCCGCTCACCCCGCTGCTGGCCCTGCCCGTGTATCTTCGCGCTATGCGGCGGCGGGTGACTTGGAAGGGGCGGGCGTACAAGCAATGAAGGGTGTGTGGGACGAGTGTAGAAGCTGGAACGTGGATCGTGAGGAAGGCGCAGTACCACGTTCCGGGCGGCCATGACGCCCAAACACGTCATCGTCATCGGTTCCGGCTTCGCGGGCCTCGCTGCTGCCCTGCGCTTGGCGGGGGCAGGCGTGCGCGTGACCGTGCTGGACAGCCTAGACCGCCCCGGTGGCAAGGCGGCGCTGGGCTATCCGGAGTTTTCCAGCGGGCCAACGGTGGTGACTATGCCGCACCTGTTCCGGGCGCTGCACGAGCGGGTAGATTTGCCTTTGCCAGGGCTGACGGCGGCGCGGCCCACCACCATCTATCACTACGAGGGCGGAGCCGTAAAAGGCCGCACCTTCGCCCCCGAAGCCGTGCGTGTGGCGGGCCTCGATTCCACGCTGGAGCAACTGAGCAAGCGCGAGGCCCACAGCTACAAGCGCCTGCTGAACGCGTCCCGGCAGATGTACCGGGACGCCGCGCCCACCTTCATTTTTGGGCCGCCTCCGGGCCAACTGTCGCTGGGCCGCTACGCCCTGACCCGTGGAGGGCGGGCCGCACCCTGGGCGAAGCTGTCGCAGTACGTGAGGAGTGGGCCACTGCTGACGCCGTTCTGGTTGCGTTTTGCCACGTATCTGGGGGCCGATCCGTACCGCGCTCCTGCCGTGCTGCACAACATCGCTTGGGTAGAGTTGGGGTACGGCGTGTGGCATCTGGAAGGCGGGCTGGGCAAGCTGGCCGAAACGTTGCGCGGCAAAGCAGAGGCGCTGGGCGTGCAGTTCGAGTACGGCACCACCGTGACGCACCTGATCAAGCACGGTGGGCGGGTGCTGGGCGCACACACCAACCGGGGCGCGGTGGCCGCCGACGGCTGGATCAGCGCCGCAGACCGCGCCCTCACGCGGCACTGGCTGGGGCTGGGGGCCGAAACCACCCCGCGCGGCGTCAGCGGATTTGCCCTGCAACTGCGCCTGAAAACGGACGCGGGCCAGTCTCATCACGTCTTTTTTCCCGAACGCTACGCCCGCGAGTGGGCCGATATCCGCGCCGGACGGTTGCCCACCGACCCCACGTTGTACCTTCACACCGATGGGAAGCAGGCCTTCTTGCTGGTGAATGCCCCGCCCCGACCCGACGTGGCCGCTGAACCACACGCTTACGGCGCGTTCCTGCTGCAACAGCTTGGGCGGCGTTTTCCGGCCCACTTGCCCCCGCTAGAGGTGGACGAATGGCTGCCCCTCTCCCCTGCCGATTACGCCCGAACTGCGGTGGGCGGCGCACTCTATGGCCGCGCCCCACACGGCCTGATGGGCAGCCTCCGGCCCGGCTGGACATTGCCGCAGGCCCGCAATCTGCGGCAAGTGGGCGGCACGGTGCATCCCGGCGGCGGCGTGCCGTTATCGGTTCTCAGCGGCTGGAACGGCGCGGGCGACCTGTTGGGCCTGCCTTACGACGACCTCGGCGGAAAGGCGGCGCTGGATGAGGACTGACCTCTCGGCGTTGCCCGAACCGCCCACCCGCCCCGGCAACGGCCACTTGCAAGACTGGGCGCTGCACCCGCTGGCCCTGATCGAAGAAGGCGCGAACCGGGCCAGAGTGGGCGGCCTGTTCCGGCTTCGGCTGGGGCTGCCTGCGGTAGTGGGATTCAGTCCGGCGTGGAACCGGGCGCTCCTGACCGACCTGCACACCTTTCGCAGCGCCGGAAGCTTTTCCAAAGTGGTGCCTTATCTGGCAGGCGGCGTAATCCTCACCGACGCGCCCGCCCACGCCCCCCGACGCGGCATGGTGAATCCGGGCTTTGGCAAACGCCATATGGAAACCTTGAGGGAGCGCGTGCGGGCCGCATTACCCCCAATCCCTGTCGGCGAATGGGACGCCCTCGCTTGGGCCGATACCGCCGCCCTGAAGATGCTCAACGCGGCGTACTTCAGCGGCGAGTTCGATCCCCAGTTGTTGCACGCCTTTCTGGCTCCGCTGCGCCACCCTTTTCCTATTCCGGCTCTACCGCGCCCACTGCTGTTTGCGCGTGTAGACGCAGAATTGCGGCGGCTGGCCCATCAGCGCCTGACGGCTGGCGGCGGAGATGATCTGCTGGCGCTGCTGGCCGCTCTTCCCGGTGGGCTGGAGGAAACGCGGGTCAGCCTCGCGGCAGGCCACGACACCACCACGCACGCGCTGGCTTGGGCGGCGTGGCACCTCGCCCACAGCCCCGAATGGCACGCGCCCGCCCATCACCCCGCCGTGCTGAAGGAAGTCTTGCGCCTGTATCCCCCCGGCTGGATGGGCAGCCGCCGCCTGTCGCGCGATCTGCGGTGGACAACCGCCGACGGGCAAAGCGTGCGCCTGCCACGCGGCACGCTGGCGCTGTATAGCCCCTACCTGAGTGGCCGGGACGCGGCGCTGTGGCCCGAATCAGGTGAATTTCGGCCCCAGCGGTGGCAGGCCGCGCCGCCTGCGTGGGCCTATCTCCCTTTTGGCGGCGGCGAGCGCATCTGCCTCGGCATGCACCTTGCCCACCTGATGATCTTGGAAGCGTTGGCGACGCTGCCCGCGCTGGAGCCTATGCGCGGTAATGCCACCCCACGCCCCGGCGTGACGTTGGGGCCAGCAGGCCCGCTGGTAGTGCGGGAGCGGCTGAAGCATCGGCCTGCATAGCTTGACTGGCCCTGCATACCGCGCTATATTTTTATTTATCAGCGTCCCTTGGGGCGCTCTTTTTGTTGTGATCATAAACCTGCCTGCCCCTACACTGACCCCATGACGCTCGGACTCAAGCGCGGAACCGTCGCCCTTCGGCCCTCATCCGCCGAGTATCCCGCGCTGTTTGAGGAAGAACGCGCCAGAGTCCGGCAGTCGCTTGGTGCGTTGGCGTTAGACATTCAACATGTGGGCAGCACCAGCATTCCCGGCTTGGCAGGCAAACCGATTCTCGATCTCGCGGTGGGCGTCCAAACCTCAGAGCAGATGGACGCTTGCACCCTGCCTTTACAAGCTATCGGCTACACGGCTTTTGGAGACCGCGAAGGCTGGGGCGAGTATTTTTTTGCCAAAGGGAGCGACACTAGACGCACGCATTATGTTCACCTGCTGGCCATCAGCCACCCGAAATGGGCGGACTACCTGCTGTTTCGGGACGTGTTGCGGCGGCGGCCCGACTTGCGTGACCAATACGGCCAGATCAAAGCGGCGTTGGCACAGGCACACGCAGGCAACCGCACGCAGTACACCGCCCAGAAGGGACTCTTCGTGCAGCGCGTGCTTGCAGAGTTTGCCTGCTAGCCTGCCCCCATGACTGTTCTGCCCACCCACCCACCGTTTGAAACCGTGTACGGCGCGGTGCAGTCCCTCGATTGGCTGTGCCTTGCCCCTCACCCCGACGACGCCGAGATTGGCGCGGGCGGCACGCTGATTCGGCTGGCGCGGGCGGGGCGAGCGGTGGGCGTGCTGGAACTGTCGCGGGGCGAGAGCGGCACGCAGGGCACGCCGGAAGAACGGGCGGCGGAATGCGTGGCTGCCGCCGAAATCATGGGACTGGCTTGGCGCGGGCAACTGGGCCTGCCCGATGGAAGCCTCGCCGATACCCCCGCCGGAGCGCAGGCGTTGGCCGCCACGTTGCGGGCGGTGCGGCCCCGCGTGCTGGTGGTACCTCACCACGCTGACCGCCACCCCGACCACTTCGGCACCTATTCACTCGCCAAACGCGCCGTGCATCTGGCCGCACTGAAAAAAGCCGATGTGGCGGGCGACCCCCACCGCGTTTCCCGTGTGCTGCTGTATCAGGGCAACGCCGATATTCGGGCCAATCTGCTGGTAGACGTAGGCGCAGTCATGGCCGACTGGGAAGCCGCCATCCGCGCCCATACCAGCCAATTTAGCGGGGCGTACATCTCGGAAACGGTGACGCCCGAAATCATAGAGCGCCGGAAGGGACGCCTAACGTACTGGGGAACGCTCTTGCGGGTGCGCTACGCCGAGGCGTTTGAGACGGAAGAGCCGCTGTTGGTCGACCCGGAGAGGCTGTAATTGGAGTGTGGTGGGTGGAACGTGGGAAAGGCGCAGGTGGGCAGAAAGATCAGGGTTTTTAGCTCTGAAGTTTGGCAATCTACCTAAAGATTAATTTCACATATCCACGAGCCACGAGCCTACCTTTGCCTTTCCCACTCACCACTGACCACTACTACCCACTCACGGGTTTGGCCCCCAACTTGCGCCCCGGCCACAGGTAATACACCTCAGTCAGCACGAAGACTGCTGCACCGAGGCCAAACACTCCGGCGGGGCCTGCGAGTTGCCACGCCGCGCCGCCCAGAAGGGGGCCGATGGCGTTGCCCAGACTTTCTGTCGCCATGACGGTTCCCCACGCGGCGGCGCGGTGTCCGGTGGGCAGGGTGCGGGCCACCAGCCCATTCCAGCCCGCTATGAATGCGCCGTAGCCCACGCCCAGAATCAGGGCCACCAAGGGCAACCGCTGCGGCAGACCGGGCAGGGCGGCCAAGGCAAAAGCCAGTGCCAGCAGCAACAATCCGGGGGCGAGGGCGCGGCGGGGATGGCTGCGGTCTGCGAGGCGGCCAGCCAGCCACAGGCTCAGGCCGAGGGTCACGCCGAACAGAATGCCGGGCAGAAGAAGGGCCGGGAGGGGCAACTGGAGTCGCGCCAGCAGCGGATAAATCAGCGTGATGACCAGCCCCGGTGCGAGGGTTTGAGCAAAAGCGGCAGGCAGCAGCACCGCCACACGAGACCAGCCCGCCCAAGGGTTCCGCGCCGTTTCTGCTCCTTCTTGCTTGGGCAAATGCAGCCGCCAAAGCGTGAGGGCCAACACCAGTGCGGTCACCTGAACGCCCAGCAGCACCGCCCACGCCGTGTCAGGGCGGGTTTGCATCAGCGGCCCGACCAACAAGATGCCCGCCAAAATAGCCGGAGTCGCCACCAGATTGCTGACCGACAACGCCCGCGCCGTGCGTTTTGGCCGCGCAAATGCCTGAGACGCGCCCATCACGCCCGGCCAAAGTGCGGCATAGGCCACGCCCCACGCCGCGCCGCCCACCACCAGCCACACCGGAGAAGGGGCAAGGCGCGTGCCCACCACGACGGCCAAGCCCAGCACCGCGCCCAATGTCAGCAGTCGGCCCAGCCCCCAGCGCTCGGTGACCAGTCCCAACGGGCCTTTGGCGAGGGCGTCGGCCAGATAGTGTGCGCCGACCATCAGCCCGATCAGCGCCGTAGAAAAGCCGAGGCTGGGGCCAGCCACAGGCAGCACCGACACCACGAAACCCGTGCGAACCAGTTCGGACGCCAGCAGCAGAGCCAAAAGTCTCCACACAGTCAGGGGGCGCGTCCAGAGCATCAGGGGCGATTGTAGCGCCGTCCTCCGCAACAGGCTGACAGAGGGCAGACCCGGCGTAAGGGAATAGTAATGACCATCTCGTTAGACTGCTCCTTAGAAAGCTGCCAGTGCGCTGAGCAGCGGTTTTTTATGCCTGTTGTGTGCCGCCCCTCCCCCGCAGTCAAGGAGTTGCCCCGTTATGAGCCTGTTCGACCCCATCGATTCCGACTTCCAATCGTTCCTGTTCGTGGAATCCGTGGTCTTTCCACAGGTCTTGGCGCTCCCCACACATGAATACGCGCCGGAAGGCGAACTGTATACCTTCTGTTTCGCCAACGGCTACGGTGCCCTCGTGGTGCGCCTGAGCGGGCATACGCTGGCCGACGCCTTTGAGCTGTGCGTGCTGGACTGCACCCAGCAGCCGCCTCAGCCTACCTTCCGCACACCAGTCGCCGCCAGCGTGTTGCCGGGCCTGTCGCATGAAGCTGTAACGCAGTTGTTGGTGCAGGCCGAACAGTTGCCTAGCCACCCAGCCTTGTTGCAGGCGCAGACGTCGCTGCTGGACGAGGTGTTTTAGACAGTGTGTAGGGCGGTCTAAAGGTCTAAGGTCTGAGGAAGGGCAATCGCGTTGCTCCCTCACCACGTCCCCGCCCACAGCCGCGTGAGACCCCAAGGCACGTGAAACGCGCGGGCCAATTCAATCTCTAAGACGACTGGCAATTCGGCTTCAGAAGAAAGAACAAGCCGAGTCTGGATGCGACAGGATGAATCCTCCTCAGCGGACTCGTAGAGCTGGGCAGCAGAGCGACAAACACTCCCCTGACCCATGTGGGGGTGGGGGAATCCAACGTGGAACAAGCCCAAGAACCCCCTCCGCCCTTTGGCAGAGGCGCAGGCCCCGGCGGGCTGTTAGGCTGACCCGCAGAGGAGAACCGACCCTGCCGTGCTGCTGACCCTGACGCTGACCCAACCCGCTGTATCTGACGCTGCCCAAACCGACGCTGCCCAAGCCGACCCCCTCCAGCCTGCTTCCGACCTCGGATTCCTGCTGCACAAGCACCCGGAGCGCGTGCAGACGCAAACGCTGTCGTTTGGCACCGCGTCGGTGTTCTATCCGCAAGTGTCGGCCCAGCGCACCACGGCAGCCCTGCTGCTGGAAGTCGACCCGGTGGGCCTGTCGCGCACGGCCCGCCCCGGTGCCGACCAACAAGGCGGTGCCCCACTCGAACCGTATATGAATGACCGCCCCTATGCGTCGGGCAGCTTTCTGGCGGTGGCCCTGCGCGATGCGTTCGGCACGGCGTTTACAGGCCGCAGCAAGGATCGGCAAGCGCTGGCGGATCGGGCGCTGGCCTTCTCGGTGCATCTGCCCTGCGTGACCGCACGCGGGTCGGAAGACTTACCCCAGCGCCTGTTTGGGCCGCTGGGCTACGCGGTGCAGGCCACGCCCATTCCCCTCGACCCCCTTTATCCCGAATGGGGCGAGCGGCCTTACGTGGACTTGAGGCTGTCGGGGCAGGTGCGGCTGCGTGATCTGCTGGCCCACCTATACGTGCTGCTTCCCGTGCTGGACGGTGGCAAACGGCACTACTTCCTGAACGAAGCCGAAGTCGACAAACTGGCCCGGCACGGCGCGGGCTGGCTGGACACGCACCCGGAACGCGACCTGATTACCCGCCGTTATCTGCGGTTCGCGGCGCTGGTGCGGCAGGCCGAGGAGGGGTATTCGGAGAGCCAGACGGCTGAACTGACAGAACCTACTCAAAGCGCAGCGCCCCGGCCCCGCCTGCACGACGAACGCTTGCAGTGGGTGGCCGAACAGGTGGCGGCCAGTGGGGCAAGCAGCGTGCTCGATCTCGGCTGCGGCGAAGGCAAATTGCTGCGCCTGCTGCTGGAGAAGGCCCAATTTCGGCACCTGCTGGGCATGGACGTCAGCGCCCGCGCTCTGGACATTGCCGCCCGCCGCCTGAATCTGCGCGAACGCCCGGAACTGGCTGCCCGCGTGACCTTGCTACACGGCAGCCTCTCTTACCCAGACTCGCGCCTGAAGGGGTTTGACGCGGCCACACTGGTGGAAGTGATAGAGCATTTGGAGCCGCACCAGATCGGCCCGCTGACCCGGCATGTGTTCGGGGACGCCCGCCCCAGCACGGTGATCGTGACCACGCCCAACCGCGAGTACAACGCAGTGTTTGAGGATGGGGGTGAGGGCATGCGCCACGCCGACCACCGCTTCGAATGGACGCGGGCCGAGTTCGAGGCTTGGGCGGCGGCGGCAGCCGGAGCGCACGGCTACACGCTGACGCTGCACGGCCTAGGCGACACGCACCCCGACTACGGCCCGCTTACGCAGGCGGCAGTCTTCGTGCGCCAAAACGGTTAAACGATGCTGCGCCGCTTGAGCTTGCTGGGCCTTTTGAGCGTTGGCCTCACTTCGGCTCAGACGGTGCCGCCCCTCAAACTGGCGGGCAGCACGCCGCCTTGGATTCCGGGCGCATCGTTCACAGCCCTGCCACCCGAAGCCGCCTTCCGCGAGTTATACGGCGGGCGGATAGACGGCGTGCTGGGCACCTTGCCCGGCCCCCCACCCCCCAAAGGAACCGGAGAACTGGTCAGCATTCCGGTGGGCCTGTTCCCGGTGTCGGTGGTGTACAGCTTGCCGGGAGTGGCCCTGAACCTCGACATTCCGACCCTGTGCCTGATGCTGTCGGGGCGCGTGCGGGAGTGGAATCATGCACGGCTGCGGGCGCTGAATCCGGGGGCGGCCCTGCCCACTTTGCCCGTGCTGGTCAGTGCGCGGGTGGCCCGCAACGGGGTCAGTTTGGCCGCTGCCGGGGCCTGCGTGAAGGCGGGCATGTGGCCGAGGGCGTGGCTGAAATCCAACTGGGTGGCGGGCGCGAGCTTCAGGCGGGCGACGTCGGAGTTGCAGCGGGCCGACCTGACTATTCCCGGCGTGCTGATGGTTCTGGGGCCGCGAGACGTACTGGGCGGCGCACAGGTGGCCCAGTTGCGCTCGCCGGGGGGCGCGTTCGTGGGGCCAGAAGCTCTGACACTGGAGACAGGTTTAGGCAACGCGCCGACGCCCTATCCGGGGGCTTCCCCCTCTCTGCCCGCTGCTCCTTTTCGGCCCCTGCCGCCCGCCACCGAAGTCGGCGCGTACCCCCTGCGCGGCGTGGTGTGGCTGAGCATGCTGAAAGAACAGGCCTACCGGGGACGCCGTGCAGCACAGGCACAAGCCCTAGTCCGCTTGGCCGAAGGCTTGCAAGCTGGAGCCTCAGCCAGCGGACTAGGCGGCGGGTTCGTAGGCCTGCCCCTCAACGCCCGCCCCGCCCTGCGCCTGAGCTTTCAGGGCAAAAGAGTGGAATTGGACGCCTCTGCTTCCGCTTCCAGTCCGTAGATTTCCAGAAAACGGCGCGTGCGTGCGGCCAGCGTGGGCAGCGGCGCAACCTCACCGCAGACCCAATCGGGCGCGTAGTTGCGGCACACAGCGGGGCGCGTGGCGTAGACGGCGCACAAACAACCCGCTCCCAGATTCACGCACGGTACGCCCAACGGCTTGCCCAGCGCGTGAATATCCGGCGCGGCGCAGCAAGCCCCACACGCGCTGCATTCCCGCACCAGCACGGAGCGGGCGGGAAAGGTGGCTGGTGCGGCGAAAGCGTCCATGCTCGTGGAGGGGAGAACGTGGATCGTGGTCAGCTCGTTTCCCACGATCCACATTCTTCTTACCCGATTTCCCCCACCGCCGCGATCAGCGCGTCATTCTCCGCTGGCGTTCCCACCGCCACACGCAGGCAGCCATTCAGTCCGGGCAGGCGGTCTTGGCGGCGCACGACTATTCCGCGCTCTAGCAGATGGCGGTAGGCGGCGTCGGCATCGGGCGTGCGGAGCAGGAAGAAATTGGCCCCACTGGGAATGGGCGTGCAGGTGGGGTGTGAGGCCAAAGCAGCCAGCACCCGCCCCCGCTCCTGAACCACTTCGGCGGCGCGGTGCTGCACGTATTCGGGGTGTTCCAACGCCACTTCCAGCGCGGCTTGCGTCAGGGCATTCACATTAAAGGCCGACACCAGTTTTTGCAGCTGAACCGCCAGTTGCGGGGAAGTCAGCGCGTAGCCCAGCCGCGCCCCGGCCAACCCCCACGCCTTGCTGAAGGTACGCAGGCTCAGGCGGTTGCTGCCCCCCTGTACCAGCGCGCGGTAATCGGTGCCGCTGTACTGGTGGTAGGCCTCGTCGATGACCACGACCCAGCCCTCGGCGGCCTCTACCACGGCCCGCACATCGGCCTCGGCGTCGGCGTATCCGGTGGGCGCGTGCGGCTGGGTCACGTACAGCACGCCGGGCGGGTTTGATTTGAGGGCAGCCTTCAACCCCTCTACAGGGAGTGAAAAGTCTGGATTCAGCGGCACCTGTACCAGCGTGGCCCCCAAGAGTTGGGCCTCTAGGGTATACACGCTGAAGGTAGGGCTGACCGTCAACACCGTTTGGCCGATGCCCGCGAGTTCGGTCAGGAGTTTAATCAGGACGTTGCTGCCCGGCGTGACCACCACGCCCGCCGCATCCCAACCCTCGTAGGCGGCAATCGCGGCTTGCAGGGTGTCGGCGTGCAAGTCGGGATAGCGGTTCCACGGGCGGGCCAGCATCCGCTCCACGGCCTGCGCTTTCAGCTCGGCGGGAAAGTCGTAGGCGCTCTCGTTCTGATCGAGCTTGATAGGGGCGTCTATGGGCGTAAACGGGTAAGCGGGCACGTTACGCACCGCCGCCCGCACGCCGCTGGTAGGCTGTGCAGACACAACATCAGAGAGGAGAGGCGTAGAAGTCATACACGGGTTTTAGCATTCTGCGCCGGGTTTTGCCGTGAAGTGTCCAGCCACCAGAGATGCAGACCAAACGCCCGTTAGGTGACGCGGCGGCGTGCTACCCTGACCCCAATGCGCCCGCCGCGTTCCCCGATGCCATGACGGATTCTTCCAGCCCCCCACCCGCCCCCGCCGCACCGCCTGCCGCGCCCACCAAACCGCGCCGCGAGCAGATTCATGAGGTCGCCAGCCGCCTGTTCTCGGAGCGCGGCTACCACGCGACTTCTATGCGCGATCTGGCGGGCCAACTGGGGATGCAGGGCGGCAGTCTGTACGCCCATATCGCGTCTAAGGACGAACTGCTGATCGGCATCGTAGACCGCGCCGCTCGCCAATTCGACGGCGCACTGTTTACCCTGCGCGGCGACTCCATGCCCGCGCCCGAGAAAATCCGCGAGGCCATGCACCGCCATATTCGCGTGGTAGCCGACAACATGGAAAGTGCCACCGTGTTTTTCCACGAGTGGAAGCACCTGTCGCCCGAAGCCTATACCCGCGTGACCAACTGGCGCGACACCATCGACGCCTTTTACCGCGATCTGGTGATTCAGGGCATCCGTGAAGGCAGCCTGCGCGCCGATCTAGACCCCAAAATGACGGCCAACCTGATCTTGTCGGCGGTGAACTGGGCCTACACGTGGTATCGCCCCGGCGGCAGCATGACCCCGCGCGACGTGGCCGAACAGTACGCCGATATGCTGCTGACGGGTTTGCAGGCGGCCCCGGTGGTGGCTGGCCCGGAGAGAAGATGAGCCAGCTTTTCTCCTTCTCGTTTCACTTGGCTAGAGTTGGCAACAGCACCCACCCTCTACCGGAGCAACCATGAGCAACCCTACCGTCACCGTCAAAATCCGCGACGCCCTGAAATACGCACAGGCCCGCGCTGAAAAATTCAGCCGCACGCAACAACTGGAAATCGGCACCGACTTGTTTATTCGCATCGCCCCCGGTGGGCGGCGCTTCCTGCTGTTCTGCCTCGACGGGGAACCGGACGGGGCCAACGCCCGCGCTATTGCCGCCACATTGGGCCTGAAGGACCCGCAGTACGGCTGGCATCAGGGGGCCACCTTGCGCTCCTTGACGGTGATTGAGGCCGGGTCGGAAGTGGTGGCGGAAGCAGCGGAGACCGAGAAAACGGAAGACTAGCCCACTCTCAAAAAAATAGGACAGGCAAAAGCAAAACAGGGCAAGCCCATTCGGTGCTTGCCCTGCTTCAATTTCGAACCTTAGTTTTTAGGGTTGCTGCCTTCAAACGCGGCCTTGAACTTCTGCAAGTCTTCGGCAATCTGCTGGCTGGGTTCCTCGCCAAACAGCTTGGCGACGGCTGCACCGAGCGGGCCAGCGGGCGGGCGGTAGCTGAGGGCCACGTGAATGCGTGTGCCGCCGGTGGGCATGCTTTCAAACTGCACGCTGCCCGCGTTGTCCACAGTGGCTCCGGGGAGGCTGTGCCAGCCGATGCGCTCGCCGGGTTTATCGTTCACAATTTCAGCTTCCCATTCCACGTGCGTGCCCAACGGAGCCTTGGCGACCCAGCGGCTGCGCTTGTCGTCCAGCACGGTCACGGTTTCCAGGTGACTCATGATGTGGGGCAGGTTGTCCAGCTTGCGCCAGTAATCGTAGACCTGCTGGGCGGGGCGGTCTATGACCACGCTGTGCTCCACGAAAATGGGCTTGGCGGCGCTGGCGTTCCCGCTCAGGCCCGCCGCTGCCATCACCGGGTCGTTGCCGGTGGCGGCGCGGTAGGCGAGGTAGCCGCCCACTGCAGCCATGCCGAGGCCGAGAACGCCGCGTTTCCTGAGACCCATCAGCAACAATGCCCCGCCCGCCGCGCCGCTGATCATGCGGCCTTGATCCATTCCTTCAGTTTTGGTCATGTGTAAATCCTCCGTGGGTTGCAGTGTAGGTGTGCTGGCCGCTGCGGCGGGTGAAGTCTTGCCCAACACAGATTAAGGCCAAGCGGGATTGAGTGCCGCGTAGTCAGATAAGAAAAGGCTCAACTGGCCTTGAAGGTGTCGCACTGGGCCGCGTCGCCGCTGGAGAAGCCGCGCTTGAACCACGTCACGCGTTGCTGGCTGCTGCCGTGCGTGAAGCTGTCGGGCACCACGTAGCCTTGGCCTTGGCGCTGGAGCGCATCGTCACCGATGGCAGCGGCAGTATTCAGCGCCTGCGTGATGTCGGCGTCGGTCAGGTTGGCGGCCTCGCTGCCGCGCACTTTGTTGGCCCACACGCCCGCAAAGCAGTCGGCCTGCAATTCGAGGGCCACGCTGTAGCGGTTGCTTTCGGCCTCGCTGCGGGCCTGACGCTGGGCGCGTTCCACCTGATCGGCAATACCGAGTTCGTTCTGAACGTGGTGGCCGACCTCATGCGCGATCACGTAGGAATAGGCGAATTCGCCGCCGCCACCGAGCCGCTTCTGCATGGTGGCAAAAAAGCTGGTGTCCAAGTAAATCTTATTGTCCAGCGGGCAATAAAACGGCCCCACGCTGCTGTCGGCATTGCCGCATCCACTGGTGGTGCCGCCGCTGTACAGCACCAGCGTGGGCTCGGTGTACACCCGGCCCGACTGCTGGAACACCCCCGTCCAGACCTGATTGGTGCTGCCCAGAATCCGGTCTACGAACTGGAAGCTTTCATCGTTGGCAGGCGCAGAACTTTGAGTCTGAGATTGCTGGGTGGGCGCAGTTTGCGAGCCGCCGCCCAGAATGACGCTGGGGTCTACGCCAAAGAACATGGCGATCAATGCGATGATCAGGCCGCCCACGCCGCCCACCGCGATGCCGCCCCCCGGCAGGCCACCGCCGCCCCGCCGATCTTGCACTCCGCCCCCACTGCTCGGAAGATTTTTCCAGTCCATAACGGCAGTCTCCTTGATGTGGTCGCCGCGCACCCAACCCCTACGCGCACGCTGACGGCAGGGCCGGGACACTGCGCGGCTGTGTGAGGGGCATTCTAGGCCGGGGCGCGGGGCAAAACGCTGACCGCGCCTTTAGGTTGGCCTTTTAGATGGCAGGGTTGGAAGGTGAACCCCCCCGTTGCTCTCGCAACGCCCCCCCTTAGAGGTGGGAACAACAGCTCTTGCGCTCCCCTCAAGGGGGGCTGGCTGCAAAGCAGACTGGGGGGTTTAGGCGCAAAATCCAAAGCAAAAACCCCCTCTCCGCGCAGGAAAAGGGGGCCAGAGAGATTGAACTGTTCAGTCGCCCGCAGGCAGCGCGCCCCCGCCCAGATCAGGCTTGGGCTGCTGCACTCTGGGTTGCGGCGGCTTGATGCGCTTGCGTTCGAATGTCCAGAAGACGGTGGGCACGACGAAAAAGGTGAGCAGGGTGGAGGTGATCACGCCGCCCAGAATCACGATGCCGAGGCCCTTGCGGAATTCTGCGCCGTCGCCCGTGCCCAGAATCAGGGGAATGCTGATGACCAACACGGTCAGCGTGGTCATCAGGATGGGGCGGAAACGCAGTTCGGCGGCTTCCACGAGGGCTTCCCTGAGCGGCATGGTACGCACGCGCTCGGTCACGAATTCGAGGTACAGGATGGAGTTTTTGGTCGACAGGCCCAGCAGGATCACCATGCCCAGCACCGTGATCACGTCCAGATTGACCCCGAACAGGCTGAGCGTCCAGAGTGCGCCCACGATGGCAATCGGCACGGGCAGCAGCAGGTAGATGGGGTAGCGGAACGAGTTGAACTGGCTGCCCAGCACGAGGTAGGTGAGCAAGATTGCCATGATCAGCACGATGGGGCCGTAGAACACGAGGTCTCCGGTCAGGCCCGCGCTGCCGAAGGCACTGGCGTTGCCCAGCGTCACGCCGCCCGTGAGCAGGCCCGCTTTCGTCACGTTGTCGATGATGGTCTGCTGGTAGCCGAAGGCGTTGGGGCCGTTCTCGATCAGGTCGATGTCGATGGTGGCGGTGTAAGCTTTATTTAGGCGGCTGAGGGTCGCCGGAGCCTGCGACAACTGGAACGCGCCCAGTTGAGACAGCGGCAAGTTGGCATTGAGCGCCTGCGAGTACACCGTCTGAGACAGCAGGCTCTGTTCGTCCTGCACAAGGGCCGGGTCAAGGCGCACCACGATGTCGATAGAGCGGTCTCCGTCGCGCAGGCTTCCGGCGGTAGAGCCGTCGTTGTAGGTACGCAGGGCCTGTGCCACGTCGCTGGCACTCAGGCCACTGCCCGCCAACCGCGCCGGGTCGGGCACGAAGGTTCGCTCCTGCCGGGTGGCGCTCAGGGTGCTTTTCAGGGTGGCGATGTTGGGGTCTTGCGAGAGCAGGCGCACGACTTCGCGGTTGCGCTCGATCAGCAGGGCCTGCGTGGGGGCCGTCAGGGCCAGCGGAATATCGGAGCTTCCGCCGGGGCCACCCTGTTCGGAGGCCGCCCGCAGTTCGGAACCGGGAATGGCGCGGGCAATCGGCTGCAAATCTTCGAGGTAGCGGGCGCTGAGGGTTTCGATGTTCTCGCGCTCGGCCTTGGGAATGAGGGTCACGGTGAGGCTGGAAGAATTGGCGCTGCTGCCGCCCAGCGCCCCGCCACTGCCCACGCTGGTCTGCACGAGGCGCACTTCGGGGCGGGCCAGCAGGTTCTCTTCGATGCGGCGGGTCAGGGTGTTGGTGGTGGTCAGGTCAGTGCCCACCGGCAATTCCAGATTTACCGTCAGAATGCCGCTGTCGCTGGCGGGCGTGAAGGCAAAGCCCACATTCCGCAGGGCGAGCGGCACGCTGAACATGAACAGGGCGGCGACCAGCATCACGATCCACGAGCGGTCTAGGACGCGCTCCACGCTGCGGGCATAGGCGCGGGCCACCCCGGTCACGGCGCGGTTGGTGATGCCGTGCAGCGTACCCGTCAGGGCTTCCAGCACGGCGTACAGCACGATCAGGACGTAGCGGACGACGGCCAGCACCACCGGAGCCAGCAGCACCGACAGGCCCAGCGCCACCGGAAGCGGCAGCACTTGCGCCAGACCCGCGCCCGCCGCCGCGCCTGCCAGCAGCAGTCCCACGAGGCCGCCCGCACGGCGAACGCCCGTCAGGGCGCTGCGCAGCAGTTCGGGGAAGCGGGCCAGCACACGCGGCAAGTCGCGCCACGTGACCGGTTCGGCTTCCTCGGTGTAGGCCATTCGCACGGTCAGGAACAACAGGCTTTCCAGCCAACTGAGGACGATGGCGGCGGCGATCCCCAGCGCAAATTGGCTAAAAAACTGGCCGATGATGCCGGGAATGAAGCTGAGCGGAATCAGGACGGCCAAGAGTGAAAAGCTGGCGGCAGTCACGGCGCTGAACACTTCCGAGCCGCCCAGCAGCACCGATTTCACACGGTCATAGCCCATGTCGCGGTAGCGCTGCACGTTCTCGGCCACCACGATAGAGTCGTCTACGACGATGCCGATAGCCACGATGATGGCCAGCAGCGAAATGATGTTGAAGGTGAAGCCCAGCAAACTGAACAGCAGCGGCGCGGCACTGATGGAAATAGGAATCGCCAGAATGACCGCAAACGCGGCATTGAGGCGGCCCAAGAACAGCATGCAGATGACGCCCACCGCCGCTACGGCGATCAGGAATTCCTTGAAGGTGTCCTTGATGCTGCCGCGAGTTTCTAGAGTGGTGTCGTTGGCGAGGCTGAGGCTGTAGCCAGCGGGGAGCGGCTGGGCCTGCATGGCGGCCCGCACGTTGTCGGTCACGGCCACGGAGTTGGTGCCGCTGGCCTTACGAACGTCGAGCAGCACGGCGGGTTGCCCGTTCACGCGGGCAAAGCTGGTGCTGGCAGCGGCCCCGTCGCGGATGGTAGCGACATCGGCCACGCGCAGCCCGGTAGACGGATCGACGATGATGCGGCTCACGTCGGTGACGCTGGTGGGGGTATTGCGGGTAGAGAACTGGGTGGTGTTGCCGCCCTGCGTCACCGTTCCGGCAGGCAAATCGAGGGCCGAGGCACTGATGGCCCCCGTGATCCGGGCGGGCGTGAGGTTGTAGCTCTGCAAGCGGGCCGGGTCAAGCAGCACCTGAATCTGGCGCTGCGGGCCACCCGAGAGGCCCACGTCGGCCACGCCGTCCACACGCTCTAGGCGCGGCACCAACGTGTCTTCGGCAAAGGTGGTCACGTCGGCGGGGCGGGCCGAGCCACCCAAGAGGGCCAGCGTCAGAATCGGCGTGGCGTTGGGGTCAAATTTTTGTACCACCGGGGCTTCGGAACCGTCGGGCAAGATGCCGCGAATGGCCGCCACCGCCTGAGACACGGAGTTGGCGGCGCTGTCGATATCCACGCTATCGGCAAAAGTGATGACCACTGCCGACTGGTTGCTGACACTGGTGGTGTTGATGTCGATGACGCCCGCGATGGTACTCACGGCGTCTTCCACGCGGCGGCTCACTTCGCGGTCTACTTGGTCGGGGTTGGCCCCCGGATAGGCCGTGCTGACCGCCAGAATCGGCACCTCGAAATTGGGCAGGAGTTCCACGCCCAGCCGCAGGGTCGCCACCAGTCCGAACAGCACCAGCATCACGAAAATGCCGATAGAGAACACGTAATTGCGGACGCTGAAGCGGATGATCGGATTGATGGCGGGTTCGGGCGTGCCGTCGGGGAGCGTGCCGCGAGCTTGAAGGTCTGCGCCGTCGGGATCGTGGGTACTCATGGGGCCTCTCCTGTGCTACTCCCCGCCGTCGTGGTGGGCGTGGCCGCCGTTTCTACCCGGATACTCGCGCCGTCTTGCAAGCTGGGGGGCACCGGAGAAATGACCTGTGCGCCCGCGTCCAGCCCTCGCACTGCCACTTGCCCACCCGATTCGGCCACCACCGTGACCGTCTGACGGCGGGCCGACTTGCCTTCCGCGAGGTACACGGCGTTTTCTCCGCCATCAACCTGTACGGCCCCGCTGGGAATCAGGACGCCCTGCCCCAGGGTGGCGCGGTAGCGGGCCTGTGCGCTGGCTCCCACCGGCAACGCCGCGCCGCCCTGCACCCGCGCCGTGATGGGCACGAGGCGGTCTGCTCCGGCGATTCGGGGGCTGTCCTGCACGGTGGCGACGTAATTCACGCCCCCGTAGCCGAGGTTCAGTTGGGTTCCGGCGGTCAGGGCGGCGGCGTCGGCGGTGGTGGCATTGAACTGCACCTTGATCGAACCGGGGTCGACCAACCTGAACACGGTGCTGCCCTGCCCCGCGAACTCTCCGACCTGCACATTCAGACTGGCCACCGTGCCCGCGAAGGGAGCGCGAACCGCCGTGCGGGACAGGTTTTCATCGGCCTGACGCACTCCGGCCTGTGCGCTGCTCAGTTGCGCCTGCTGAAGCGGCACGCTGCCCTGAGCGTTCTGACCGTTCTGGGAGAGGGAATTGCGGGCCTGCGCCAACTGGCTCTGGGCCGTAGCCAACTGCGCCCGCGCACTCTGCAAGTCGGCCAGGCTGATGCCGCCGAGCGCGTACAGGCTTTCGCTGCTCTGGGCATTTTGCTGCGCCTGAGACAACGTGGCCTGAGCCGCCTGCACCGCCGCATTCAGCGAGGTGGTGGCCTGTCCGGTGGTGGTGCGGGTCTGGTTCAGATTGATCTGGGCCTGCTGCACCTGAAGCCGGGCATTCTCTAAGGCCTGCCGCTGCTGAGAATCATCAAGTTGCACCACCACCTGTCCAGCGCGCACCTGCTCGCCTTCCGTGACCAGCACGCGCACCACGTTGCCGCCACTCTGGGCCGCCACGTTGCTGTCGCGGTCGGCCTGAATGGTGGCGCTGGACGTGCGCTCCACACTCAGGGTTCCACTCTTGGCGGGCACCACACGCACGCCGAGGGTAGTGGTTTTGGCGGGCGCGGCGTCCAGATCGTTGCTGGTGCCAGTGCCAGTAGCAGCAGCGGCGGGTTTGGCTTCCCCTTCCGCCGCTGCCGTGTTGCCGCCGGGCGGCGTGCAGGCCACCAGCAGCGTCAGGGTCAGCACGGTCAGGGCAAGAGGGAGACGTTTCTCTACCATTCCCCTCACCTCACCAGTCCGGTGACATCGGTGCCCGACGCGCTGGACAGCGCCGCGAGTGCCCGCCACAGGTTGTTCTGGGCCTGAATGACCGCGAAGGCCGATTGCTGCGCCTGCACCTGCGCCTGCTGCACTTCGACGGCGGCGGCGGTTCCGGCTTTCAGGCGGGCCTGCGCCTGCGTCAGGCTGGTTTGGGCGTTGGCGCTGCTCTGGCGGGCCAGATCGACCCGTTCCTGCGCGTCCTGAAAGCTGCGGTAGGCGTCGCGCACCTGCGTATTGGCGGCGCGGGCGGCGTCGTCGAGGCTGCGCTGCGCGTTGGCCAGCGACGTGCGGGCGTCTTGCAGGGTGCGAACCGGGGTGTAATCGTTGTTGGCCAGATTGACCTGAAGGGTGGCGAAACTGACGCCCTGCGCGGCCTGCACCAGCGAAGGCAGGCGTTTCTCCAGCCCCGATTGCAGGCCCGCCAGCGTCAGCGAGGGCTTGGGCGGCGCGGGCGGAGCCACCAGAGTCAGGTCGGTGCCGGTGGGCAGGCCGATGGTGCGGGCCAGTTGCGCTTCCAATACAGGTTGCTGGGCGCGGGCGTCGGCCAATTCCTGACGGTTCTGGTTCAGGCTGGTCTGGGCGCGGTTCACGTCCAATTGGGTCGCCACGCGGGCCTGAAGACGGGCGCGGGCAATCGCCAAGTTGCGCTCATCCAGCGCCACCTGAGCGGCATTCAGACTCACCCGTCCGGCGGCTTCAAATGCGCCCACATACTGCCCCAGCACCGTCTGGGCGATGTTCAGCTTGGTGCCGTCCAGCGTCACGGCCTGCGCCGCCGCGTCCTGCTGGGCCTGCGTCAACGTGGTGATGATGGAGGTGGGATCGGCCTGCACCGCTTTCAGGTTGGCCTGAGCCTTTTGCAGATTGGCGCGGGCGGTGGTCACGTCGGGGCCGCTGGCGAGGGCGCGGGTCACGGCACTGTCCAGAGAGAGGCTTACGGCTTGGGCAGAAGCACTGGCCGCCAAAGAGAGGCCGAGGGTGAGCAGCAGGGCAACAGAACGGGTCAGGGTACGGGTCATGGGTGGCCTCCGAAAAAGGTGAGTGGTCAGTGGTGAGTGAGAAAGGCGTGGGGAGCGGAAAATTGACGTGCTGAGGGAGAGAAATTCAGAAGCTTATCGGTCACGGCAGTTGTTCTTCAGCGCTCCCTAGAACCCCCCATTCAGCAAGGTGGGATCGAGTTCGGTGCTGGCCTGTGCAAGCAGCAGCGAGGACACGTAAGCGTTGGCTGTAGCGGCGTTCAGCGCGTTCTGGGCCTGTGCGGCGCTCAGTTCGGCCTGCGCGACGTCCAGAGGCGTGACCAATCCGGCGTCCAAGCGGGCGCGGGTGGTGGTCAGGTTGGCTTGTGCGCGGGCCAACGCCGACGCCGCCTCCTCTACCCGGTCAAGCGCGGTCAGCAGGTCGGCGGCCTTTTGGCGCACATCCAGATCTACGCTCTGGCGGGCCGAATCGAGGGCCAATGCTGCGGCCTGCTGGCCCACATTCGCGCTGGCGAGGGCCGTGCCTTTGCCGCTGCCGAACACGGGCAGGCTGGCATTCAGGCTCAGGGCCAGTCCGGTTTTGGCGGCCTCGCCCGGATCGCGTAAGGGAAAGCTGACCTGCGCCGCCGCCACGCCCGATTTGACGTTCAGGCTGCCGCCCACCGTGCGCCCGGCCCCACCTTGCCCGCTGCTCAATTGCCCGTACTGCACGCCCGCAGAAATATCGGGGAGAGACAGATCGAGTTGCGCGGCGCGTTGCTGCGCCCCGGCATCGGCCAGTTGTGCAGCGGCGCGGATCACTTCGGGGCGGGCCAGCAGAGCGCGGGCCACCAATGCGTCTACGTCGACGGGCGCGGCGGGCAGGGACGGCACGGCGTCGAAGGCGGCAGCGGTGGCAGGCAGCGTCACGCTCTGGCCGAGCAGATTCGCCAGCCCCCGCGCCGCCAGCTTCACGGCAGTTCTGGCCTGCGCTGCCGCGTTCTGGGCGCTTTGCAGGCCCGCCTCACGCTCTTGCAGGGCCAGTTCGGGAATCAGGTTGGCGGTGCGCTGGGCACGGGCCACCTCCAGTTGGCGGGCGGCAAGGGTGGCCTGAGCCTCGGCCAACGCTGCGCCTGCGGTGGCTTCTCTCGCCGCACCGTAGGCCCGCACTGCCCCCACCACCAGCGACACGCGGGTATCACGCAAGTCGGCCCCGGCGCGGTTCAGGGCGCGTTCGGCAATCCGCACCCCCTCGAAGGTAGCCGACCAAGGCAGCACGCTGGCCGACACCTGCGCGGTCAGGGTGGCATTGCCCAGCCAGTCGCCAGAATCGAAGGGAACCTTTGCCAAACTGGCATCGGTGCCCACCGTGACATTCAGGCCAGCACGGGCGCGGGCACTCTCTAAGCTCAGTTGCGCCGAGCGGTACTGCAAATCGGCGCTGCGCCAGCCTGGAGACGCCCGCACCAGCGTCAGCGTCTGCCCGAGGGTCAGCGTGGGGGAAACAGCGGCAGGGGCAACAGACACAGGAGGAACAGGAGCGGGGGCAGCAGCCGGAGCCGCTTCAACCGGGGCGGTGGGAGTGGGCGGGGCGGTCTGGGCCTGCGCGGCGGGCAGCCCCACCAGCAGCGTGACAGACAACAAAACAGTAGGAGAAAATCGCATAGGGGCAGGCAACCTCAGGGGGAAGGAGTGAAGCGGAGCAGAGGAAAGAACGGGCGCGGCGCGGCAATTAACGAGTGCGGACTCACTTACACCCAGACTTTACGGGAAAGCCAGTCAAAAGGTTCCCACCTCACCCTTGGCTTGGTCAGCCCAGACGGTCACGGTTCCAGCCCCGGCCACAGCACATCCATCACGCCGCGCACCAGCCGCCCACTGTCCATCGGAGGGTGAGTCGGGTCAGGCATCATGTGTTCGAGGTGCAGGTACTGGGTCATCGCGCCCATCCAGAGCAGCGCCGTCACGTCGGCGTCTACAGGCCGGATGCGTCCCAGCGCCACTTCTGCCCGCAAATAAGCCGCTACCGCCTGCGTGTCCTCGCGCAGTGGGTTTTCCAGCTTCATTAGCAGCGGGTTGGCCTGTCCACGAGAAAACATCAGCATCAGGTTGGGCAAAAAGCGGGCGGCGGCCTCGAGGAGTTCCAGCGCCGCACGTTCCAGATTGCGCCGCACGTCGCCGCAGCCCACTTGTGCATTCAGGTGTTCTCGCCACCGGGGAGCTTCGCGCAGCCCCACCACTTCCTCAAAAATATCCTCCTTACTCGGAAACCGCTTAAAGAGCGTGCCTTCGGAAATCCCGGCACGCCGCGCAATTTCGGCAGTTGTGGCCGAAAATCCATGTTCTAGAAACACTTCACGGGCCGCCGCCGTGATCTGTTCGTCGCTGATAATGCGGGGGCGGGCCATAAGTGAGTGTTTACTCGCTAATAGGGAAGTCTGACCGTAGGGAGGGTGACAATTCCAGTGAAAGCCTTGAGCGGGCGCACACCTGACGGCGGGAAAATGGGCCTAGACTGCGGGGTATGACACAACCCAGCGGCGGCAAGCACTCTGGCGACTCCCAGCAGGGCGAGGTTGTTATCAGCGAGGTGTTGATCAGCGGCGTAGACACTGGCCCCGCCGACGCCGAGCGCGAAAACCGGACGCCCACCGAGGATCACGCCCGCTTTCAACCGCTGGCGCATCCGCTGGAGGAACCGGAGGATGAGGACGGGTAGGAGGGGCAGCGAAGCTTGCGGGCGAACCCCCCGTTGCTGACGCAATCCCAGAGTTGAGCTGGAAGGTGAACCCCCCCGTTGCTAGCGCAATGCCCCCCCTTAGAGGTGGGGATTAAAAGCCGTTGCGCTCCCCTTAAGGGGGGCTGGCTGCGAAGCAGACTGGGGGGTTCACACGCGGCTCAATTCCTACTTCCCTCTCGGCATAAACTGCTCAGCCCCGCCCACCGCCTCAAACTCGGCCTGCACGGTCTCTAGCACCCCATCCGGCTTGCTGGCCGCGTCTCCCGGCAGCGTTTTGGCCCACACTTCCAGCGCGTCGGGGTAAGTGTCGCCGTCGGCATCTCCGCCTGATTCGAGCAAGGTAAATAGGATTTCAGGGAATTTGGCCTTGCCGCCCGCTTCGGCATTGGCCTTGAACGTGGCTTGAATGGCCTCGCCAAAGGGGTTCCACGGTGCGCCGCCGGACTCCTTGACGTGGCAATAGCTGCACGACATCACACGGCGGTCTAGAGCCGCCAACCCGCTGCCGTCATCCAGATGAAACTGATTGATGGCTTGGAGGCGGTATTTGGGCAGAGCGAGAGCAGCGGGGGCAGCCAGCACCAGCAGAGCGATGAGGCCGCCCAGAACGTGCTTTTCGGTGAGTTTCAGGCCAACCCCCATCAAGCCAACCACTGCGGCCCTTTAAAGTCTCCGCCTAGAATGTCGCGGGCATTCAGGCCCAGCCAGCCGCTCAGTGCGCCCGCGTACACGCCCCGGAAATCCTGCTTGTATTTGATGTCGCCCAGCGAGAGGTCTTCCAGATCAGGACTGTCGCCGTGGATGCCGCCCTTCACGCCCTTGCCCAGCGCAAACATCACGCTGCCCTGCCCGTGATCGGTTCCGGCAGAGTCGTTTTCGGCCACGCGCCGCCCGAATTCGGAAAAGCCCATGACCACTACCCTTTCGGCCACACCCTGCCGCTCCAGATCGGTCTGGAAGGCGGCAAGCCCAGAGGCCAACGTCGCCAGCAATTCATCCTGCTCGCCGCGCTGCCCCGCGTGGGTATCGAAGCCGCCCAGACTGACATACAGGATGCGCTGGCCCGTGCCAGACGCGATCAATCGGGCCGCGTCCTTCAGTTGCGTGGCAAATTTGCCTTCTGGGTAGCTGGCCCCGGCCTTGTATTTGCCCACATTGGCCTGCACTTTTTGGGTGTTGCTCATCATCTGGCGGGTGGCCCGCACCAGATAGTCGGCCTCGCCGTCACGGGGCGCGTCCAGCATGGCTCCGAACGCGCCTTCTAGGCCAGCAGGCAGCTTGACCTGAAAGTTGTCTACCGCGTCGATGCTGGGCAAACTGAATTCGGCGGCGCGGAGGGCCTGCGGCGTGCTGGAGCCGATGTTGCTGGCACAAAAGGGGTCACCGATCTGCTCGGCAATGCGGCCAATCCAGCCCTCGGCCTGCGCCTGCGTGGGGTCGGCGGTGTGCCAGATCGCCATGCTGGCAAAGTGCGAGCGGTTGGGATTCGGGTAGCCGATATTTTCCATCCACGCCAGTTGGCCCGAGTCCCAGAGGCCCATCAGCGGTTTCAGGCTGGGATGCATTCCCAAATCTGGCCCAAGCGTCAGCACGTCTTTTTTGGGAATGGCGATGGTAGGCCGGGCCGCATAGTACGCGCCGTTGCTGTAGGGAATCAGGGTATTCAGGCCGTCGTTGCCGCCCGTAAGCTGAATAACGACGAGTGTTTTTTGTCCGGTGGCTTGTGTGGCTGCCCGCGCCAGAAAACCGGGCATTCCGCTGGTGGCGGCGACGGCGAGGGCCGAATATTTAAGGAAGTCGCGGCGGTGTAGGGACATGGGGGAACCTCTGTGAGTGGTGAGTTTGGCAGTGGAAGGTGAACCCCCCGTTGCTTCGCAACGCCCCCCCTTGAGGGGAGGATCTAAGAGCTTTTGTCCTCCCCTTGAGGGGAGGTGGCCCGCAGGGACGGAGGGGTTAGCTTTTAAGCCAATTGAAATTCCGGACTGATCAGCATTAGATACGTCCGTTGCTTGGCACTCAGGCCGTTTAAAGCCGCCGCCGTCGCTGCCCGCTCCGTGCCCAGCAGGGCCAGCGGCGTGGGCGGGGTGTCCAGCTTGGGGGCGTTCGCGCCGAGGCTGAGGGCGGCGGCCAGTTGCATGCGCCCCAGCAGGGTGGTGTCATTGATCCATTCTCGGCCCCCATCCCAGCCCTTCACGGTGTCGGGTTGCAGCAGCAGTTGGCCCATGCGTCCGGCGGTTTGCACCAGATTCAGCAGTTGCTTGGCTTCCATCTTGGGGCTGCCAAAACTGCGGAGGGCGGCGGCGATAAACTCCACCGGGCCACGAATCACGGCGGCGCGGCTGGCATAAAACACTTCGCTGGACAGCAGTTCTTCCAGTACGGCGCGAATGTTGCCGCCCGTGCGGGCAAACGTTTCGGCGCTGCCCTTCACGGCGGCCTCGGTGGGCACATCGGACACGAAGGCGCGGTGCAACTTGCGGGCCACGAATACGGCGGTGGCCGGATGCCCCGCCGCCAGCGCCAGCACGTCTTCGCCCGTCAGATTGCCCGTTTTGCCCAAGTAGGTCTTGCGCCCGTTGTCGTGCTGCTTGGGGTTGAACACGAATTTCGGAGCTTCCAGATACTTTTGGTTGCCGCGCCCGCCGATAAATGTCCAGCCACTCAGCGCCCGCGCCCCTTCCTTCACGTCTTCCTCGGTGTAGTTTTGCTGCGTAGGGGAGCCGATCCCGGTGGTAAACAGTTCCAGCAACTCTCGGCTAAAGTTTTCGTTGGGCTTGCCGTTGCGGTTCTGATCGTTGTCGAGGTACCGCAGCATGGCGGGCGTGCGGGCCACGTCCAGCGCGAAGGCCGAAAAGCTGGGCGTGGCCGCGTGCCGCCGCAACAGCGACAGGTATTCGGTCAGCGCGGGCACGTTCTTCACCTTGTCGGTGCCCACCACAAAATGGTTGCTCCACAGCAGCGTCAGGCGTTCGCGTAGGGGGTGGGGGCCGTACAGCATTTCGAAGAGCCAGCGGGCACGGATCAGTTGCAGGCCCGCAG
Organism: Deinococcus puniceus; assembly: GCF_001644565.1. Taxonomy (NCBI): domain Bacteria; kingdom Thermotogati; phylum Deinococcota; class Deinococci; order Deinococcales; family Deinococcaceae; genus Deinococcus; species Deinococcus puniceus. The sequence goes on along the minus strand of NZ_CP011387.1, from coordinate 200,365 downwards.
CAGGGGTGGCCGCCTGCGCCGGGTCAAAGGGATTGCCGGGAGCCTCAGCGCCGTCGAAACTCAGGAGTTCACGGGCCACGGTGCGGGCATCACGGCCCACCAGTGCGCGAATTTGGGCGTCGGTGGCCCCGAACGAAGTGCGCCTCAGCAGGTGCGCGGCGTCCTCAGCAGTCAGGGGGCGGGAATAAGGGGGGAGGGTCATGGGGGCGCTCCTGAAGGGGGTGGATCGTAGATCGTGGAAAGGGCGGGGGGATTCTGTCAGTGGTGAGGGGAAAAAGCGAGGCGGGGCACAGCATTTGAGCCTTTCGCTCACGGCCCACAGCCAAGCTCTTACCTGTTGGAGTCAACCGGAGCCGCAAAAGTTCCCAACCCCGCTTCATTCACTTGCCGCACGTTCGCCAATGCCAGTTTCAGGGCCGCATCGGGCAGGTTGCCTACCAGCCACACGAAGCGCACGCCGCCCGCTCCCGCCACGCGCACCGAGGCCACACCCACCGCCCCGCGCACGTTGCGCGGGGCCACGATCAGGGCCAGCACGTTCACGCCGTCCGACAGCGTGATTTCGATACCACCCTGAGCTGCGGCGCGTGCTCTGGCGGCCACAGGGACAAAGCCAGCGGGCAGGCGCAGGCCCGGTAAGGCGGCTTTCAGCACCGCGCCGAGGCCGCTGCCGGAAGGGAGTTGTGGCGCGGGTGCGCGGGCCAACGCTCCATTCACCTTCAGGAAAGCGGCGCGGCGGGCCAACGTGCCGTCTGGCATGCGTTCCTCGAAGGCCAGCGGCACATTCCATTCCCGGTCTATCCACAGGCTCCAGCGGGCCGCCGCGCCCTGCTTGGGCGTCAGGTCAAAGCGGGTGCTGGGGCGGCCTGCAATGGCTTCTGCATCGCTGCGCGTGACCGTAAAATTGCGGGCCAGCAGCGCGGGCCGAAAGGGAACGGCAGGCAGGGCGTTGGCCGTGCGCGTGGGCGTGGTTCGGGGCGGAAAAAACACGCTGACTTCCACTTGCCCGCGTGCCGTCCACTGGCGGGCTTTTTTGAGGGCGGCGGCGAGGTCTTCGGCAGCAGAGGTGGAATAGGTAGCGTGGGCAGAACTCAGCAAAAGCAGGCCCAGCACGGGCAGGAGTTTTACCATCCTTCCCCCAGAGCATCCTGATAGACGGCATACGCGGCACTGGCGGGCAGATCGGACGGCATCAGGGCGGGCCGCAACACACTGACTCCGGCAATGACGGCGGCTGAGGCGAGGGCGGCGGCAATCCATTTCGCGGGTATGTTGTGTGTGCGCCAGATCGGGCGGGGAGGTGGCGCGGCAACCGCTTGAGCCTGTGCCATCTCAGTTTGGGCCATCTGAGTTTGCTCCAGCCTCGCCCGGTGGCCTGCCAAAAACCGCGCTGCCGCACCTGCATCAGCTTCATTCGGTTCTCTGGCCCTTGCAAACAGCGCGTCCAGTTCGGCGTCGCTGGTATCCCTCTCTGGCTCAAATTTGGCTGGGTCAAACTGACTCATGGGGTCACTCCTGTTTTGGTCAGCAGCGCGCGCAACGCGGCCCGCGCCCGGTTGATTCGGCTTTTCACGGTGCCCAGTTCCGCGCCCGTAATGTCGGCTATTTCGGCGTAGTCCAGCCCCGACAATTCGCGCAGAGCCAACGCCTCGCGCTGATCGGGCGGCAGCGTGTGCATGGCGCGGGCAAGGCGTTCGCGCAGGTCGGTATTTTCTCCAGACAACGCCAGATTGTGCGGCGCGGCAGGCTCGGCCACCGATTCCAGCGGCACATTCTGGCGGGCTTTCAGCGCCCGCATGCAGGCATTCAGGGCGATTCGGTGCAGCCAGGTGGAAAAGGCCGCCTCTGCCCGGAAGGTGTTCAGGCCACCGTGAACCGCGATAAACACGTCCTGCACCACGTCGTCTGCCGCGCTGGGGCCAACCATGCTGGCGGCGAGGCGGTGAATACGCGGCGCGTGGCGCGTGACTAGCACCTCGAACGCCCCCTCGCGGCGCGGCCCCGACTGCCGGAAGGCCTGCACCAGCGCCTCATCAGGCAAATGTTGGAGATCGGGAGAGTCATTCAAGGTCACCTCATAGGTTAGAGGCGGGAGGCGGGGGAAAAGTTCCACACAGGGTTGAGTTGGAAGGTGAACCCCCCGTTGCTCCGCAACGCCCCCCCTTGAGGGGAGGACACAAGCACTTTCGCTCCCCTCTAAGGGGGGCTGGCTGCGGAGCAGACTGGGGGGTTTACACGCGACTCAATCTGACTTGGAAGGTGAACCCCCCTTCCCCCGTTACCATAGGGCCATGACCGCCCGCACGCTTTCACCCTCTGCCGAGGATTACGTCAAACAGCTGTACGCCCTTGGCCTGAGTGGGCAAAAAGGCGGCGGCAAAGTCAGTACGCAGGCGTTGGCCGACGCGCTCGGTGTAGCTCCGGCCAGCGTAACCGGGATGCTCCGCAAGCTCAGCGAGCAGGGCCTCGTGTCTCACGCGCCGTATCAGGGCGCACGCCTGACCGCCGAGGGCGAGCGGGTGGCGCTGGAAGTCTTGCGGCATCACCGCCTGCTGGAACTGTTTCTGCACCGGGCGTTAGGCGTGCCGCTGGACGAGGTACACGAGGAAGCCGAGCGGCTGGAACACGCCCTGAGCGAGCGGCTGGAGGCCCGCATCGCCGCGTGGCTGGGCGACCCCACGCACGACCCGCACGGCGACCCGATTCCCACGCTGGCGGGCGAGGTGCCTGCACGCGCAGAGCGGCGGCTGTCTCAGTTGGCGGTGGGCGACGGCGGTATGGTGGCCCGCGTGCCAGACGGCGACGCCGAGCAGTTGCGGGCGCTTGTGGCGGCGGGCCTGACTCCCGGCGTTACCCTACAGGTACGGGTGGTAGACGCCGCGTTGGGCACGCTGACCGTTGAGATCGGCCCCACTGCAGAGCACGCTCTGACGCTGGCCCTCGCTGTGGCCGCGCAGGTTCACGTTCATGCCGGAGCTGGTGTGGCCGAGTCTGGTGTTACTGAGTCTGGTGTTGCCGGGGAGAAGGCCCCCGGTTGAAGAACGTGTTTAGGCAACAACTGGCCGCCGCACACCTCGCCCTGACCTTTCTGACCACGCTGCCGTTGCCGCATATCCAGAAGGTGCAAGACGGCGATTTTGCGCGGGCCAGTGCTTACTATCCGCTGGCCGGGTACGCGGTGGGCGGCGTGGTGGCCCTGACGCTGTGGCTGCCCCTACCCTTGCCGAACGGCGTGCGGGCGGCGTTGGCGGTAGGCGCGTGGTTGCTCGTGACCGGAATGCTGCACTTTGACGGCCTCGTGGACAGCGCCGACGCCCTGTTCGCCATGAAAAGCCCGGAGCGCCGCCTAGAAATCATTCATGACGTGCATGTGGGCGCGTTCGGGCTGGCCACCGGGGCCCTGAGCCTGCTGATGCTGTGGAGCCTGCTGGCGGCCAATATTCCGGCTTACGCGGCAGTGGTGGCGGCGGTGGCGGCGCGGCTGGTGCTGCTGGCCCCCATGAACCTGTTTCCGGCGGCGCGGCAGGAATCTTTGGGCGCACGCTCGCGCGAGGGACGCTGGGGGCTGGCGCTGCTGCTGGCCGTGCCCGCGCTGCTGCTGCCGGGGGCAGGCGTGGCCTTTCTGGCGGCCCTGATCGCGGCATTGCTGGTGGCCCGGTTCGCGGCGGGGCGCTTGGGCGGCGGCATCAGCGGCGATATCTACGGCCTCGTGGTGGTGGTGGCCGAACTGGTGGCGCTGGGCGCATATGCATGGGGGAAGGGGTGAGCTTGGAGTCTCCCCCACTCACCCTGCACCTGATCCGGCACGCGCCCACGCTGCCCAATGTTCAGCGGCGCTATCCAAAAGTGGGAGAAGACGCGCCCCTGTCGGACGCGGGGCGGGCACTGGCGACGAAACTGTCGGGCACACTGGCAACAACACGAGCGGCTCCGGCGTTGGCTTACACCTCCCCGACACAGCGGGCACGCGAAACGGCGGCGCTGGCAGGCTTTCCGCAGGCGCAAGCGGCCCCAGCCCTGCAAGAAGCCCATTTTGGCGTGATGGCAGGCCACACTTGGGCGGAACTGGAGGCGCAGTATGGGACGGCCCCGCGAGACTGGATTGAGGCCCTCTCTGATCCTGATTCCGACTCCGGGCCACCGGGCGGCGAAACGGGCCGCGCCTTCCATGCCCGCCTTCAGGAGTGGCTGGACGACCTGCCACACGCGGGAACGGTGCTAGCTTTTACGCACGCTGGCCCGCTGCTGGCCCTGCTGCGCCTGACCGTGGGTCTGCGGGCCGCCGAAATCGCGCCGGGGGGCAGGGCGGTGCTGCACCGGGCCGCAGTGCATCCATCTTCGATGGGCGGGGACTGGTGGCTCTCGCATCTGGGTTCCCCTGCTGGTTAGGCTGAGGGCATGACTTCCGTACAAGTTCCCTTCTTGGTCACGGGGGGCACCGGGCAACTGGGCCGCCCCCTCGTGGCCGAACTGTTGCGGCAGGGGGCCGAGGTGCGGGTGCTGACCCGCCGTCCGCCCACTGCCGCGCCCACTGCGGGCCTGACCTATCTCGTGGGCGACCTCGTGACGGGTGAGGGGCTGACCGAAGCTCTGCGCGGCGTAAGCACCGTGATTCATGCCGCCCATGACCCCGCCGACCCCGTGCAGGACGTGACGGCCACCCGCAATCTGCTGCAAGCTTGCCGGAATACCGCGACCCCGCCCGCCGTGCTGTACGTGTCGATTGTGGGCGCGGCTCAGGCCACCGCCTTTGGCTATTACGCGGGCAAGGTGCGTGGTGAAGCACTGGTACAGAGCAGCGGCCTCCCCCATCTGATTTTCCGGGCCACCCAATTTCAGGAATTTGTGGCCGAAATACTCACCGGATTGACGCGCTGGCCGCTGGTGCCGCTGGTGCCGCTGCTGCCGGGGCAACTGCAACCAGTGGCCGTAGCAGATGTGGCGGCTGTGCTGGCCGACCACGCCCTGCGCGGCACACGCGGCGAAACGGTCTTGGCCGGGCCAGAGGTGATGACGCTGCACGACCTGACGCGGACGTGGCTGGCCGCCCACCACCAGCGCAAGCTGTTGCTGCCCCTGCCCTTCGTGCCACCTCACCCCTTTTTGCAGGCTATTGGGCGCGGCGTCCTCACAGCACCGCAGGCAGCCTACGAGGGGCGCACTTGGGCCAACTTCCTGCGCGAATCCACCCTATGACCCTGATTTTTGTGACGGGCGGCGTACGCAGCGGCAAAAGCAGGTTTGCAGAGCGGCTGGTGCAGGAGCGGGCGGGTAGCAGCGTCACGTACCTCGCCACCGCGCAGGCCTTCGACACCGAAATGGAAGACCGGATTGCCCGCCACCGCACAGACCGCCCCGCCGAGTGGCACACCATAGAGGAACCGCTGGACGTGCTGAGCGCTCTGCAAGTCGCCCCCACGCCCGCCATTCTGCTGGACTGCCTGAGCCTGTGGGTCAGCAACCTGTTGCTGTCGGGACTGGATGAGGCGGCGATTCTGGCGCGGGCCGAAGCCGTACTGCACGCCCAAGCCCTGCGCGGCGGCCTGCTGATTGCCGTCACCAACGAAGTCGGCAGCGGCATCGTGCCCGACAATGCGCTGGCCCGCAGCTACCGCGACATTCTGGGCCGTGTGAACCAACGCTTTGCCGCCGCCTCCGCCGAAGCGTATCTGCTGGCAAGCGGGCTGCCGCTTCGGCTGAAGTAGACGGTTCAACCCCCAGTCTGCTTCGCGGCCAGCTTCCTGCGGGGAGCGTAACTGCTTTTGTCCCCACCTTTAAGGGGGGGCGTTGCGCCAGCAACGGGGGGGTTCACCTTCCAAGTCTGCCCTAAGCTCTCCCTATGCTCATCTCTCCCCTTTCCCCCCTGCCCCCCGAACTCGCCGCCCTAGTCGCCGCCATACAACCCGCCAACGCCGCTGCGGTGGCCGCCGCCCGCATCCGGCAGGCCCAGCTGACCAAACCGCTGGGGGCTCTGGGAGAGTTAGAAGACATCAGCGTGCGGCTGGCGGGCGTGTTCGGCTCTGACCGTCCGCACCCACGCGGCGTGGCGGTGCTGGTGGCGGCGGCAGATCACGGCGTCGCAGCAGGCCCTCACCCCGTCAGCGCCTACCCGCCCGAAGTCACGCCCGCGATGGTCGCCAACTTCTTGGCCGATACGCCCGCCGGACTGGGTGGAGCCGCCGTGAACGCCATTGCCCGCAGCGTGGGGGCGCGGGTGTACGTGATGGATGCGGGCGTGAATGCCGACCTGCCGCCCCATCCGGCGTTGGTACGGGCGGCGGTCAGGCGTGGCACTTCTGACCTGAGAACGGGGCCAGCCATGAGCCGGGATGAGGCACTGTCCCTGATTCTGGCTGGTGCGGCACTGGCCCGCCAAGCCGTGCAGGACGGCGCAGACCTGATCGTGCCCGGAGAAATGGGAATTGGAAACACCACGCCCGCTGCGGCCCTGACCGCCCGGATGTTGGGGCTGGACAGACTGGGGCAAGACGCCGCCGCCGTGACTGGACGAGGCACGGGCGTAGACGACGCCACGCTGGAGCGCAAAGTGGCCGCCGTGCGCGAGGCGTTGGCACGCGGCGGCAGCGATCCGGCTGACCCCTTGGGCGTGCTGGCCGACCTCGGCGGCTTCGAGATCGCCGCGATGCTGGGCATGATGCTGGGAGCGGCGGCTCTGGGGAAGGCCATCATTTTGGACGGATTCGTAGAAGGCAGCGCGGCCCTGCTGGCTGTGGCGTTGGCCCCCGCCCTAGCCGACTCCCTGTTTGCCGCCGGAGAGTGCGCCGAAGTGGGCCACGCCGCGCAGTTGGCTCACCTGAACCTGAAGCCCATGTTCCGGCTGGGCCTGCGCCTGGGCGAGGGCACGGGGGGCGTACTGGCCGCGCCGATGTTGCTGGCAGCGGCAGCCACCCTGCGCGAAATGCAGACCTTTGCCGAAGCTGGGGTTCCGGGTGGGGCTTGAGTGCGTCTAAGGGTCTAGGGTCTAAGCACAGGCAATCGCTGCAAAGGCAATCGCTGGCGCTCATCCACCCCCTCCCCGGCCCTCCCCCTTCAAGGGAGAGGGAGCCAAACCAAGCTCTTTGGTCTTGCCCTTTGCCCTCGCCCCTTGCGGGACTCGGAGAGCTGCGCAGCAGAGAGGGGCGCTGCCAAAGCAGCGGGGTGAGGGGGCCACCGGGAAGACTCCCCCGCTCCAGCACCTTAGACGCCCTTCGCACCAACGCCTCCCCCGCTATCCCGCAAAATAGGCCTATGCCCGACCACGAACTGAACTTTGCCCGCGAAATCCTAGGCTCGCGCAATTACCGCGACGTGCCCGACGACGAGGTGTTGGCGCAGGCCGAGCGGCTCTTGGGCGACTGGATGTCGGGTGAGGCCCGCATGGAACGGCCCAAACTGTACGACCATTACGCGCTGCTGCTGCTGGCCCTGATCCGCCGCACCCGCAGCCTAGAAGACCGTGTGACACAACTAGAATCCCAACTGAAGGCAGACAGGTCAGAATGACTGCCCACATCCGGGTCAAGGTCTGCGGCACCACCTCTGTCACCGACGCCGTACAGGCTGCCGAAGCCGGAGCCGACGCCCTCGGTTTCATTTTCGCGCCGATCAGCAAACGGCTGGTGACAGTGGAGGCAGCGCGGGCCGCCAGCCTGAGCGTGGGGCCTGTGGTGGCGCGGGTCGGCGTGTTCCTGAATCAGGGGCTGGACGAGGTGCTCAGGACGGCGGAGCGGGCGCGGATGAGTGCGGTACAGCTTCACGGCGATTTGTCAAGCCTTTACGTGAGCGAGGTGGCCCGCTATCATCCCGTTCTGCGTGTGTTGCGCCCCGCCGATTTGAGGGGAAATGCAGACGCGCTAGAGGTGCTGGACTTGCCCGGCGTGACCCTGATGCTGGACGCACCGGAGCCGGGCGGCGGTGTGCCGCTGGACTGGGAAGCCTTGCGCTCCGTGTTTCCGGCGGGGGCTTGGCTGGCGGGTGGGCTGGGGCCGCAGAACGTGGCCGCCGCAATCCAAGCGCTGAACCCGGCAGGAGTGGACGCCGTGAGCCGCTTAGAAAGTTCTGCGGGCGTGAAAAATCATGAGTTGGTGCGATCTTTCGTCTTGGCCGCACGTTCTGGCCTCTCCGCTGATGGGGCCTAGTTATCCACAGGCACGCGTTTCACTGTGGATAACTTTCGGACTTTTCAAAGGCCTTTCGGAAACCCCCTTCTGGGCTGTGCCAGACAATCAAAACCCCCTGTTTACCGGGGGTGTTTCGCTGGTGTATCCACAGGTTGTCCACAAGGCCTGTGGATAAAATTGTGGATAACTTTCAGGGGCTGGTGGGGCCGAGTTGGGAGTCAGTGTGAGATTTTGCCGTCAACGGCGGCAGGCTGAAGCTCTCTGCGAGGGCGCGGCCAGCCTCTACCACATTGCCTGCGTTTGGCAGCTGCAGGCCCGCCGCTGCAAAGGGAACGCGGGCCAGCGTATGGGCCTTGACGGTCAGGTTCTCGGCATTGCCATGATCGGAGGTGAGCAGCACCCGCGCCCCGACCTGCAAAGCCCCGGCCAGCAGCGCGTCTACCCGCGCCAAGTAGGCCCGCGCCGCTGCCGCCACCGCCGGACGGGTGGGCAGGCTCCCGAGATGGCCTAGGGAATCGCTGAACCACAGGTCTGCCGCCAACAAATCGTGTGTTTGGGCACTGGCGGCCAAGCTCTCGCCGAGGCGAAACATCTCGTCCAGTGGACGAACTGGCGGCCAAGGTTCGGCGTAGCTGAGGCCCAGCGTGGCAGGCACGGGCGGCACACCGGGCGGGTTCAGGGGGCTTCCGGCAGCCAGAAAAGAGAACGGAAAACAGCCCATGCGGGGCCGCCGCGCCTGCGCTTCGAAGTACGGGGGTGGGTAGTGGTTGGCGAGGGCCACCCTTGCCCCCACCTGCGCCAGCCGCACTGGAAGCGCCGATTCCCGCAGAAGGCGCTGCAATGTCGGCCCCGGATGCGGCCCAAAATGCTCGCCCATCACACGCACAGCGTCTATTCCAGTGAGCCAGCACGCCTGCCCCGTGCCCGATTGCGGCAGCCCCGGCACGCCCAGAGTGGTATCGAGCGCCTGACCCGCGTCGATCAGGGGCCGTAGCGTAGAGAGCGGCTGATCCCAAATAGAGTCTGGCCCCACCGCGTCGAGGGGATGGCCCACGCCGTCAAGGGCGAGCCAGAGCAGGGCGGAGGGCATAGGGGGAGTGTAGAGGGTGGGGGCTGGAACGTGGTAGGTGGATCGTGGATCGTGGGAAAAGCGCGGGTGGGCAGAAAGATCAGGGTTGTTAGGTGTGAACTTTGAACACAGCCCTAGAGATTCATTTGACGGCTCCACGCTCCACCCGGCACGTCAGCGCCCTACCACACCCACGCTGAACCGGGTTCATTGCCTTCGTTCAGCATTTGGTCTAAAACACTGAACGTGCCCACACGCTTGCTGCCGCTGCTCTCCGACTTTCCTCAATCGGGGGAGGCATTGGGGGCACGGCTGGGCGTGGGGCGCGTCACAGTAAACACGCTGGCGCGGCGGCTGGAAGAAGACGGCGTGCCCGTCGTCGTTTCCCGTGAGGGATATGCACTGGCGGTAGGCACGCCTGCGCCTGCTTTGGTGGCCCCTCTGCTCACCACCCACACCTTCGGGCAAGCCCTGCGCTACGCCGGAACCGTGACCAGCACGCAGGACGTGGCCCGCGCTTGGGCCGACGATGCCGACGACCCGGCCCCACACGGCGCAGTCGTGGTGGCCGAACGCCAAAGCGCGGGCCGGGGCAGGCGCGGGCGGGCCTGGGAGACCACGCACGGCACGCTGGTCTTCAGTGTGCTGCTGCATGGTCTGACCTTGCCCGAACTGGCGCTGATTCCTTTGGCGGCGGGGGTGGCGGTGCAGGCAGCGGCCCGAATAGGTGGTCTGCCGTGTGGTTTGAAGTGGCCCAACGACCTCCTTGCAGCGGATGGCCGCAAGCTGGCAGGCATTTTGCTGGAAGCCGACCTACGCGGCGAGGAAGTCCGGCGGGCGGTGCTGGGCATCGGCATCAACGTGTCTGCCGCACCAGACGGGGCCGCTTGCCTGACGGAATGGAGGCCCGGCCTGACCCGCGCCCGCCTGTTGGCCGACCTGTTGGCGGCGCTGGAGCACTGGCTGGCGCAACCGCCCGCGCAGATTTTGGCGGCGTGGCGGCAGGCCAGCGTGACCCTAGGCCAACCGGTGCAGGTGCAAACGCCGCGTGGCCCGGTGGCAGGCACGGCGCTGGACATCGACGCTCAGGGCAGCTTGTTGGTGCAGATTTCCAGCGGCGAAGTCATCACGATCAGCGCGGGCGACGTGCAACTGGTGGGGCAGCTTGTCGGGCCACTGGCCTCCCCCATTCCCCAATCCAGCTAAGATTCATTCACACCCCAATTCAGCCTCTCTCAGACCCACAGGAGTTCCCATGACGCACGCTGCACCCCGCTTTCCCACGTTGGCCCAAACCCTCGCGCCCAGCCGCTCCATTACCCGTGATATCGCCCTGATCGTAGGCGGCGCGGCCTTCGTGGGCCTGCTGGCTCAGGTCGAAATTCCGCTGCAACCTGTGCCCCTGACCCTTCAAACGCTGGGCGTGCTGCTGGTGGGCGCGGCGCTGGGCTGGAAACGGGCCTTTGCGGCGCTGGCCCTGTACGTGGTGGCCGGAGCGGTGGGCCTCCCTATGTTCGCCGGGGGCAGCGCGGGCCTGTACGCGCCTACGGGCAAGGTGCGGGCCAGCCTCGGCTACCTGCTCAGCTACCCCTTCGCCGCCGCACTAGTAGGCTTGTTGGTGCAGCGCTACGCCCTAGACCGCAAGTTCCTCGGCACCTGCTTAGCCATGCTGGCAGGCAGCGTCGTCATTTACGCCTTAGGTCTGCCCGGCCTCAGCATCCTGACCGGACTGGAGGGCAACGCCCTGTTCGCGGCGGGCCTGACCCCTTTCCTGATCGGTGACACCCTGAAGCTGGGGCTGGCCGCGCTGCTGCTGCCTGCGGCTTGGGGACTTGTGGGACGCAAAGAGAGCTAAAGATCGGCGCTGGGCCATGAGCTTCGGGCCATCAGCTTTGGGCCATCAGCTTTGGGCCATAACATCACCACCAAAAAAGCCCCCGCTTCTGCACTGCAGGCGGGGGCGTCTTGCGCTGGGTTGTCGATGCCTTCCGTTGTGAGGAGTGCCCCGGCGCAAGCGTGACTACAGCTTAGGCGGCGGCCCTTGCCCGCGCATCCGTCAAAAGGCGGAGGGAGCGCGGGCTACAGGCTGGGAATTATTCCGCGACAGCAGCAACGGTGGCGACGCTGGCGACTTCCACACCACCGTTCTTGATGGCGGCCATCACGCGGGCGCGGATTTCGTCTTCCATCTCGGGGCGCTCGGCAATGTAGGCAATGGCTTTCTCTTTGCCCTGCCCGATGCGCTCGTCGCCGTAAGAATAGAAGCTGCCCGCCTTCTTGATGATGTCCATGTCGGCGGCGAGGCCCACGAGATCGGCGATCTGGTCAAAGCCCTTGCCGTACACGAGGGCCAATTCCACTTCCTTGAAGGGCGCGGCGACCTTGTTCTTCACGGTCTTGATCTTCACCGTGTTGGCCACCGCGTCGTTGCCGACCTTGATGGGCTGGCCGATCTTACGGACGTCGAGGCGCACCGAGGAATAAAACTTCAGGGCGCGGCCTCCGGTAGTGGTTTCGGGGTTGCCGTACATCACGCCGATCTTCTCGCGGACTTGGTTGATGAAAATGGCAGCGGTGCCCGTCTTGCTGAGGATGGCTGTCAGTTTGCGGAGGGCCTGCGACATCAGGCGGGCCTGCAAACCGGGCAGGCTGTCGCCCATGTCGCCCTCGATTTCGGCGCGGGGTGTCAGGGCGGCCACGGAGTCCACCACCACGACGTCAATTGCGCCGCTGCGAACCAAGAGTTCCATGATTTCCAGCGCCTGCTCGCCGTTGTCGGGCTGAGACACCAAGAGTTCATCGGTATTCACGCCCAAAGCACGGGCATACACGGGGTCAAGGGCGTGCTCGGCGTCGATGAAGGCGCAGGTGCCGCCCGCTTTTTGGGCCTGAGCCAAGATGCTGAGGGCCAGCGTGGTCTTGCCGCCCGACTCGGGGCCGTAGATTTCGGTGACGCGGCCACGAGGAATGCCGCCCACCCCGAGGGCCAAATCGAGGCTCAGGCTGCCCGTGCTGATGGTCTGCACGTCCAGCTTGGAATCCGCGCCCAGCTTCATGATGCTGCCCTTGCCGAACGATTTCTCGATCTGGGTCATGGCGTTCTCGATGGCCTTGGCGCGTTCTTTGGCGTCGCTGGGAAGGTGCAAAACGGTGTCTTTGTTGCTGTCCTTGCTCATGGTGTACTCCTTGGGGGCTGCGGCCTATAGGGTGCTGTGGGCGCGGGCGGAAGAACGGTGTTCAGGGGGATGGTGGGTCAGAATTCGGCGGGTTGGTCAGGTGCGTCCGGCGTGGGCGGCTCTGGTTCTGCCGCGCCAGCACGGAAGCGGAAGGTGCTTTCGGTTTGGTACAGCGGCCCGGTCTTACGGAGGATGGAGCGTGCCAAGACGGCGCTGCTCGCCTGCCAGCCGAGATCGAAGGTTTTGGGCGGCACACGCGGGGCCGGGCCTTTTTTGCGGGCCAGCGTGATGTGCGCCTTGAACGGTTGCTCGTCGGTGGCGAGGCCCAGCGCGGCAATCCCTTCGCGCAGGTTCGCGGCCAGTTCGGCCAGTCCTTCAGCTTCCACCTTGACGAACCACACGCGGGGGCTGCCCTCGTTGGGAAAGTAGCCGGTGCCGCGCAGCCGCACGTCCAACGTGGACACATTCTGGGTCAGGTCTGCGCCCAGTTTGCGGAGTTCGCCCAATCGTTCCGGCGGCACCGCAGGCAGATACGCCAACGTGACGTGCATCTGATCGGCCCGCACCGCCCGCCAGTTGCCCTTCAGGAGCGACTGGGTTTCGGCCAGCGGCGTAGAAATGTCGCGGGGCAGGGTGAGGGCGTAGAACAGGCGCAGGCTGGGTTCCGGCGCGGGAGTTTCTATGCGTGCGGGACGGTCTGGCCGAGACTGAGTCTGGTTTTTATTCTGAGGCTTGACGGCGGGCGCAGAAGCTTGTGGCCCCCGCTTGGGTGCAGGTTTAGGAGTGGGCCGGGTCACGCCTGTACCTCACGGGTTTGCAGGCTGCGGAGGGCCAAGGCAAGTGCCGCCATCGCTGCTCGTTCGCGCACTTGGGGAGCGTCTCCGGGCCAGTTGATATGGGCCGTTTTCTGCAGACCATCCGTGTCCAGCGCAATGTAAGTTTGTCCGGCCAGTTCGCCTGCTGTGGCTGTGACTACGGCCAAGCCCACCGCCGCGCCCAGATATTCACGCGCTCCGGCGGCCAGTTCGCGGGCGGCCTGCTCGCTGACCACGCCGTGTGCATTCAGCGTAATGGGGGTCAGGCCCAGCGTAATCAGGCGGGCGTGGTCTACGGTCACAGCGGCGTCCAGAAAGCCCGGTGCATCCGCCAAAGCCGCACAGACCGTGCCGCCGCTGCCCGCCTCGATGACGCCGAGGGTGCGCGTGCCTAGGGCCTGAGTCAGCACCGAGGCCAACGTGTCGGAATCTTCGCCCCAAATCCAGCGGGCCAGTAGGCCGCGCACCCCCTCCAGCACAGGCAAAGCCAACGCTTCGGCTTCCTGCGCGGTGGGCGCACTGGCCGCCACACGCACATCCACACCGGTTTTGCGGGCGTAGGTGGCCACACTCGGGTTGGCCTGCCGGGTCAGTGCGCCCAACAGTTCCGCCACGTTGCTTTCTCCGATGCCCTGCGTATGCAGCGTCACGGCATGAAAGGCGCGGGCTGGCAAGGGCAGGCGCGGCAAGACTTGTTCGCGCCACATGCGGTGCATCTCAAAGGGTGGGCCGGGAAGGGCGACGATCAGTTTGCCTTGAGAACGCACAAACCAACCGGGAGCCGTCCCAACTGGGTTGGCGAGAGCTTCGGCACTGGGAATCAGCCACGCCTGCTTACGGTTCACTTCGGGCATGGCGCGGCCCCGGCTTTCGTACAGGCCGCGCAGGTGCGCCATCTGCTGCGGGTCTTCGGTGGGGGTCTCGCCCAGCGCGGCGGCAATAGCTTCGCGGGTAAGGTCATCGTCGGTGGGGCCGAGGCCGCCGCCCAGAATCACCAGATCAGCCCGCGACAACGCCAACGTAATAGCGTCGGTCACGCGGCCAAGGTTGTCTCCCAACACAGTTTTTCGGTGCAAAGTGACCCCCCTTTCCGCCAATTCGCGGGCCAAGAACGCGGCATTGCTGTCGACGATTTCGCCCAGCAACAGCTCTGTTCCGACACTGATAATTTCTGCTAACAGCATAACCACCTCACGCAAGTATAGGTCAAAACGAAACGAGATGCCAGTGCCGGAGGAGCATCGGCAGGAAGAATGGAGGGGAAACGGAGACTCACCCGACGAGTGTAGGCCGGGGCAGCCTGCTGGTGGCTGTGCTGCGGGTTCAGGTAGCTGTGCAGAGGCTGGGAAGCCACTCTCAGGCGGCTGTTGCCGTGCGCTTTGACCCTAGACCCTTAGACCGTCTTCCCAGCCCAACAACTCGCCCCGGCTTTGGCCGATGCTCTAGGCTGTACGCCATGACCCTCTGGACGTCGCCGCCTGCGCCCTTGCCCCCGCCTGCCTTCGGCCCCGATCCGGCCCTGCTGCACCGCCTGACCCGCGACCTGACGCCTACACAGGCGCAGCATGTGGCGATCCTGACACCGCAGGGCATCACAGCCAACAGCGCGGCGCTGGCCGGAGCCTTGCGCTTTCACCGCTTCCCGCTGCATGCAGTCACGGGGCTACCCATGCAGGCCGCAGACGACGGCGGGCTGTCTGGACTGCTGGGCGGCCTCGTGCGTGCCCTGACGCCTGATAAAGACGACACAGCGGGCAAAAAGGGCGTGACCGTACATTGCCGCGACGAAAAGAGCGGGCCGTACCGCCGCGTGTATTCCAAGCCCGGTTATGCCTACCAGCACAGCACGGTGTACCTGCCCAGCGACGTAAAAGGCGAGATGAAAGAGGAAAAGGAAGCCGGGCACGGCGACACGGCGTTCGTGTACGTGGGCGGCTGGGGCGGCAAGGGCGGCGCGGTGGACGCCGGATTTCAGCACGGGCGCTATCTGGGCGGGCCGCAGGACGACTGGGCACCGTTCTTTTTGGTGCAGCAGATGGGCGGCCCCAGCGCCATTACCTTATCGGACGAAAAGCAGGCCGGGGGCGCACCGTGGCGGCTGCTGGCAGGCCAAGAAGCGCAACTGACCTTCTGGGTCACACAGGACGCCGACTTGACCGTGCTGAGCATGAACATGCAGGGCGAAACCAGCAAAGACCGCGCCCCGGCCACCCTGACCTTGCGTGCGCCGATAGACGCCCGCTTTGGCTGGAGCGCCGAGGGCGGCGCAAATATCCTCAAGCGCATGACCACTATCGGGCAGAAGTACGGCCAGCAGAACCTGAGTACGGGCAGCTACATGAAAGGCGTGCGCTGGCAAGGCAGCCGAATTGGAAGGGCAGAAGCCGACGCCGGGCCCTGGGTGGCCGAGCAGACGGGCGGCTACTGCACCTTTCCCAGTGCGGAAACGGCTGAAGCTGGGGCCGAAGAAAGCCTCCGCAGCGACGGGCAGGGGCCGAAGTGGTCTATTCAGTTTCAGGACGCGGGCAATGAAACGGGAAGCGTCTTCTTGAAATAGGGCTGGTTGTGAGCCATAAGCCATGAACACCACTTTTCTGTTGCTTGTCTCCGAGGTGCCCCAATGACTGCACACCCTTTTCTTGCTGTTCTCGCCCTCGCCTTAGCTGGAACCAGTCAGGCCGCATCCACGCCCACAGACCGCGCCCCCGTCGTGGTGCGCTTTGAGAATCTGGCGTGGGTCAATGCCCTGACCGCGCTGCCCATCCTGCAAAACGGGCGCGTGCTGGTGCCGCCCACCGAAGCCTGTGATCTGCTGGCGCTGACCTGCACCACGCAGGGCATGACCCTGACCGCTGCTGGGCCATCCAGCACGGAGCAGGCCGTCTCCCTGACCCGTGTGGGCGGCGCATTGATGACCCCTCTGGCCCCCTTGGTGCAGTTGGCGGGCCAGCGCATCGGCTGGAATCCGGCGGCGCGGGTCGCCACTATTTACGGCGGCGCAGGCACCGGCAACCCCAACGGCGCAGGCTGGCGCAGCGCCCTGAACGAAATCACGGCCCGCACCACACCCGGCACGAAAATCTATGCGGGCCCGATCAGCGTCAGCATAGGCTCTGTTCGCAGCGGTGTTCCCACCGTGCCGCTGACCCTGAATACCTTGCAACCGCTGAGCGAACTGACCCTGATCAGTAAGGCGGCCAACTCGCTGACCATCACGGGAAGTCTGGTTCCGGGCACGGTAGACGTTCCCAATCCCTTCATAGGCTGCCCGCCCGGTCAAAGCTGCACCCTACCCACCCGCCGAGACGCGCTGTGGACACTGGCCTACGCGACACTACGCTAGAAAACCCCCGTTCAGAAACATAAGCCTGCACACTCTCGCCACTCAGGGGAAAGCGTGCAGGCTGTTATCTGAATTCTTGAACTCAGGCCGTGATGATGTCGATCTGGGCAGGCGCACGCACGCGGCGGCGCACGCCCTGTGAGTAGTCGGTCAGGTCGCCCAGCAGTTCGCTGATGCCCACGCGCAAGAGGTACTGACCACCGGGAAGGGGAGCAAGTGCCAAGAAGGGAGCGCGGGTGAGGGTGTCTAGAATGCTGGTGAGTTCGGCGGTATTCACGCCGCTGCCGAGGCGTTCCGCGAGCCTCTGCACACTGACGATGCTGTGCGCGGGCTGCTGAGACAGCGTGAGCAGCACGAAGGTAAACGCGCCGCGCTGGGCGAGGTGGGCGCTGACCAGTTCCGCGATGCTGGCGGCACTTTCCAAGTCCAGATTGCCCGCCCGCCAGTAGCCGCGCAGGTCTATAGCGCTGATGGGCGCAAGGCGGGCGTGTTCGGTCAGGGCGGCCAAGGCTTCTTCGGTCAGGCGGGGCACTCCAGCGGCGGGGCGTTCCTGTTCGGTGGTGAGAAGGGCGCGGTGCAGGTCGGGCACGCCCGCTGCCTCCTTCCAAGCGGCCTGAGCCATGGCCGCCAGCGTGGGCGCAATAAGTACCGTGTAGCTGTGCTGCGGCCCCAACTCTGCCGTGAGGCGCAGCAGGCCGCCGCCCGGATGATCGAGGCGGTATCCGGTCAGGCGGGCGAGTTCCGTGACCATGCCTTCCGGGGTGGTGGGCATAGGCGGCAGGGCAGAAGCTGCAGGCGGCTGCAGCGCTGGGGCCGGAGCCGCCTTGATCTGCGTGGGATTGAGCTGGGACGGGCTGGAGTCGGTGCCGCTCGGCACGCCGTTTCCGCTGACATACCCGTTGCCGTTCGTGTATCCGTTGTTCCCACTTCCATTGCCGCCGACTACCACGCCGTTCAGACCGCTGCGGGTGGGCGTGATTCTGACCGTGGTGCTGGCCGGAGCCTGTACCGCTTGGCCTGCCTGCACCTGTCCAGCCTGCATCTGTCCAACTTGGGCCGTGACCAGTTGGGCGGTCAGGCGTTCGGTGGCCGGAAGCTGCACTGGAGAAATCTGCAAGGGGGCGGCGTCCCGTGACTCCGCCTTCGCTTCGGCCCTGATCTCGGTTCTGGTTTCAGAGCTCTCGGTGCGGCCCTGCTCAGTCTTGCCGTTCTCCTGTTGGCCTTTCTCCAGTTTGGCCGCGTCGGCTTCGGCGTCAATTCGCTCCATTCGCACTTCCCGCACGTGCGGCGTAGACGACACCACCACCCGGCGAGATTCGGGGGTTTTGGGCAGGGTACGCGGGGGCGGCTGTACGGCGTGCGGCTTCACGATGGCCTCCACCTGATAGCGCGACGGCGCGAGGGCCGTCAGCATCAGCACGTCGTTGACGCCCAAATGCTGGGCGTGGTACAGGCTGCCGAGTCCCCATACCCGTCCCCGCTCGCGGTCAATCTGCACGGCGTGTTCCTGACCCCGGTCATCTACGAACTGGGCCGGGCCGCTCTGAGGAAAATGGCCTTCAATGTATTTGGCAAGGCGCAGGCTGCCTTCTTGCAGACAAGGGCGGGTAATGATGTAACGCATTGATTTCATGCGGGGGTTCCTCCGTTACAAGCGGCCCCGGTTCAGGCGGAGACGCGATCATGCGAATTAATTTGCTCTTAAAGTAGCAGAAGGAGGGGACTGTCAAGCGCACAAGCACGGTCAGGAAGTAAGTCAGGGGGCCATCTGTTAAGAGTTCCGGCCCGTGATCTGTGTTGAAGATCTAAGCCCGCGCGAACATGAAGTGCATGAAGACGCCCCGCTTCCGCCCAACTCCTCTGTGGCTCACGGCCCCGGAAACGCTGCCACAGACGCGCAGAACGGTTATTCTGAGCGCATGACTCTCAGCCTGCAAGAGACGGCCCTGACCTTGGTGCAGCAGTACTACGCCGCCTTCAATGCCGCCGACGCAGCGGGGATGCTGGCCCTGCTGAGCGAAGACGTGCGCCACGACATCAACGAGGGCGAGACGCAGATTGGCCGGGATACCTTTCAGGCCTTCCTGGCCAAAATGGACGCCCATTACCGCGAGCAGGCCGCCGACTTGGTGGTCATGGCCAGCGCAGACGGCACCCGCGCCGCTGCCGAATTCATCATTCACGGGGAATACCTGAAAACCGACACAGGGCTGCCGGAAGCCGCTGGTCAACGCTACGTACTGCCCGTAGGTGCGTTTTTTGAGGTGCGCGACGGTGGGCACGGCCCCCAGATTTCCCGTGTGACCAACTATTACAACCTCGCAGACTGGACGCGGCAGGTGGGCGGCTGAGGCCGGTGCAACTCTCAGTTCTGCCCGCCACAGGCGAGGAACTGCGGGCCGCGCTTCCGGAACTCGCGCGGCTCCGGCAACAGGTCTTCCGGGCCTTCCCGTACTTGTACGAGGGCGACGCGGAATACGAAGAGAACTACCTGCGAACCTACCTGAATGCACCGGGCACAGTGGTGGTGTTGGCGCGGACAGACGGCGGGCGTGTGGTGGGGGCCAGCACCGCCCTGCCCCTCCTGCAAGAAACGCAGGACATTCAGGCTCCGTTCAGCGGGCCAGAGTTTGACCCGCCAGAATTTGACCGCTCGGACGTGCTGTATTTGGGCGAAAGCGTGCTGCTGCACGAGTTCCGGGGGCAGGGCATCGGCCATCAGTTTTTTGAAGTGCGGGAAGCCCACGCCCGCGCCCTCGGCCTAGGCGTGACGGCCTTTTGTGCGGTGCAGCGCGACGAAGCGCATCCCGCCCGCCCAGCCGACTTCCGCCCACTCAATGCTTTTTGGATGGCACGAGGTTATACCGAACGCCCTGACCTACACACGCAGATGACATGGCGTGATGTGGGGGAAACGCAGGAGACGGCGAAGGACATGCGGTTTTGGGTGAAGCGGCTGTAGGGATCGTAGAACTTGGAAAAAGATTCTTCACCACGATCCACCCGCCACGTTCCTACCCCAGCGCCTTCACTTCCGTTTGCAGCCCTTCCAGCGTGACTCGCAGCTGCGCGGCCCGGACTTCTGCCCCGGCCAACCGCGCCTGCTCCTGCTCGGTAAAGCGGGTGTAGGGGCTGATGGCGTCGCGCAAGCGGGCGTCGGCGCGTTCCTGTTCGCGCTCGTATTCGCGGCGCACGATCTGTTCGAGGGCCACGCGCAGGGCGGCCACTTTTTGGCGCAGGCCACGCTGGGCCTGAACTCGTTTGTTGGGCAGCACGAACAAGCCGAGGCTGCCCAAGGTCAGGCCCGCCAAAATGCCGCCCGTAAAATCCAGCGCCGTAGCCCCGATCAGTGCGCCGATGCCCGCGCCGATGCCGATGCCCCCGGCAAGGCCGCCCACCGCACCCTTCAGGGCGTCTTCGGCGTCTTGGGCCAGTTGGCGGCCCAGTTCGTGTTCGGTGGTGGTTTCTAGGTGGTCGCGGGCGCTTCCGGCGATACCCTCCAGCAAGGCTCCCCGGTCATAGCTGAAGCGGGTGCGGGCCACTTCGCTACTGGGTTGGCGGCGAATCAGGAAGGCCTGTACGTCTTCCCAAAAGTGCAGATTGGCCTCCACGAAGCGGTCAATCATGGTGCCGAATTGGCGGTCTATGGCGTCGGGCAAGTCGGCCACCGCCTCGCGCCGAAACGCGTCTTCCAGATCCCGGCTGTTGATCAGGCCGCGCAGGTTGCGAAAGGTCAGCTTGGAATCTATGAATTTGTCGGCCCGTACCTCGAATTCACTGAGCAGGCGGCCCATGCGGTTCAGTTGGCCGTCCAGTTCGCCCAGCATGGTTTCGCGGTGGCGTTCGCGTTGGCCCTCCAGATCGCGCAGGATGGCTACGTCCTCGCTGAGGGTCTGGCGGGCGGCGTGGGCGCGCCCCTCTTCGCCGCTCAGGATTTCGGCGGCGGTACCCAGTGGAGAAGCCAGTTTTAATCGGGTGCGCTCGGTATCCGAGAGCCGCAGCTTCAGGACTTCGCGCAGGGCATGAAAACCCGGATCGCCGCCGCGCTGCTCGCCCCGCGCAGAAATCAGCAGCACGGGCGGCGTGAGGCCCAGCACGCCGCGTGCGCCCGCCTCCACAAATTCGCGCACCTGTGCTTTCTGGGCCTGCGTTTCCAGCAAATCCGACTTGTTGACCACCATGATCACGCTCCGGCCCCAACGGGCGGCCAGACTGAGGAACTGGCGCTCGGACTCGGTGAAGGGGCGGTCTGCACTGGTGAGGAACAGCACCAGATCGGCACGCGGCAAAAACCCCTCCGTGAGCGCCTGATGCTGCCGAATAATCGCGTTGGTGCCGGGGGTATCCACGAGCGCCACGCCCTCCAGACTGGGCAACGGATAGGTCAGGCGACTCACGAAGGGGTCACGGGTGGGTTCCATTTGGCCGGGTTTTTCGCCGTGTACCAGTACATAAATCCGGTCTGTGGTGGGGGTCACGCCTTCGGGCAATACCGACGCGCCCAGCAGGGCATTGACAAAACTGCTTTTGCCCGCGTTGAACTCGCCCACCACCACCAGCAAAAACACTTCATCAAGTGAACGGGTGGCGGTGCGGGCGTAGTCCACGGCTTCGGGCGGTGCACCCTGCGTCTCTAAGAACGCCTGAAGGTCGGCCAAAAGTGTGCGCTCCCGCGTGAGGATGTCTTGAACCCGGTCAGAAACCAGCATGACTCTAGGGTACGCCGTAGGGCGGGGGGCAACGCTGATGGGAGGTTGGGAATTGGGGCGGTGGTGATTGGGGGCGGTGGGAACTGAAGCAGCGTGGAAACCCCCCAGTCTGCTTCGCAGCCAGCCCCCCTTGGAGGGGAGCGCGAAAGATGTTTAGTCCCCATTTCTAAGGGAGGCGTTGCGCCAGCAACGGGCGGGTTCACCTTCCCGCTACACTCCCTCCATGCTCCCCTTCCCTCCCCTCTCCCGCGCTGAACTGCGCCGCTATTCCCGGCCCCTGCTGGTGCCCGAATGGCAGGAAGGAGGCGCACAGGAACGCTTGCGGGCGGCCTCGGTGCTGGTGGTGGGCGCGGGCGGATTAGGCGGCCCAGTGGCGCTGCAACTGGCAGGCGCGGGCGTGGGGCGCTTGGTGGTGGCCGACGCCGACACCGTAGACGTGAGCAACCTGCACCGCCAAACCCACTTTGAACTGGCCGATGTGGGGCGCAGCAAAGCGGCGGTGGCGGCAGCAAGGGTGCAGGCCATCAACCCGTTTGTACAGGTGCAAACCGCGCCGATGCTGACCGAGCAGAACGCCGACGCCTTGATAGCCGATGTGGAGTTGGTTGTAGATGCCACCGACAACTTCGAAGCCCGCTACGCTCTAGCCGACGCCTGTGCCAGAGCCGGAAAAACGTCGGTGTGGGGGGCCGCCAGCGGCACGACTGGGTTGGTCAGTGTGTTCGGGCCTGACCCAGTTGGAAGTGAGGCGAGACTGAGTCTGCGCGACGTGTTTCCCGTGCCGGAAGGGGCCGAATCCTGCGCCGAAGCCGGGGTGCTGGGGCCGTTGCCCAACATCGTAGGCGGCCTGATGGCCCTAGAGGCGCTGAAGGTGCTGGGCGGCGTGGGCGAGACGCTGTGGGGGCGAATCTGGACATTCGATGCCCTGTCTGCAGAAGTCCGGGTGCTTAAACTGCGTCTCAAGTCTCTGTGATGGGGGTAACTCGACTTTAAGAGTCTACTCATTTAATACTCACTGATTTCACCCAGTTTTAAGGGGATTTTTCACATTTAGCCCCCTTTTGTCGCTAAGGGAACAGCAGGTAAATAAGGAGAAATACCCCCGCCAGCGCTTCTTTCCGAGTTTGCTTAAGCCCAAACGTGTGTTACTGTCCATTTGAGCTGAGCAACTGCTCACAATTCATCCCCCGGAGGCCCACCCATGACCAAAAGCACCAAATCTGCCGCCAAGAAACCTGCTGCCAGCAAGACGGCTCCCAAAGGGGCGAGCAAGGCCGCTAAAACGGCTCCAGCACCTGCTGCCGCCGCCAAGGTCGCCAAAACGCAGATCATTGATCTGGTGGCCGACGCCACGACCCTGAGCAAGAAGCAGGCTGCCGAGGCCGTGTCCAGCATGCTTGATCTGGTCGTTGCCGCCCTGAAAGACGGCAAAAGCGTGGGCCTCCCCGGACTGGGCACCCTCAGCGTGGCGGCCACCGCCGAGCGTCAGGGCGTGCGCCCCGGCACGAGCGACAGGATTACCATTCCTGCGGGCAAAAAGGTGCGCTTCAAGGTCGCCAGCACCCTCAAGGGCACGCTCTAACCTTTTCCGTTTCTCCCGCACTTCAGTCACCCTCCGCTCCTTGGGGGTGATTTTTGTTGTCTCAGCATGCCCGGCTCTAGGCATCCGGTTGCAGCGGCCCAGCTCAGTGGATTTAACAAAGCAGTTGATAAAACTTGTATACTTTCGGGGTGATCGTGCCACCGAGCCATGCTCAAGTCGGTGCAGGATCAAAAGGGTACAGAACTTTAGGCAGACTTCATCTAGGCTACGGATTGTCCCCTTTTGTCATGCGTCCCACACGCCCTGCCCTGTACTGCCCAGTACGGTGACCTAAACCGGAGGCTCACCCATGAAGACGTTCCTGATTCTTTCTTTGACTTTGTTAGCCAGTACAGCCGCCGCCAAACCTATTGTCGTGGGAAGCAAGCTTGATCCAGAAGCACAGATCTTGGGCCAGATGATCGTGCTGACCCTGAAGAATGCTGGTTTGGACGTGACCGATAAGACCAACTTAGGTGACACGGGCGTGAACCGGAAGGCGATCTTGGCCGGAGAAATAGACGTGTATCCCGAATACACCGGGAACGCTGTGTACCTGTTCCCCGCTGCCAAAATCACAGCCAAGCAGGCGGGCAGCCCCGGCGTGATCTACGGCTTTGCCCGCCAACTCGACGTGAAGAACGGGATTTCTTGGCTGAAGCCCGCCAACGTGAACAACACTTGGGTCATTGCCGTACCGCAGGCTTTTGCCAGCGCCCAGAAACTTGCCAGCGTGACCGATCTCGCCAAATACCTGAACGGCGGCGGCAAATTCAAGATCGCGGGCAGCCCCGAATTCTTCAACCGCCCGGATACCATGCCCGCTTTCGAACAGGTCTACGGCTTTAAGCTGAAGGCCGACCAGAAACTGACGCTGGCAGGCGCGACCCCGCCCCAGACGCAACAAGCCGCAGCAAGTGGCACCAACGGCGTAAACGCAGCGATGGCCTACGGCACCGATGGCAGCCTGTCCGCCCTGAAACTGGTGGCCCTCAAAGACCCCAAAGGCGCACAGGCCGTGTACCAGCCCGCGCCGATCATTCGCACGGCCACCCTGAAAGCCAATCCCCAGATAGAGGCGCTGCTGAACAAAACCTTCGCCACGCTGACGCAGGCCACCTTGCAGGGCCTGAATGCACAGGTGGCGCTGGAAGGCCGCACGGCGCAGAGCGTGGCCCAGACGTACCTCAAGAGCAAGGGCCTGATCAAGTAAGTATGCAGGCAGACGGCGGCAGGTTGCGTGGGTTCTTCCCCAGTTGGGATCAGCCCCGCCTGCTGGCCACCGCGTGAGCATTCCTAATCCAGCAGGGGCGGGGGGCAATCGGCCTTCCGCCCCACTGCTGTCGGCGGCCAACAGTGTGGTTAGCGGGGGGCTGGTCAGAGGGGACGTGCTGCAGGTCTTGGCCCTCGCCGCCCTACCCATGCTGGCGGGGGCATTGTTGCCCTGGGTGCTGCTGCGCCCCAACCGCCTTGCACCGGGGGAATACCTGCGGCTGCCCCCTGCACTCTTGGCCCTGATGGTGATGCTGGCGCTGTTGCCCCTGCTGGCCGCCCGACTTTTTCCGCGACTAACGTGGGCGGCAGCTGGGCTGGCGGTGGTGGCGGTGTTCTGGGTGCTGGGCCTGCAAACCCGTTCCGCCCTTGTGGGTCAGGCCGAATTTGCACGGGCCAGTGCCGCAGCGGGCGTGTGGCTCAGCGGTCTGGGCGCGTTGGTGGCCGTGTACGGCGCGGGCCTGCTGTTGGTGGGCAGGCAACGGGTGCTGGCGTGGGCGTGGTTGCCCGCTGTGCTGGCGTTGGTGGGGACGGGCCACCTGTCGGGCTGGTCGGTGCTGATAGAAGCCCGCAACGAAGGCCCGCGCTGGGTGCAGGAACTCGCGCAACATCTGCGGCTGGTGGGCACGGCGCTGGGCCTGTCTACCCTGATCGGCGTACCGCTGGCGGTCTGGGCGGCCGGGCGAGAGCGCGTGGCGGTGGCCGTGCTGGGCCTCGCCAACGCCATTCAAACGCTCCCTAGCTTGGCCCTGCTGGGCCTGCTGATCGCGCCTCTTTCCGCCCTCTCCAACGCCTTCCCGGCTTTGCGTGCGGCGGGTATTTCGGGCATCGGGGTGGCCCCGGCGCTGACCGCCATGACCCTGTATGCCCTGCTGCCGATCCTGCGAAACGGCGTGGTGGCGCTGCGGGGCGTTCCGGCAGGCACGGTAGACGCTGCACGCGGCATGGGCATGACGGGCCGCCAGATTTTCTGGCGCGTGCAGGTGCCGCTGGCCCTTCCGGTCTGGCTGAGCGGAGTTCGGCAGGCTGCCGTGCTGCTGGTGGGCGTGGCGTCGGTGGCCGCCCTGATCGGCGCGGGCGGGCTGGGCACCTACATCTTCAAGGGCCTGCAAAGCGCCGCCGCCGACCTGATCTTGCTGGGAGCCGTGCCCGCCGCGCTGCTGGCGATTGGCGTAGACGCGGCTCTGCGTGGGCTGGAAGTCTGGCTGGGCCGCCGTTTCGGGCGCGTAGGCTGATGCTCTTCCTCTGTCTTTTCGGAGTTTCTATGAATGAGCCGCGT